>NZ_JAXFPT010000083.1:0-5257 GCF_034179595.1 Clostridium sp.
TTAACTTTATTTATTTCTGGACCATGTGGATTAAATAAATATCCAATCATACTTAATATCCATGAAAATACACTAGATAAAAATACTAATGCAATAACGATTGGAATTTGTGATGTTTTTATATTCATATTTGAAACCATACTAAAACTCATAACAAAAAATATTGTTGCTGGTCCTATCATTTTTAAAACGCTAAATACAAATGTTACAAAAAATCCTATTAAACCTATTATTAGTATTGATATCATAGGATATGTCCTAAGAACTAATCCTAAACCAACACATGAGGTTATGCCAAGACCTGCAAACAAAATCTTTTTAGCACGTCTAGCATATGGTTCATTAAACACATATAAATATGTAAATCCACCTATAGAAGCTATTAATCCATATCTTATGTTTCCCAATAAAATTCCAATTAATATTGGAAAAGCTCCAGATATCGCTGCACAAATTACCTTTTCCATAGAAGCTGGTCTTTTATTTAATCTAAATAGTTGTTTTATTATATTTTGTCTCATATTTACTTTTATTTTCTCTCCTTTCTTAAATTTAATTATAAATACAAGTGAATTTTCGACCATATATTATGATAACATAAAAAATATACTTTTATTGTATTTTCAATCAATTCGAAATAAAAAACTATCTTTCTTATTCTATATAATCACAATATTGCTTTAGTAAAACGTTTAAAAAAAGTAAAAAAAGTGTAATTTCAAGTCAATAAATCGTAAGAAGTTTTTAAAGTTAAGTTATAAAATATAGTTATACATAATACTTCAAATGCATTTTAAGTAACTTTTTATAGAGTTTATTAAACAATAGGAGGAAATTTATATGAAACAAAAGAGTAAATCAAATTACGAAGTAAATACAAAAAATAAATTACCTAACCTGCCAATTAGTACTATTTGGATGATAAGCTTTGGTTTCTTAGGAGTCCAAATGGCATTTCAATTGGAAACTTCAAATATGAGTCGTATATTTCAAACTTTAGGGGCAAGCCCTGATAATTTAGGATTTTTCTTTATTTTACCCCCACTTGCTGGTTTAATTGTTCAACCATTAGTAGGATATTTCTCAGATAAAACATGGATACCCAAAATTGGTCGTCGTATTCCTTATTTAATAATAGGTTCTGTCGCTGCTGTAATCGTTATGTGTTTAATGCCAAACTCAGGAAGCTTTGGTTTTGGATATGCTTCTGTAGCTGCTTTACTTTTTGGTGCGATTACTGTTTTAGTTTTAGATCTTGCTTCTAACGTTGCTATGCAACCGTTTAAAATGATGGTTGGAGATATGGTTAATGAAAAACAAAAAGGCTTTGCATATTCAATTCAAAGTTTTCTTTCAAATAGTGGTGCTGTATTAGCTAGTATTTTTCCATTTATATTAACTTTAATCGGAGTTTCAAATACTGCTTCAAAAGGAGTTGTTCCTAAATCAGTTATAATATCTTTCTATATAGGAGCTGCTATTTTAATTATTTGTTGTCTATTTACAGTATTCAAAGTTAAAGAATATTCACCTGAAGAATATGCATCATATCATGGTATTAATGTAAACGAAACCAAAGAAAAAAGTAATATTATAAAATTACTTATTAATGCTCCAAAAACTTTTTGGACAATAACTTTAGTTCAATTTTTCTGTTGGATGGCATTTCAATATTTGTGGACTTATGGTACTGGAGCTGTTGCATTAAATGTATGGCATACAACACAACCTTTTAGTCAAGCTTATCAAGAAGCTGGAAATTGGTTTGATGTTTTAACAGCTGTAGAATCAATTGGTGCTGTTTTATGGTCTCTTGTATTATCACGTATACCTAATAATAGTAAAAAAACATTCTATTTCCTTAGCCTTATATTAGGTGCTATAGGATTTGGTTCAGTATTCTTTGTTCATAATGAATATATATTAATAATTTCATTTATATTAATTGGAATTGCGTGGGCAGCAATGATGACATTCCCATTAACTATTTTAACTAATTCTTTATCTGGTAAAAATATGGGTATGTATCTTGGACTTTTCAATTGTAGTGTTTGTTTACCACAAATTGTAGCTTCTTGCTTAAGCTTTATAATTTTCCCACTATTAGGTTCTTCAATGCCTACAATGTTCTTAGTTGCTGGTATTCTATTAATAATTGGATCATTATCAGTTTTTACTATTAAAGAAACAACTAAATAATTTTAATAAAAAAAGAAGCCTCAGGCTTCTTTTTTTTATTTATCTTTTTCTTA
This sequence comes from Clostridium sp., assembly GCF_034179595.1. Lineage (GTDB taxonomy): Bacteria > Bacillota > Clostridia > Clostridiales > Clostridiaceae > Clostridium. Next base: position 2,253 of record NZ_JAXFPT010000083.1, read on the forward strand.
TAGTATTTCTACTACAATACCTTGATATGGTTCTAACATTAATTTATTATTATCAATTTCTACATATCCATAGTTATTGATTAACATTTTATATTTTTCTTCAAAATCTATCATTTGTTTTTTATTTTGATAATTTATTATTACCATTAAATTTTTATCTTTTCCTTTTCTATAAAATGAAATAACATTATCATAATTCTCTAAATCTGGTATAAAATCACCATATACAATTGCTTCACTATATTCTTCTGATTTTCTTAATTTTATTAGTTCCTTATGAAAACTTAAAACAGAATTTTTATCATTTAGTTGTGATTCTACATTTATTTCTTTATAATTTTTGTTTACACCAAGCCAAGGAGTTCCTTCTGTAAATCCAGCATTAATACTATCATTCCATTGGAATGGTGTTCTACCATTGTCTCTACTAAACTTATTTACAAGCTTTAAAGCCTCTTCTTTACTAAAACCTTCTTTAATAGCTCTATCATAATTTTCTATTGTAGATATATCATTAAACTTGTCTATAGAATCAAGGTTATTATTTGTCATGCCTATTTCTTCACCTTGATAAATAAAAGGAATCCCTCTACGCATTACTTCTATAATCGCAAGAGCCTTTTTACTAGTATCATTACACTCTCCTGCTTTTATATAACGGCTTACTCCTCTTGGTTCATCATGATTTTCAATAATATTTGCTTTAAAACCAATTCCTAAAGCTTCAAGTTGACTCTTAAAAATAACTTCTCTTAATTCATTTGTAGTAAATTCTTTGTTTAAATACCAACGATTTGATTGTTCTTGACCTAAAACTTCCATATCAAAATCAAATATAGATGAAAAATATCCATCCTCGCCTATAAACTTACCAAGTTCACCTTCCTTAGCATTGAAAACTTCTCCAACTGTAAAAGCATCATACTTATCAAAAGTTTCTCTTTTTAATTCTTTTAACATATCTCCAATGCCTTGAGCTTTGTTTAACATTTTACTTATATCACAAAGTCCATCTTCTCCATCAGCTTCAAAGTCTTGAAAACTTAAGTCTTTCTTTATGTTTATAATAGCATCTATTCTAAAACCAGCTAAACCTTTATCTAACCACCAATTAATCATTTTATATATTTCTTCTTTTACTTTTGGATTTTCCCAATTTAAATCTGGTTGTTCTTTTGCAAATGAATGGAAATAATATTTATTTGTATTAGGTATCTTTTCCCATACACTTCCTCCAAAATAAGATCTCCAATTGCAAGGAGGATTATCTCCTTTTCCTTCTCTTATATAAAAATACTTTCCATATTCTCCATCTGGATCTTCTAAAGCTTTTTTAAACCATTCATGTTTATCTGAACAATGATTTACTACTAAATCCATTATTATATACATATTTCTTTTTTTTGCTTCTTCTAATAACGTTTCCATATCATCCATTGTTCCAAAGCTTGGATCTATATTATAATAATCTGAAATATCATATCCTTGGTCAACCATAGGAGAACAATAAATAGGTGATAACCAAATTATATCAATACCTAAATCTTTTAAATAATCTAATTTACTTATAATTCCTTTTAAATCTCCAATTCCATCTGCATTTGTATCACAAAAACTTTTTGGATATATTTGATATGCTACTTTATTGTGCCACCACTTTTTCATAATCTAAAACCTCCTAAATTCAATGTTTTATTCTTTATACATCTATAATAAGATATTATAAGATAAATTTCTTATATATTCTTGATTTTAAATTACGCTTTTATGACCTATATATTATCTTTTCTATATTTCATTGGAGTTAATCCTGTTTGTTTTTTAAATGTATTTATAAAATTCCCCATATTATTAAATCCACATTCTAAACATATATTCATAATATTCATATCTGTTTCTTTTAATAATTCCTCACTCTTCTTAATTCTATATTCATTTATGTACTGCAGAGGAGATTTTCCAATAACACTTTTAAAAAATCTACAAAAATACTGTTCATTCATATTAATTTCTTTAGCTAAATCTTTTATAAAAATCTTCTTTTTATAATTATCCTTAATATATAAAATAATCTTTTTTATATATTCTATCTTATAATTATTAGTGTTTTCAGAATCACTAATTAATAAATTATTTTTATATAATATTGATAAAATACTAAGTAATCCTATTTTTATTTGTATTTGTGGAATCACATTATCTTTATAATTAGTATATATTTTTTCAACAACATTTTCCTTATATATATTTATGATTTTTTCATATTCCTTATATATATCATTGAAAACAGGATCATCTTTATAAATAAACCTTGGTATCTTTAGTTTTTTTGTTAAAAGAGGAGTTATTAATTCACTTTCAGTTAAATCAAACATATTAAAATTAAGCATTTTTAAATTAAATACTAGTGCACTTTCAGTACAAGGATAGTCTCCCCTTACTAAATGTAATTCTTCACTATTTATAAAACAAAAACATTCATCTTCTATAACATACTTGTCCATATCTATTTCAAGAGTAAATTTGCCCTTATTAAAATAAATAATTTCTAATTCAGAATGCCAATGGTATTTTGCTAATAAACCATCTTTTTTATTTTCTACTATATAAGCTGCACAAGGGAAATACATAGTACCATGTTTTATTTCTTCTTTTAAATTAGATTTATTCATAAAATCTTCCTCCAGATATCATTACGCAAATCACAAATTCTACACAATTCAATCTTTTATTTAATCTAAATAGTTGTTTCATTGCTTTTTTATATCATATTTTCTCTTTTTCTCAAATTTATATTAGTGTAAGTAAACTTTTTCAATTATATATTATGATAACACAAAATAATATGTTTTTACTGTATTTTCAATTAATGTATACTTAAAACATTTATTATTTTACTAAAATAATAATACAACATATACTTTAACTAAATATCCCTATTATTTTTAGATAAAATTTATTAATTTTCTATTTGAATAAGTAAATTCTTTAATATATAATTTATC
>NZ_JAXFPT010000089.1:0-1266 GCF_034179595.1 Clostridium sp.
TAATTATGATCGTCCTGTTGCAGGAGTAAGTTTAGTTAGTTCATTTGCAGATGCATGGTGCTCTGAAAATAAAGAAGATACTATTGGTTTAATTCCTTGCGCTGAAGGTGGAAGTTCATTAGATGATTGGGCTATAGATAAGGTACTTTTTAGACATGCAATAAGTGAAGCTAAATTTGCAATGGAAACTAGTGAACTAGCAGGTATCCTATGGCATCAAGGAGAAACTGATAGTTTTAATGGTAATTATAAAACATATTATAAAAAGCTACTTTTAATCATTGAAACACTTAGAAAAGAATTAAATGCTCCAGATATTCCACTTATTATTGGAGGATTACCAGATTTCTTAGGTAAAGAAGGATTCGGAAAAAACTGTACAGAATATGCTTTAGTTAATAAAGAATTAGAAAAGTTTGCTTCTGAACAAGATAATTGTTATTTTGTTACTGCAAAAGGCTTAACATCTAATCCAGATGGTATACATATTGATGCAGTATCTCAAAGAAAGTTTGGTTTAAGATATTTTGAAGCTTTCTCTAAAAAGCAACATGTATTAGAACCTTTAACTGATGAAGATAAATTATTAGAATCAAGCTATTCAAGAGAACATACAAAAAATGAAAAGATGTATATGAAGAGTATGGATTTTGCATTAGGTAAAATCTCATATGATGAATTTATGTCTGAAGTTATGAAGATTAATAATAATTAAATTTTATAGTTAAGGAATTCAAAGAATATTATTTATGTTTTAGCACAAACTATTTTCAAAAGTAAATAAAGCCCTAGATTTTATAGGTGCGGTAACACCTGTAAATTCTACAGATAAGCGAGGTATCTGAGGAACCTAAAATCAAGGACTTCTTTTGTATTATAGACTGCTAAAAGAATTTTTATACTAATCATTAGTTTTAAATATATATTTTTAGAGATTTGTTATATAAAAGTCCTCTTTTTAAGAACCTTAGATTTTAATTAATCTGTATGTGGTTTTTAGAAGGAGGATTTTTTATGTGCAAATTTATAAATAAAAATAATTTTAAGGTTTCAAGTTTTTATAGGCTACCAAAGGCTCTTATGTCAGAGAAGTATGACTCTTTGATGTTGGAGTCTAAGGTTGCATATTCTCTTTTACTTGATATGGTATCTTTATCTATTGAAAATGATTGGGTCAATGAAGAGGGAGATGTTTTTGTAAGAATAAAGAGAAAGGATCTTATGAAAAAACTTGGAGTTAAGGGAACTCAAAAGATGGTTAAGATT
>NZ_JAXFPT010000032.1:0-4741 GCF_034179595.1 Clostridium sp.
AAATTATATCCTCCATACGGTGTAGTAAATTCAGTAAATAATGTTTGAATTAGCATGAAAATTAATATAGCTGGTGATATATACTTAATCATTATATTCCACCACTTTCCTATATTAAAATAAGAAACTTTATTAGTATGACTACGAATTTCATCTGGTGTAACTATCCATCCGATTAAAACAACTTCTAAGAAACCAACAACTACTATTCCAAAATTATTTATAAAATTATCTATTATATCTAATAAATATAAACCAGCTCCTGTTGCAAAAACTATGCTAATTAAAAAACCTAATATAGCCAATGCTGTAACAACTCTTTTTTTATCCCATCCAAATTTATCTTCAAAAGGTGCTGATACTGCTTGTATAAGTGATACTGATGAAGTTATTCCAGCAAATATTAAGCATAAGAAAAATAAAACTCCAAGCACTGTTCCTATTGATCCCATAGTAGTAAATACCTGTGGAAAAACTATAAATGCAAGTCCAACTCCACTTGATACAACTTTTGATACTTCAACCCCTTGTGCTGTTGCCATATATCCTAAAATAGAAAAGACTGCTATTGCAGATAAAAACTCAAATCCACAGTTTGCAAATCCAGTAATGAAAGCACTATTATTTATATCTGTATCTTTAGGTAAATAACTTGAATAAGTCATCATTATTCCCATAGCTAAACTCAATGAAAAGAATACTTGACCATATGCTGCAATCCATACCTCATGTTTTAACATCATTGACCAATCTGGAGTAAATAATGTATTAAGTCCTTTAACTGCTCCTTCTAAATTTATAGATCTTATAGCAATTACTATCATAATAAAAACTAATGTAGGTAAAAGTACTTTATTAACTTTTTCTATACCCTTTTTAATTCCTTTATAGCAAATAAACCAATTTATTCCCCAGATAAAAGCTATTCCAATTAGTATGTTCCATACAATCCCACCAAATTCTAAAGGTGAATTACTTGTATTTAAAAATGAATTATAGAAAAATGTATTAGTATCATTACCCCAGCCTTTTGTAAAACTAAGCTTTAAGTAATTAATAGTCCAACTAAGTATCATTGAATAATAAATTAATATTATAAATGCATTTATGGTTGGCCACCATCCAAGCCATTCCCAATTTTTCTTTCCTCTAGCTATTGCAAGAGGAGTTGATCCTTTATATTTGTGACCCATTCCATATTCTAAAATTAAAATTGGAATCCCTGCTGTAAATATTGCAACAAAATATGGGATTAAAAATGCTCCTCCACCATTTGCATATGCAACATAAGGGAATCTCCATATGTTTCCTAATCCAACTGCTGAGCCTACTGCTGAAAGTATAAATCCAAATTTACAACCCCACTGCTCTCTATTATCATCCATTTTCTTTCTCCCTTTTATTTGAATTGTTATATAAACTACTTATATGTTTAATTTTTAAATTTATTAATCAGAGAATTTATTTTTGTGGATATATAAAATTCATCCATATGCAAAACTTTTTATATTTTTATTACTATATAAGGTATTTTATTGTCACTTTTTTATCAATACTAAGTTTATATTAAAAAAATTATTGACTAAATTCTATAACTATATTAAACTTTTATTGATATTGATTATCAATATTTAAAGAAAAGGAGTATCATATGTATTTTATTTATTCATTAATCGTAGTAACGCTTTTAGTACTACTTTTTACAAAATCAATTAGAAATCATGCAAAAATATTTTATTTTATAGCTTCTGTAATGGCTATTTTGACAACTGTTTATGAAATCTTAAGATTAACTTCTAATATTGAACTAAATGGATTTATAGGAACTTTAGAAAGGGTTTCTATGAAAGGACATATTTCAATTGCATTTTTTGTGCTTGTAATGTTTGCAGGAGCATTAAATCCAAGATGGAATTTAACTAAAAAACTATTAAGTATAAGAGCTGAATTAGCTATACTAGGTTCTATATTTATACTTCCACATTGTATAATGTATTTTGCTAGATTTATTATACTTAAATTGATTCCTGGCAAACCATTAAAACCTTTATATGTTACTTATTTAATTATAGGAATTATAGCGTTTTTAATAATGATTCCATTATTTATAACTTCATTTAAAAAGATTAGAATTAAAATTAAATATAATGATTGGAAAAAGCTACAAAGATTTGCTTACTTATTTTATCTTTTAACTTACATACATATTTTAGTTTTATCATTAAATAAGTTACATAAAAAATCATTTGACCTAATTATTTATACAATAGTATTTGCTACATACCTTATTCTTAAACTAATAAAAACCTTTAGTTATAAGCATAAATTCAAACAATAAAAAAACTCTACCAAAAAGGTAGAGCTTTTTTCATTTTTATTTCATTAATTTACATATATCATTTGTAAAATCTACTGGATCTTTTATGTCTATTCCTTCTATAAGCAATGCTTGATTATATAATAAATTAGTATATAAGTTAAACTTATCTTTATCATTTTCATATGCATTCTTTAATGCTTTAAATACATCATGATTTATATTAACTTCTAAAACCTTCTCAGCCTTTACTGCTTGATTATTAGGCATAGCATTTAATATCTTTTCCATTTCAAGTGTTATATCTCCAACTGTTGATAAGCATACTGGATAATTCTTTAATATCTTTGATTCTTTAACAGTTGTAACCTTGCCATTTAATAATTCTTTCATAGCTTCAAAGATTTCTTTATTTTCTTTTTCTTCTACTTCTGATACCTCTTTATTATCTTCTGATTCTATTCCTAAATCTCCGCCAGATACTGATCTAAATTCCTTATCTTTATAATTCATAAGCATCTTTATAGCAAATTCATCTATATCTTCAGTAAAGTATAATATTTCATATCCTTTATCTAATAATGCTTCTGTTTGTGGTAATTTTTCAATTCTTTCATTTGATTCACCAGTAGCATAATAGATATATTTTTGACTTTCTGGCATTCTATCTACATATTCATCTAATGTAACTAATTTCTTTTCCTTTGATGAATAGAACATTAATAATTCCTTTAATACATCCTTATTTGCTCCAAAATCATCATATACTCCATATTTTAATTGTCTTCCAAATGAATTATAGAATTTTTCATACTTTTCTCTTTCATTCTTTAACATATTCTTTAGTTCATTTTTAATCTTATTTTTTATATTCTTTGCAATAAGTCTTAATTGTCTATCATGTTGTAACATTTCTCTTGATATGTTAAGAGATAAATCTGGTGAGTCCACTACCCCTTTAACAAATCCAAAGTAATCAGGTAATAAGTCCCCGCACTTTTCCATTATTAGAACACCATTTGAATATAATTCTAATCCTTTTTCATATTCTCTTGTATAGAAATCATATGGAATATTTTCTGGTATAAATAATATAGCATTATAGCTCATCATACCATCTACACTTATATGAATATGTTTTAAAGGCTTATCAAATCCATAATGTTTTTCTAAATAGAAGTTATTATAGTCTTCATCAGTAAGTTCCTTTTTATTTTTCTTCCATATAGGAACCATACTATTTATTACTTTAGTTTCCTTAACTTCTTCATATTCATCTTCACTACCTTCTTTAAGCTTTCTTGAAGTTACATCCATCTTAATTGGGTATCTTATAAAATCTGAATATTTTTTAATCATTGCTTGTAATTTATATTCATCTAAATATTGATCATAATCTTCATCTTCTACATTTTCTTTCATAGTAAGAATAATATCTGTTCCTACTGTATCTTTAGTACAAGGTTCTATAGTATATCCATCTTCACCTTCTGATTCCCATCTATAAGCTTCATTACTTCCAAAAGCTTTACTTATAACTGTAACCTTTTTAGCAACTAAGAAAGCTGAATAAAAACCAACACCAAATTGTCCTATTATATTATGCTCATCATTAACTTCATTTTCTTTCTTAAACTTTAATGATCCACTTTGAGCTATAACACCAAGATTTTCTTCAAGATCTTCCTTTGTCATACCTATACCAGTATCACTAATTGTTAAAGTTCTATTTTCCTTATCAGGAGTTATCTTGATATAATAATCATCTCTATTAAATCTTATGGAATCATCTACTAATGCTTTATAGTAAATCTTATCAATAGCATCACTTGCATTAGATATAAGTTCTCTTAAAAATATTTCTCTATTTGTATATATTGAGTTAATCATAAGGTCTAATAATCTTTTAGATTCTGCTTTAAATTGTTTCTTTTCCATATTTCTTTCCCCTTTCACACTAAAAACATACCGAAATAATACGTTAATTCAATTTTTATTAGCACTCTCACCCATTGAGTGCTAACCATATTCTTTATATAACATATTTTCAATTTTGTGTCAACATAGGTAGTTTATATAATTGTACTAGTCTATATAATTTTATTAAAAGATAAGCTGATTTACTTAATTTAGTGTATATAAAATTTAATGAAACAAATACTATAAAAATCAAATTAATAATCTTAATTTGATAAAAATTACAACAGAAGAAAGGTGAATATCATGAAAAATGTACCAAAAAATGGCCATTCCTTAAGACAATTATATGATGAACCAAATAGCATAACATCAAAATCTAATGCTAATAATCATTCTAACCCATCATATTTAAGAGGCGATAAACCAAATACAAAATAAAAATAAAAATCTCTCTACATTTAAGTAGAGAGATTTTTTAACATTATCATTATAATTTTGTTCCAC
>NZ_JAXFPT010000021.1:0-41880 GCF_034179595.1 Clostridium sp.
CCATTTGAAGGTGCAGATGAATTTACAGGGAAAACTGAATATGATAAGGTTCAAAAAATGTGGAGAAATAGACTTGTAAATGATACGTTTGAGCCAGGTTCAATATTTAAGGTAATAACAGCTATAGCTGCTATGCAAGAAGATGTTGTGCATGAAGATGATAAGTTTGTATGTAATGGATCATTAACTTTTGGAAATAGAAAAATAAAATGTTGGAAAACTAGTGGGCATGGAACAGAAACCTTCCCAGAAATAATACAAAATTCTTGTAATGTTGGTTTCATGGAACTTGGTCAAAGACTTGGAAAAGATAAACTATATAAATATATAAATAAATTTGGCTTTGGTAAAAAGAGTGGAATTGATCTTCCAGGAGAAGCGCCAGGGATAATAAAAAATCCTGACAATATTTCAGCTACAGATTTAGCTACAATTTCTTTTGGTCAAACTAATGCAGTAAACTCAGTTCAATTTATGGCAGCGTTTAATGCTGTAGCAAATGGTGGAACATTAATACAACCTCATGTTATGAAAGAGGTTTCTCATGTAGATGATTCAGGTGTTAATGTAATAGATAGATCATTTGAACCAACTAAGACAACTGTAGCAGATAAGGAAACTACAGCAAAACTTAGAACATATTTAGAAAGAGTTGTTAAAGCAGGGTCTGCAAAAGGAACTTTTATAGAAGGATATCATATTGGTGGTAAAACTGGTACTGCTCAAAAGGTAAATCCTGAAACTGGAACTTATGCACCAGGAAAATATATATCAACATTTGTAGGTATGGCACCAGTTAGCGATCCAAAAGTAACTGTAATGATTACTATTGATGAGCCTAGTAATGGAAATTATTATGCTGGAGTTGTAACAAGTCCAATTGCAAAAGTTTTATTTACAGACATATTTAATTATTTAGAAAGCGATTTTTCAAATGAAAATGATTCAGCAATAATTAGAGATGCAGTAATTCCAGAAGTAAGAGGAAAAAATATTGAAGAAGCTAAAAAGATTTTAAAAGAAGCAAATTTAGACTATAATATAGAAGGTAGTGGTAAAGCAGTAACAAATATAAAACCATACCCAGGATATTCAGTAAAAGAAGGAACAAAAATAACTCTATATACTGAAGGAAATACTGAAAATAAAGAAGCTATCATTATGCCAGATGTTAGTGGATATTCTAAAGATGCAGCAAGTAAACTTTTAAAAGATCTTGGAATAACTGCTAATTTTGAAGGTGAAGGTAAAGTAACCAACCAGAGCATACCAAGTGGAGAATTAATTAATAAAGGAACAAACGTTAAGTTAACTTTGAACTCAGATTATAAAGATTAAATTCTTGATTGTTATAGCATGTAGGGAGGAAAGCCTTACATGCTATTTTAAATAGTAAATGTAATATAACTATTAAAGTTGCATATTATTTTAAAGGAGATGATTAGATGAATCTATCTAAGTTATTAGAAGGATTAAATTATGAAGTATTAAAGGGAAATTGTGATATTGATATAAGAAGCATTAACTATGATAGTAGAAAAGTAGAAAATGGAGATATGTTTGTCTGTATAAAAGGATTTGCAAGTGATGGACATAAGTTTATAGATAGTGCTATAGAAAAGGGAGCTAAAGTTATAATTTGTGAAGAGAATATTAATGTATCTAATGAAGATGTAACAGTTATTAAGTTTAATGATACAAGAAAAGCTCTTGCTAAATTAGGTGCTAGATATTATGGTAACCCTTGCGAAAAGCTTAATATTATAGGGATAACAGGAACAAACGGAAAAACTACAACTGCATTTATGATAAAAGATATTTTTGAAAGCGTTGGAGAAAAGGTTGGACTTATAGGAACAATAGCAAATTACATAGGAGATGAAAAGTTAGAAACTGAAAGAACAACTCCAGAATCTTTAGAGTTACAAGAACTTTTTAGAAAAATGGTCGATAAAGGCGTAAAGCACTGCGTAATGGAAGTTTCATCTCATTCATTAGAATTAGACAGAGTATATGGGATAGATTTTAAAGTTGGAATATTTACAAATCTAACAAGAGATCATTTAGATTTCCATAAGACGTTTGAAAACTATTATAAAGCAAAATATAAATTATTTAAAAGAAGTGAAGTTAGCATAATAAATATAGATGATAGCTATGGAGTAAGAATAACTGAAGATTTAAAAAAAGAAAATATAAATAATTTTAAGACATATAGCTTAAAACAAAATGCTGATATAATGGCAAAAAATCAAATTTTAGAAAGCATGGATATAACATTTGATTTAAAAATAAACGGTGAAGAAGAAAATATTGTTCTTCCTATACCAGGAGAATATAATATATATAATGCATTAGGAGCTATTGGTGCATGCTATACATCTAAGATAGCTTTAAAAGACATAAAAAAAGGCTTAGAAGATGTAGTTGTTCCAGGTAGATGTGAAAGAGCATCAAGAAAATATAATCTTCCATATGAAATAATAATTGATTATGCTCATACTCCAGATGGACTTGAAAAGATACTAGAAACAGCTAGAGAATTTACTAAAGGAAGACTTATATCTGTTTTTGGCTGTGGAGGAGATAGAGATAAGGTAAAAAGACCTCAGATGGGTAAGATAGGAACAGATTTATCAGATATTGCAATAATTACTTCAGATAATCCAAGAAGCGAAGATCCAGAAGCTATAATAAATGATATATTAGATGGAATATCTAAAGAAAATTATATAAAGATTACAAATAGATATGATGCAATAGAAAAAGCTATGGAAATTGCTAAAAATGGAGATGTAATTGTTATAGCTGGTAAAGGGCATGAAACATATCAAATACTTAATACAGGAACAATACATTTTGATGAAAGAGAAGTTATAGAAGAAATATTAAAAAAGAACTAGAGGTGTAATTTATGGAATTAACATTTGAAGAATTACTTAAATATTGTAATGGAAAGGTTATAGTTGATAAGGAAGAAAAGATATTTAATACATTATCAACAGATACAAGAAATATAAAAAATGGTAATGTATTTTTAGCTTTAAAGGGAGAGAACTTTAACGGAAATAAATATGTTAAAGAAGCATTTGAAAAAGGAGCTACAATTGCAATAGTAGACGAAGTATTATTTGAAGAAAATGATGTAGATGGTGTTGTAATTAAAGTTAATAATGGCAAAAAGGCACTTTTAGATATTGCAAAAGGCTATAGAGAAAAACTTGGATTAAAAGTAGTTGGAATAACAGGTTCTACAGGAAAAACATCTACTAAAGATTTAGTTAGTGCATTTTTAAGTGGAAAATATAAAGTTTTTAAGACAAAGGGTAACTTTAATAATGAAATAGGTCTGCCACTTATGGTATTACAGTTAGATAGTAGCATTGATGTTGCTGTTTTAGAGATGGGAATGAGTGACTTTAATGAAATTCATAACTTAGCAGATTGTGCAAGACCAGATATTGCGATGATTACAAATATTGGAGTATCACATATAGAAAATTTAAAGACAAGAGAAAACATTTTAAAGGCTAAGATGGAAATTACAGATTTCTTTAATAAAGATAATGTTCTTATATTAAATGAAGAAGATGATATGTTAAGTACAGTTTCTGATAAAGAGTATAAGATAATAAAAACTGGATATAATAAAGGTTATGATTATTATGCAAGCAATATCGAATTAACAAGAGAAACAACTTCATTTGACTTAAATTTCAACGGAAAGTCACATAGAATAAACCTTCCTATGGTAGGTAAGCACAATGTATTAAATGCACTTCTTGCAATAGCAGCATCATTTGAATTAGGCTTAACTGTAGAAGAGATGATAAATGGGCTTAAAAATATGGAAGCTACATCAATGAGATTAGAGTTTATAGATGGAGATGGAATTGAAATAATAAATGATTGTTATAATGCAAGCCCAGATTCAATGAAGGCTGCACTTGATGTATTAAGTAGTAGAGATGGAAGAAAAATAGCCATTTTAGGAACTATGAGAGAACTTGGAGATGAAGCATCAAATTCTCATAGAGAAGTTGCAAAATATGCAAATGATAAAGTTGATATGCTTATTTGCTCTGGAGAATTTATAGATGATTTTAAAGAAGGTTTTGAAAAAGAACAAATAAAATTATATAATACAAAGGTAAATTTAATAAACGACTTAAATTCAATCATAAAACCAGGAGATGTTATTTTAGTTAAAGCATCAAGAGGAGAAAAGTTCGAAGAAATAGTCGAAGCATTAAAAAATATAAAATATTAACGAAGGAGGTGAACTATCAAAGTATAAAAAACTTTGGTGGTAACGATGGGGGAATTTTTTAGTAGTTTTATTAATCCAGTCACGATTTTAGCATTAGTATTAGGTTTTCTTATATCATTGATACTTGGACCTATATTTATTCCAATGCTACACAAATTTAAATTTGGACAAAATATTAGAGAAGAAGGGCCAAAGAGCCACTTTAAAAAAGCAGGTACACCAACTATGGGAGGTATTATATTTATAATATCAGTTACTATTGTAATGCTTGTTATGAGATATAATATATCTGATGAAGGTATGGTTGTATTATATTCAATGATAGCTTTTGGTTTCATAGGATTCTTAGATGATATGCTTAAGATAATACACAAGAATAATTTAGGGTTAAGAGCATGGCAAAAAATGTTATTATTACTTTTATTCTCAGTAGCTATGGCTTATTATGCTTATACTGTACTTGGAACTAGTATTGTAGTACCATTTTTAGGAACAGAAATAAATTTAGGAATTTTATATATTCCTTTTGTAATAATATATTATGCAGGAGCAACAAATGCAGTAAACCTTACAGATGGATTAGATGGTTTAGCATCAACTGTAACTGTAATAGTATTAATTTTCTTTAGTGTTGTTGCATTTAATCAACATAATTATCATATATCAGTATTTGCATTAGCTTTAATTGGAGCACTTTTAGGATTCTTAAGATATAATGCATATCCTGCTAAAATCTTCATGGGTGATACAGGATCATTAGCTTTAGGTGGAGCAGTAGCAAGTATTGCTTTATTATTAAAAAATCCATTTATTTTAGTAATTGTTGGTGGTATATATGTATTTGAAACTTTATCAGTAATAATACAAGTTGTATCATTTAAAACAACTGGTAAGAGAGTATTTAAAATGGCGCCAGTTCACCATCACTTTGAACAATTAGGATGGTCAGAAGTTAAAGTTGTTACAGTATTTTCAATTGTTACTGTTATCCTTTGTATTATAGCGGCTATTTCGCTTTAGTCTTATAAGGTGGAGGAATTTTATTATGAAAAAAACAAAACCCAAGGGTAAGAGAATGGGTGAGATTGATTATGGTATATTTTGTACTATAATATTATTACTTGCTGTAGGGGTAGTAATGGTATACTCAGCAAGCTCATATTATGCTATGTTTAATTATAAAGATAGTATGTATTTCTTAAAAAGACAAGTGATTTGGAGCATATTAGGAATTGGTGCTATGTTCTTTATGATTGCATTAGACTATCATAAACTTAAAAAATATACTTTAATAGCACTTATTGTAACGATACCGTTATTGCTTTTAGTTTTTGCTTTTCCAGGAGTAAATGGTGCGAAAAGATGGATTCAACTTGGACCACTATCATTTCAACCATCTGAGCTTGCAAAATATGTTGTAGTTTTATATATTGCAATGTTTCTTGAAAAGAAAGGTGATAAAGTAAAAAGTTTTAAAAATGGTATTATTCCAAGTTTCTTTGTTGCAGGGATTTTTGCAGCTTTAGTTTTAGCAGAAAAAAACCTTAGTATAGCATCTGTAATAATGATAGTTACATTTTTAATGGTATTTGCATCCGGTGCAAGAAAACGTCATATGTTTGGTATTGTTGCACCAGTACTAGGGGTTGCGGCATTAGGTTTTGCTTTAGGAGAACCTTACAGAAGAGCTAGAATGCTTAATTTTATAAATCCATGGAAAGATCCAGCTGGTAATGGATATCAATTAATTCAATCATTTTATGCATTAGGAGCAGGTGGAGTAACAGGATTAGGTCTTGGTCAATCAAGACAAAAAATGCTTTATATGCCAGAACCTCATAATGACTTTATATTCTCTATAATTGGAGAAGAACTTGGGCTAATCGGATGTCTTGTAATAATTGCATTATTTGTTGTTTTTGTTTGGAGAGGAATAAGGATTGCTATGAGAGCTAAGGATAGTTATGGAAGTCTTTTAGCTATAGGAATAACTGCAGTTATAGCTGTTCAATCAATTATAAATATAGCTGTTGTAACAGGTTCTATGCCAGTTACTGGAGTTCCATTACCTTTTATAAGTTATGGAGGTACATCTCTTGTAATAAATATGATAGCAATGGGTATACTTATTAATATATCTAGACAATCGGATAAAAAGCAAGGAATTAAAAAAAGCAAATAAAGTCTAAAAAGAATTTAATAGAATTACATCTATTAAATTCTTTTTTTGTAAAAATATAAATAATAATTAATTCGTTGTTAAGAAATTTTTAATGAAAAAAAATTATAACAATGATATTATATTAATGTATGTAAAAAAGAGATAGGGATAGGTTTAGAGATAGGATGGGAACAAATAAAAATAAGTTTATAAAAAAAACAAAAAGAAAAAGACTTATTAGAAAAAGTATATTTATAATATTAGTATGCTTGATAGCTGGAGGCTTAGTTGTAATTAAATCTGGATTTTTTGATATTAAAAAAGTAGATATCGAAGGGAAAAAATTGGTTACTAAAGATTTAATAGAAGAAAAGCTTAAGTATATTAAAGGGAAAAATATATTTTTTGTTAAAAGTAGTGAGATAGAGCAAAAGTTAAAATCAGATCCGTATGTTGATACAATAACATTAAAAAGACATTTTCCTTCAACAGTTCAAATAAACATAAAAGAAAAGGATGTAGGATATTATGTTAAAAGTGGTGACGAATATGATGTTATAAGTGCGGATTTAGTATTATTAGAGAAGGTTAAAAATCTAAAAGGTGATGGACTTATAGAGCTTAATGGAATTAAATCAGAAGAGCGCAAAATTGGAGAAAAATACATAGATACTAAAGATGATAAAAGACTAGAGGAGTTTTTAGAAACTCTTTATCAAATAAAAAACTCAAATACAACTAAAAATAAAATAACAATGGTTAATGTAGCTAATATTAATAATATCATTATCTACTTTGATAATGTTGAAGTTAAAGTTGGAAATGGTAATGATTTAATAAAAAAGGTTAATATAGCATTAAACATATTAGAAGATAAAAAGCTTAATTTTAAAAAGGGATATATAGATTTAAGCTTTGATGGCACTCCAGTAATTAAAGAAGAAAAATAGAGGAGGGTATTTTTTATGAAGAAATCTATTTCACAGATTTCTATTGCAGTTGTTTGTATATTATTAGGGTTTCTTTTGACATACCAATTTAAGGCATTAAATAAAAGCAATGAAAATAGCGTGAAAGACTATAATGAAAATGATATTGTTGCAGAACTTGAAAGTTTAAAAAAGGAAAAGGATAGTCTTCAAAATAAAAATAATGCTTTAAATGAAGAACTTAAAAAATTAGAAGATGCAGCTTCAAAAGAAGGTAATGTTGGTAAAGAGATAAAAAATCAATTAGACTCTGCTAGAATGCATTTAGGTTTAGTTGATGTAGAAGGTCCTGGGGTTATAATTAAAATAACTCCAAAAACATCTATATTTGGATCAAGTAACGATAATGTTGGAACAAGTATCACTGAAGAAGAACTTATACACTTAGTTAATTTATTATGGTATTCAAAGGCAGAAGCTATTTCAATAAATGGTTATAGAATAACACCACAGACAGGGATAAAAAATTCTAGTAATTATATATGGATTGGAACAGCAGGAAAGGTTACTCCTAATGAAGCTATAACTATAAAAGCAATTGGAGATAAAACAAGGTTAAGCGTAGCTTTAAATTTTCCAGGTTCATTAGATTTTGGTGCTCTTCAAAATTATAATTGCGAAGTTGAGCAAAGTGATGATTTAGTTATAGATAAAACAACTCAAACAATAAAAGATGATTATTTAAAATCAGCTGATAATAAGGAGGAAGAATAATGGTACCTTTTATAGGATTATTGATAGGAATTATATTTGGATTTGTATTTGATGTTAATATTCCTGAAAAATTTTCTCCATATCTATCTGTAGCTATACTTGCATGTTTAGACTCGGTTTTTGGAGCTATTAGAGCAAATCTTTCAAAAAATTTTCAACCAGATATATTTATATCGGGATTTTTTGGGAATGCATTATTAGCTGCTGGTCTCGCATATCTTGGTGATAAATTAGGGATACCAATATATATAGCTGCTGTAATTGTATTTGGAGGACGTGTATTTAATAATTTTGCTATAATAAGAAGATTAATCTTAGAAAAGATTAAATCGCGTTAAATAGTAAGAGGTGATGTATGAAAAGGTCTAATGGAGGCTTAATAGTATTTTTTGCATCTATATTTGTAGGATTACTTATAACGTTTAATACTAATTTTGGTGAAATTATAAAAAAATCAACTCAACTTAGTGCTAAGGATTATCAAAATGCCATTAATGAAAGAAATGATTTATATAAAGAGATAAGTAATTTAACAGAAAGAAATGATGAAATACAAAATACCATAAATAAATATAAAAAAGATGATAAAAAGCAAGAAAAAGTTTTAAATGCTATGAAAGAACAATTAAAACATTATGGTATGATAACAGGTCTTACAAAGGTTAGTGGGCCAGGGATTTTACTTAAAATAAATGATGGAAATATAAATTCAGAAACTGATACTGCATTTGAAACTAAATCTAAAATCTTTCATGATAATGATATGGCTTTAGTATTAAATGATTTAAGAAAAGCAGGTGCTGAGGCGATAAGTATCAATAGTCATAGGGTAATTCCAAATACTGGTGTGATATGTAACTGGGCATTTTTAGGATTTAATGATGATGTGACAGAATATGCGCCTTTTTATATTTATGCAATTGGAGACCCAGATGTATTAGAATCAGCGTTATTAGATGATGGAAGCTATATTAGAAAGCTTATGTTTAGAGAATTGTCAGTAAAGATAGAAAAAAAAGATAATATAGTAATGATGCAAGATAATAATGCAAATTCCACTGAATATATGAATCAATATACAAAAAAGTAGTAAAAATAAAAAAATGTAAAAAAATTAGAGGAATTTGCAAACAAATGAAGAATAGTATATAAAGGGTTACGACTCTTTGTTTTAGGAGGGCTTTATGAGTATAAGTGAAAATATAAAAAATATAGAAAAATTTTTGCCTCATGATGTTAAGCTTTTAGCAGTATCTAAGACTAGAACTTTAGAAGAAATGGAAGAAGCTTATGATTATGGGTTAAGAGATTTTGCAGAAAATAAAGTTCAAGAACTTATTTATAAAGAAGAAAATTTTCATAAAGATGTTAGATGGCATCTCATAGGAAAATTACAAACAAATAAAGTTAAATATATAGTTGGTAAAGTTCATTTAATACATTCTCTTTCAAGTATTAAACTTTTAAATAAGATTGAAGAGCTTTATGGAAGAAAAGATTTAATAGCAAATACATTAATTCAAATAAATATAGGCAGAGAAGAAAGTAAAAGTGGAATCCTGCTAGAAGATTTAGAAGAGATGCTTGAAGCAGTAGAAAAATGTAAAAATGTAAAAGTTAAAGGGATAATGGTTATTATTCCAAAAGGCGATGAAAATAGCAATAGAAGTTATTTTAAAAAGACACATGATATTTTCTTAAGTTTAAAAAATAAAAAATTTAATAATATAAATATGGAAATATTATCTATGGGAATGACTAATGATTACAAAGTAGCCGTAGAAGAAGGATCAAATATGGTTCGTGTAGGAACAGGAATATTTGGAGAAAGAGATTATAATATTTAGGAGGAAAAGATAGATGGCAAATATGATATCAAAGATGAAAAATATTTTAGGATTTGGAGATCTTGAAGATGAATTTGGAGATGAAGATGAAATAAGAGATGATGAATTTGAAGAATCAGAAAATGAAGGTATAACAATAGATGAAAGTATAGAACCTGTTATATCTGGAAAAAAATCTAATAAGGTTGTAAATATCCACACTTCAGCTTCAGCTAAGGTTTTAATAACTAAGCCAACTGCTTATGAAGAAGCAATGGAAATATGTGATGCTGTTAGAAATAGAAGAATCGTTGTTGTAAATACAACTAATCTTGATATAAGAACAGCTCAAAGATTATTAGATTTCATTGGTGGTTCATGCTATGCATTACATGGAGATATTCAAGAAGTTGAAAAGAGAGTATATCTTTTATCACCATCAAATGTAGAAGTAACTAGTGAATTAAAAAGTGAATTAACTTCAAAGGCATTATTTAACTGGTCAAAACAATAGGAGGATATTAAATGGAAGGTATTCTAATTAATTTTGTTAGCTTACTTTTTCGTGTAATAGAACTTGTTATTATTTTAGAATGTGCTTTTTCATGGTTTAGTCTAGATAATACAAGTGGTATTATGGCAATTTTATCAAGTTTTACAGAGCCTATTTTAAAACCTTTTAGAATTATTCAAAATAAATTACTTGGAGATATGCCTATAGATATCTCACCTATATTTGCACTTATAGTATTTGATATATTAAAAATGATAATAATAAGGTTTATTTTAGGAGTATTTTAATATGAACAAAGAAGTTATATTAAAAGTATTTTCAGATGAAGACAAAAATAAAGCTATTAATTTATATGAAAAGATGATGCTTTCATATAACAGAGATATTCCGATGTTTGGAAGTGATTTTTATCCTCCAAACATATGGAAATTTTTTGAGGATGAAATAAAGATAAAAGGCTTAAAAGTAGAAAGCTTTGGAGCCTTTAATGAATCAGAAAGAAGAATGATTTCTTTTAATAATATTTATAATATTGATTATCCAATAAAGGTTTTAAAGATAGAAAACTTATCAAAATTTGCTAAAATTAATCACAGGGATTATTTAGGAAGTATATTATCTTTAGGAATAGAAAGAGATAAAATAGGAGACTTAATTGTAAGAGAAAATATGTGTTATGTAGCTGTTTGTTCTGATATTGCAGACTATATAATAATGAATCTTAAAAGCATTAGTAAAGCTCCTTGCAGAATTACTGAAGTTTTTGAAGATATTAAACAAATAACTTATGAATTTAAAGAAGAGACAATTCTTATTTCCTCTATTAGATTAGATTCTATTGTTGCTAAGTTAACAAATAAATCAAGGGCAATAGCACAAAAAATTATAGAAGAAGGATCAGTACTTATAAATTACAATGTAAATAGGGAAAAGAGCTTTGAAGTTAAAAAAGATGATAGGATAACTATAAGAAGATATGGTAAATATATCATGGGAGATTGTACTAGCCGTAGTAAGAGTGGCAAATTTAAAATTAATATAAAAAAATATACATAGTAGAGGTGTGAAAATAATGAAATTGACTCCAATGGATATAAACAACAAAGAATTCAAAAGAGGTCTTAGAGGATATAATCCAGACGAAGTAGATGAATTCTTAGATGAAGTTGTAGATAACTATGAAGAATTATATAAAGAAAATGGAAAATTAAAAGAAAAGTTAGAAGTTTTAGAAGAGCAAGTTAGCCATTATGCTAAAATAGAAGGAACTATACAAAACACTTTAGTTCTTGCTCAAAATGCGGCAGATCAAGCAAAAGAAGCTTCTCAAAAAGAAGCAGAAGTTATAATTAAAAATGCTAATGAAACTGCACAAAGAATTGTAGATAAAGCTCATAATGATGTTATACAAATAAATAGCGAGTTTGATAGAGTAAAACAAGAATTTATAAAATTTAGAGCTAAATTTAGAAACTTTATAAATGCACAACTAGAAACATTTGATGATTTAGAAAAAGATGTAACTAAAAATTATTCAATATCAACTCCAATTGATGAAGAAATAGGAATAAAAGATATTTCATATGAAGATAATAATAGCTCATCTTTAAATGAAGAAGTTTCACCTAGTGAATTAGATGAAATTAAAAGTTTTTTTGCAAATAAAGAAGAATAAAAAATCAGCATTACATTTGTAATGCTGATTTTTTATATGTTCTTTGAGTTGAGTTAATTAAAGCAATATATTATAATTGTTAAGTAATAAATATTTAGGAGACTTAAACATGGATGAAATCATATATATTATAGATAATGAGAATAAAGGTGTAAGAATTGATAAGTTTCTTTCAAATAAATTTGAAGGAAAATCAAGAAGTTTTATTCAAGGATTAATTGAAGATGAAGGAATAGTAGTTAATAATAAAAAAGTAAAAAGCAATTATAAATTAAAAGAAAACGATGAAATTAAAATAAATATGCCAGAGCCTACAGAACTTCAAGTAAAAGCTCAAGATATTCCTATAGATATAATATACGAAGATAAAGATGTTATAGTAGTAAACAAACCTAAAGGAATGGTAGTTCATCCTGCACCAGGAAACTATGAAGGTACACTTGTTAATGCACTTTTATATCATTGTACTGATTTGTCTAGTATAAATGGTGTTATAAGACCTGGAATAGTACATAGAATTGATAAAGATACAACAGGTATTTTAGTTGTTGCTAAAAATGATGAAGCACACAATAAATTATCTGATCAATTAAAAGAACATACTATGAAAAGGGAATACTATGCATTAGTTGAAGGAAGAATAAAGCAAAATAGTGGTACTATAGATAAACCTCTTGCAAGATCTAAAAAGGATAGATTAAAAATAGCTATAACTCCTGATGGAAAAAGAGCCGTAACTCATTATGAAGTTTTAGAAAGATTTAGAAATGCTACTTTAATAAAATGTGTATTAGAAACAGGAAGAACTCATCAAATTAGAGTTCACATGGCATCTATTGGATATCCATTAGTAGGAGATCCAACATATGGCTTTAAAAAAGGTAAATTTAAAAGTGAAGGACAAATGCTACATGCTAAAACTTTAGGATTTATACATCCTAGAACTTCAGAATATGTGGAATTTACATCAGAACTTCCTGATAATTATAAAAAAATATTAGAGAATTTAAGAAAAGATAATATAAATTAGAAAGGAGAATAAAAATGAAATTAAAAGCAAATCTTTTAGATGATAAAGCTATAAAGAGAAGCTTAATAAGAATTTCTCATGAAATTATAGAAAAAAATAAAGGCGTTGAAGATATAGTTCTTATAGGGATAAAGAGAAGAGGATACCCTCTTGCAAAGAGAATATCAGATCAAATAAGTATAATTGAAGGAGTTGATATTCCAGTTGGATCAGTAGATATAACTTTATATAGAGATGATTTAACTAAAGATAACGATACGCCTGAAATTAAAAGCTTAGATTTAGGAGTAGACATAACAAATAAAAAAGTAATTTTAGTTGATGATGTTTTATATACTTGCAGAACTGTTAGAGCAGCTATAGATGCAATAATAGATGTTGCAAGACCAAAAGGAATACAACTTGCAGTTTTAATAGATAGAGGGCATAAAGAACTGCCAATAAGAGCAGATTATGTTGGAAAGAATATACCAACATCAAAAGAGGAAATTGTTGGAGTTAAAATTCAAGAAATTGATGGTGAAGACTCAGTAAAAATATATGAAAATCAAGTTTAGTTTATAGAGTAAACTTAAAGGAGAGAAAATAAATGGAATACAAATTAATTGCAACTACTACTTTTGGATTAGAAGGAGTAACTGCAAAAGAATTAAAAGCTTTAGGTTATGAAAATCTAAAGACAGAAAACGGTAAAGTTCATTTTAGTGGAGATGAAATGGATATAGCTATTGCAAACATTCATTTAAGAACAGCTGATAGAGTTTTTATAAATATGGCAGAATTTGAAGCAAGAAGCTTTGAAGAATTATTCCAAGGAACTAAAAAGGTAAAATGGAGTGATATAATACCTAAAAATGGTGTTATGCATGTAGTTGGTAAATCAGTAAAATCTACTCTTTACAGTGTTCCAGATTGTCAATCTATAGTAAAAAAAGCTATAGTTACTCAAATGAGCGAAGCTTATGGAATAGATACATTTAGCGAAGATGGTCCTGTATATAAAATTGAAGTTGGTATATTAAAAGATAAGGTTACACTTACAATTGACACATCAGGAGCAGGTCTTCATAAAAGAGGATATAGAGAAAACTCAGGAGCAGCACCTCTTAAAGAAACACTAGCAGCAGCTATGGTTCTTTTATCAAGATGGAAAGAAGATTATTTATTAATTGATCCATTTTGCGGTTCAGGAACAATATTAATAGAAGCATGCATGATAATGCAAAATATGGCACCAGGTCTTAATAGAGAATTTGTATCAGAGACATGGCCTACAATGCCAAAAGATATATTTAATCAAGTTAGAGAAGGTGCAAGAAGAGCTATAAAAGATAAAGATTTAAAACTTATAGGATACGATATAGACCAAAGAGTTTTAAAAACAGCAAAATCTAATGCTAGAAAAGCTGGAGTTTTTAAATACATAGAATTCCAAGAAAGAGATTTTAGAAATTTCTCAAACAAGCATAAATATGGATTTATAATATCAAACCCTCCTTATGGAGAAAGATTAAGTGATGCTAAAGAAGTTAAAGAGTTATATGAAATATTTGGACAATATAAAAAGAGATATCAAGATTGGGAATTTAATATACTTACTTCTTATGAAGAATTTGAAAAAGCATTTAATATAAAATCATCAAAAAATAGAAAGTTATATAACGGAAAATTAAAATGTTATTACTATCAATATTTTGATAATAAGCTTATAAAAAATGCTGGAGATACAGTAGTACAATGTCTTATGGATTAATAAAAAGACTCGCAAAAATAAATTTTGCGAGTCTTTTTTATGCTTCTTTAAGATTTAAATTTGAAAATTCTTTAGGTTCTGTATACATTGTATAGTTAGTATGATATATAACCATTCCAGGTTTAGCACCGTTTGGCTTTTTTAAATTTTTAACTAACGTATAGTCAACAGGTACCTTTGATGATGTTTTAGCTTTACTATAAAATGCTGCAAGTATAGCTGCCTCTTCTAAAGTATTATCAGGCACATCATTTGAACATATTATTACGTGAGAACCTGGTATATCTTTAGTATGCATCCACATATAATTTTTATTTGCAAATTTTAAGCTTAGATAATCATTTTGAAGATTATTTTTACCGACATATATATCTATTCCATCTGATGATATAAAGTGAAGAGGTTTAGATTTATTCTTCTTTTTTTGAGAAGATTTTTTAAATTTTAAATATCCAGTTTCCATAAGTTCATTTTTTATTTCTTCTATTTCATCATAAGAGTCAGCGTTTAAAATATTAGTTAAAACTGAATTTAAATATTTAAGTTCATCTTCATTTTTTTCAAGTTGAATATATGCTTCTTCCTCAGCTTTTTTTAATTTATTATATTTTTTATAGTATATTTGAACATTTTCAGAAGGTGATTTGTTTGGATTTAATTTAATTTCTACATCTGGCAAATTTTCATCATAAAAATTTTGTAGTGTAATAGATTTATCACCTTTTTTGAAGCTATATATAAATGAAGTTAATAAATCCCCCTTTACTTTAAAGTCTTCTTTAGATTTACAATCTTCTAAAGTATTTTCTAGTATTTTTTCTTTTTTATTGCATCTTTCAATATTAGTGTGAATAAGTTTTTGAAGATTTTGTGATCTGCTATGAAGTCTTTCTTGTTTATCTTTTTTATAATAGAATTCATCTAACATTTTAGAAGGATCTTCATAATTTATAGCTTTTAGTGATGAAAGTTTTACTGCATGGAAATCTTTTAAGATTCCATTATCATCAACATATATATTAAATGATGGGTTATTTTTTATATCATTAAATAAATTTTTAATAAATTTGTATAGTCTTTCCGTATCCTTTACACTATAATTGTAACTAGAAAGATTAGAGTATAATTCTTTAGATAAGATTTTACTAACTCCAGTAAAGTTTTTAAAGAAGAAATTTTCATCTAGATTATAAGAAGAATCTTCTAATATATTTATTAAATCTTTTTCTGTAAAGTTAAAAGGATTTAATTTTGTAGAAGTTGGAGGATAAACATAAGTTACTCCAGGATATAAAACTCTATATGTGTTAATATCAGGAGTTATATGTTTTATAGATTCCATAACCTTTAAGTCTCTTTCACGAACAAGGGTTATGTTTGAGTGTCTTCCCATTATTTCAACAATTAATAGGTATTTACTGTCAAATCCAAGCTCATCTCTAGAAGATACATGAATTGTTACAATTCTATCACTATCTTTTTGAGTTATATCAGTAATTAAACCGCCAACTAAATACTTTCTAAGAACCATTAAAAAAAGTGGTGCTTTAAGAGGATTTTCTTTTTGTATATTAGTTATGTGTAATCTTGAAAATTGTGAAGAAGCTGAAATCAATAGTTTTATGTTACTTCTATTTTTTCTAAGTTGAAGAATTATTTCATCTTTTTCAGGTTGGTTAATTTTATCTATTTTAGAATCTATTATAGATTCTTTTAAATCAGTTAATAAACTGCTTAAAAATATACCGTCTAGTGCCAAAAGTATCATCCTTTCTTTTGTATAATTTAAGGATAGTATAACACTAAATTAAGGTAATAATCAATTTAATAATCAGTGCTTTAGGAGGAATAAAATATGAAATTTACAAAGATGCAAGGAATAGGAAATGATTTTATTTTTATAGAAGATTTAGATAATAAACTTTTAAATGATGAAACTAAAATTGCAAAAAAAGTTTGTGATAGGCATTTTGGAATTGGAGCTGATGGATTAGTTGTTGTAAGAAATTCTGATGTTGCCAACATGAAGATGACTATTATAAATAGTGATGGATCTAGAGCTAATATGTGTGGAAATGCAATAAGATGCTTTGGAAGATATGTTTATGATAAAGGATATGTTAAAGATACAAACTTTACAGTTGAAACTGGAGATGGAATTAAAATCATAACGCTTATAAAAGAAGATGGGAAAATTGTTGGAGCTAAGGTTAATATGGGTATGCCTTCATTTTCTGGAAACGATATTCCTTTAAATAATAAAAAAGAATTAATAAATGAAAAAACAATAATAAATAATAAAGAATATAAATTAACATCTGTATTAATGGGAGTGCCTCATACAATTGTTATAGAAGATACTGAAAAATATGATGTTAATGAAGGTGAATTTATAGAGAAATTTGAATACTTTAGTGAAGGAACTAATGTAAATTTTGTAGAAATAATAGATAAAGATAATATGAATGTTAAAACATGGGAAAGAGGAGCAGGTGCAACTCTTGCATGTGGAACTGGTACTTGTGCATCAGCTGTTGTTGCAAATAGATTTAATCTAATAAATAAAAAAGTATTAGCAAATCTTCCAGGTGGAAAGTTAACTATAGAAATTGAAGATGACGGAGTATATATGACTGGAAATGCAGAATATATTTGTGTGGGTGAAACTTTATAAAATATAATTAGAATAGGAGATAGAATGAATGGTATTAAAAAAAAGACCAATATATATATTAATTTTTTTAAGTTTTTCATTTATTCTAACTGCATGTACTCAAAAAAAAGTGCAAAATGATGGGCTTACAAGTGATAACGTAGAAGCAATAAAGGTACAATATGGGGCTGTGTTATTAGAAGAAAACGGAAAATACAATACTTTAAATTTTAAAGATGGAAAATATGAAAATTTAAAAACTAGTGATATTATAACAAATTATAATATAGAAAGTGGAACATATATATTTTTAAGGGATAATAAACACTATATTTATCATGATGGAAAAGAAAAAGAAATAAAAGATAAAAATTATAGTTTTATGAAGATATCTAAAGATGGAAATTATGTTTCATATATGGTTTATGATGATGGATATAAATTAAAGGTATTATCATTAAAGAATGATAAAGAAATAGAAATAAATTCTGATGTAGCAATATCAGGAGAGTTTTATGATTTTTTAGGTAATGATTCTATAGTTTATTATGGAATATCTAGTGATAATGTAAATGGAATATTTAAGTTTGATTTAAATGCAAAGAAAGAAGAATTATTATATAAGCTAGATAGTGGATATGTTGAGTTTTTAAAATCAAGCGATAATGGAGTTTTAATACTTCAAAAGACAGGGGAAGATAAAAATCTATTAAAAAAGATCAATATAGATAATAATATAGAAGATATTAGTGATAGATTTAAAAATATTAAAGATATTATAGAAGTATCAGATAATTATTATGTTTTAGGAACAGAAACAGAAAATCTACCATCATTATACAGAATAGATAAAGAAGATGCTAAACGATTAGTATATTCATTTCCTAAAAATATTAATGTAGATAAAGGATTATCTTTTGGAGCAGATAAAGATATTTTATTTATAGGATCTAATGATACAGATAACAATAATAATGAAGATGTTTTTTCATATAGTGATGGAAGCATTTCGCTTGTAAGTAATAGAGAGGGAAATTATAATTTTATAAATATTAATTAAAGTCTTGATTTAATCAAGGCTTTTTTTTTATTTACTTAGAATATTTTTACAAAATATGGAAATAATCAAGATAAAAGGGAGGTGGACTTCATAAAGAGTTTAATAGAAAAAGCTAACTTAGATTGTGTATATAAAATACAGTCAGAAAAGATGATTGAACTTAAGATAATACCTTTATATGAAAAGAATTCAGAAATTTTCGTAGTAACTTGCAATGAAAATAATGAAAAGAAGGATTTTGTTGAGTTTTTATTTGGAAAAAAGGCGAATTTTATAAATGTTGATGAAATTAAATTCAATAAATTATTTTCTTCTATTAGGTTTGATATCTATAAAGATATAGAAAAGGAAATTATTTTAAAGGTAATAAATAAAAATGGAAGTGATATTCATTTTGAACCTTCAAAAAATTCTGTAATTATAAGAGCTAGAATAGATGGTATGCTAACAATTATAGGGAAATTAAGAAAAGAAGATTATAATCAAATACTATCTAGGATTAAATTAAATGCAAATATGGATATCACAGAAAAAAGAAAACCTCAAGATGGAAAGTTTTTAATAACAAATGATTTAGATACATTTGATTGTAGAATATCTACTGTGCCTGTAATATATGGTGAGAAAATGGTAATAAGAATTTTATATCAAGAAAAATTAGATTACAGTATAGAAGGATTAAAATTGCTTGATTATCAATTAGAAAATCTAAAGAAGATAATAAACATAAAAAATGGGATGGTAATAATAAATGGCCCAACTGGAAGTGGAAAATCTAGTACATTATATTCAATTATCTCAAGTATTAAAGAAAAAGATATAAATATAACAACAATAGAAGATCCAGTTGAATGCAATATTCAAGGAATAAATCAAATGAATGTTAATAGAAAAATTAATTTTGGATTTGCAGAAGGGCTAAGGAGCATATTAAGACAGGATCCAGATGTAATAATGGTTGGTGAAATCAGAGATGAAGAGACAGCTAGTATGGCAATAAGAGCTGCAATTACTGGACATAAGGTATATTCTACAATTCACACTAAATCTAGCAGAGAAGTTTTCTTAAGACTTGAAGATATGAATATAAAGAATTATTTGATAAAGGATTCTTTAGTAGGAGCTATATCACAAAGACTTATAGGCTGTCTTTGCAATAATTGCAAAATAAAATATGAAGATATTTTTGAGGGGAAAGTTCATAACCTTTACAAAGAAAATGGATGTGAAGAATGTAACTTTACTGGAATTAAGGGAAGAAGATTGGTTTGTGCTGTTCATTTTATAGGAGAAGATAAGAAAAGAAAATTTAAAGATATTTATTCTGATATAGAATTATTTTCAAATAAACAAATGTATGAAGTATGTAGGAAATTATTATTAGAAGGAATAATAAGTCATAACCAATATAAAAAATTTATTAATGGAGAAGATTTAACAAGATATGAAGAAAATAAAGAAGTATTCTTATAAAGATATATCTATAATATGTGAAAATTTATATTCTTTATATAACGATGGACTTCAAATGGCAAAGTCAATTGAATTATTAGAGGAATTTCCATTAAAAAAAGATTATAAATTATCAATAAAAAATATATCAGATGAAGTTAAAAAAGGATCAAGTTTAAGTGAAGGATTTTCTAAATTTGATTATTTGTATCCACAATTTTTAGCTGGGATGATTTCTATTGGAGAAAAGACAGGAAAATTAAATGATGTATTTAGAGAGATGAGTATATATTATAAAAGAAAAGATAACATAAAAAAAGAAATAATAGGAGCTTCTATATATCCAGCATTTTTATTAGGAAGTATGTTACTTATGTGTAATTTCTTTATATTCTTTTTAATTCCACAGCTAGAAGAAATATATTTATCTTTAGGTGGAAATCTTCCTTATATAACAAAGCTAATTTTAAATTTTTCTAAGTGGGCTAATGAATCTAAAATATCAGCCTTTTCTTTTATTATTATATGGGGAGTTATAATACCTATAATATTAATTAAGCCATATTTTAAAAATATAACCTCTATGCTTATGAAAAAAGTAAATATATTAAAAGAGATAAGAGAGTATGAAATTATTTTGCTTATAAAGGTTATTGTTTCAAGTGGAATTAATCTATCCTTAGCATTAAAGTATTGCGAGGAAGAAAACAGTAAAAACGAATTGTATAAAAAGTTAAATGAAAAAATCTTAAAAGGAGAAGACATTTCAAGTGCAATTAGTAATGTGATTAAGCCTTCAAAATATACTATTGCAATAATTAAACTTGGAGAAGAAAGTGGTTCTTTAGATGAGAGGCTTGAATCTTTAACTGAAACATTAAGCAAAAATTGTAATGATAGATTTAAGAAAATCACAGCATTATTTCAGCCAACTGTAATAATACTTATGGCGTTTTTAGTTGTATTTTTTCTTGGTATTTTTATATTACCGATGTTTGATGGAATGTATGGAGGAATGGTATAAAGGTGAAAAAAGGCTTTACTTTAATAGAAGTTATTGTGGTTTTAGCTATAGTATCTATTATTTTTACGTTTAGCGGAACATCAATTAGATATTATAAAAAACTAAACAGAGATGTTGAAATAGAAAATTTTTTAGTATCATTTAAGCATTTAATAACAGAAGGTAAAGTAGATGCATTAGATAATGAAGTAGACTTAAATATAGTAATAGAAAATGAAAATAAAAAGATAAAACTAATGAATAAAGATGATGAAATAAATTCTATCGATATACCTAACTATATTGAACTTATAAAAAATAAAAATATTAATATAACTTCTAAGGGGCAGGCAATAGCTAGCACAACTATATTAGAAAATATTAAAGATAAAGAAATGTATAAGATAATAATTAGAGTAGGAGTTGACTATATAAATATTGAAAAAAGTAAAATTTAAAAGCAAGGGTTCAATGATTCTTGAATGTATCTTAGCTATATTTGTTATATGTATAGGTTTTACATTATTCTTAAATATGGTTAAGGTAGATAATAAGTCATTTAAAATAAGAAATGATATGAGAGTAGATAGCATCATATTTAGCAATATAATAAATGAAATTAAATTTAATACAAGTATAGAGGAGTTAGAAGATAAATTTAAGGAGGATAAAATAAAAATAGGCATAGATAATAATACTTTAAAAAAGCTTAAAACAGATAATGTATTAGATATAAATAGTACTGATTTAAATAAGTTTATAGAGATAATTAAGATAAAAAATGAAGACAATAGGCTTTTACTAAACTTTAGATTTTTTGAAAATAATAAAGATATAATTTTAGAAAAAGAGGTAGAAAAAGAGCTTTGGATGGAAGAAAAAGATGTAAAAGAGGTAATACATTAATTGAGTGTATTGCTTATATATTTATTTCAAGCTTATTAACTATGATAATAGTAAATACAACGCTAGAAGCATATAAGTATGCTGTTACAAGAGCAGAACTAATTAATCGTGAAGACTCTATAGATAATGCTATTTTAAATATTAGAAAAATATTTAATGAATCTGATAATACAACTTATATGGTAAAAAACAATCGTATACAAATAATAAAAGAATATGAAGAAAAAGTAGATGACTATAATGAGATAAGCTTAAAAGAGTTTGAAGTTATAGATGGAAACTTGAAAGTAAAATATTATAAAATTAATGATGGAATTAAGGAATTTAAAACATCAAATTTAATTTTAAAAGATGTAGAAAAATTTAATATATATGTAAAGAAAAATTTATTATATGCTGAACTTAAAGTCGATGAAAGAGAGTATTTTATATGTTTATAAAAAGAAAAGGATATATTTTGTTAAATTCTATGAATTTAATCATTTTTATAACGATATTACTTATAAGTGGAATGACTATATTTAAGATGAACTTAAGATACAGCACTAAATACAATGTAACTAAAAGCATTAAAGATTTAAATGCAGTGCAAAAAACTATAATAGAAACAACTAATAAGTGGATTGAAAGAAATAATGATGAAATTATAAATAACATGGATAGAGATATAAAATACATAGTAAACAGTGAAGAATATATTATTAAATTGTTTTACTGTAAAAATACAGATACTTTTAAGATAAGTTATGGAAAAAACAAAATAGAAGATTTTATGTATTGTACTTATAATAAGTATTTTATAGATAAAGAAGATACAGAAGAAGAGGATAATAAAAATTTTAAAATAAATCTTGTATTAAAAAGAGAGGTTTTAAGTTAAGTGATATTAAATAATAAAGAATTTATCATATGTAAAGATCAGTACAGATTTGGATTTGAAAAAATTAATATAGAAAATATGAAAGATACTATTAAAAAGAAGAAAAAGGGAAGTTTTATAATATTAGATGAAGAGATCTATATAAAGCAGTATGATACAACTAAAATTTCGGAGATTAAAACTATAATAAACGATAAAATTAAAAAGGAATTTAATTCAGATAATTATTTAATACATTTTTGTATTGATAATAAAGAAAAAAAGACTTTTATATATGCGATAAAAGGTGGAGATAGACTTATGCCTTTTTTAGATTACCTTAATAAGATAAAAGTTACTCCAATTCAATTTCTGATGTTAAAAAATATACGAAAAAATATTAAAAAAAGAAATTTTGAAGCTTTAATAGAAATTGAAGATAAGCATTATTATATAGAAGTTAAAAACAATATAATAATTAAAAATGTATTGTTTAGCATAGATGAAAAAATCATAGAAGAGAAAGATATAATAAAAGGAAAATTTGATTATCCATTTAAGTATAAAAATCTAATTATTGAAGAGGTTTAATCTTATGAATAAAAATTTTATTCCAGAAAAGTTTTTAAAAATAAAAGCTAAAAAAGAAGAGAAAAGCATAAAAAGAGGACTTATAATTTTATTACTAGGAAATCTTTTAGTATTACCAATTAACATAAATAACATTATGCAAAATAAAAATTTAAATGAAGATATATCTTTAGAGGTAACTAAAGATAAAGGCTTTTTTGATTTTAAAAAAGAAGTTATTAAGTGGGCTGAAATATTAGAAACTTATTCAAATTTAGGAGAAATAAAAAATAATAGTGGGGAAATGCTTATAAAGAATAATAAATCATTAGAAAAAATTAAAGAAAAAACAAATATAATAAAGATAAATAATGACGAAAGAGGATATTTTATAGATGTGGTTGGAGATGAAAGATGAAAAAGCTTTATATAAAACATACATTATTAATTATTCTTATAATTGTTCAGGGGATTATTTGGAGTAGCTACAATAAGAAAGAACAAAATATAGAGAGTAATGAAAATATTATAGAATGCACTTATAATAAAAAAGATATTGATAAAGTTTTTAATGATTTTAAAAATATTAAAGGTGTAAAAATTAATAGCATAGATAATGAGGATAAAACAAAAATAGACATAGATTTTAAAGGCGATAAAAAAAGCTTAATTGATTTTATGAATAACATTAAGGAATATAATATATCAGATTATGAAATAAAGTATGAAAATAAAAGATTTTTGCTTAATTTATTACTTGAGTAGTATAAAAACTGATAAAATATATAATAATATTTAAGGAAACAATTTAAATATATAAAAATACTGTTAAATTACTAAGTTATTTAATTGCATTTAACAGTAACTTTTGATAAAATAACATTGTATGTCAGAAGAAACCAAATTATGATTATATATGATTAAACTTAATACTATAACTTATTTGGAATTGAATTTATACTTTTGGAGGGATATTTAATGATATCAGCAGGAGATTTAAGAAAAGGTACAACTTTCGAACATGAAGGACAAGTATATACAGTTGTAGACTTTCTACATGTTAAACCAGGAAAAGGTGCAGCTTTTGTTAGAACAAAGTTAAGAAACGTTATATCAGGAGGAGTTACTGATACAACTTTCAACCCAACAGCTAAGTTCCAAGAAGCTGTAATTGAAAGAAAAGAAATGCAATATTTATACACTGATGGAGAGTTATACTACTTCATGGATCAAGAAACATATGATCAAATTCCTTTAAATTATGAAAAAGTTGAAGACGCTATAAAATACTTAAAGGAAAATATGTTTGCTATTATTAAATTCTATAAAGGTGATGCTTTCTCAGTTGAAGCTCCAAATTTTGTTGAATTATTAATAACACACAGTGAACCAGGTGTTAAGGGAAATACTGCAACAAATACATTAAAGCCAGCTACTGTAGAAACAGGTGCTGTAATAAACGTTCCAATGTTCGTTAACGAAGGAGACACTATAAGAATCGACACAAGAACTGGCGAATACATGGAAAGAGTTTAATATTATAATAAATTGCTAAGTTCTAAGAACTTAGCAATTTTAATATAAAGGGAAGTGTTGATTTGAATCATATAAGAAAAGAAATTCAAGAGTTAAATAGTTTTATAAAAGAATTAGAAACTGATAAAGATAAAGAAATATTAAGTAAAGTTTTTAATATATTAAATGATATAACAGATAAAATTGAAGAACTTGCTATAAACCAAGAAACAATGCAAGAAAATTTAGAATATATGGATGATGATCTTTCAGGAATTCAAGAAGAATTATTTGAGGAAGTTTCATTAGAAGAATTAACTGAAATAGAAGATGAATACAAGGAAATAAAATGTGCTCATTGTAATAAACCTGTATTTGTTGAAGCTTCAGCTATAGAAGAAAACAATAATATACCATGTCCATATTGTAATAATAATATGATAAAGTAGTTATTTAAAGAGTTTTGATTTCAAAGCTCTTTTTTTTATGCCTATTTTACATATTTTTTTAAAAAACAGTAATATTTAATCTCTAAAAGAAATATTAATTATAAAGAATAAAAGGATATAGTACAGAAGGAGGTAGAGTGAGTGATAAAAGAAAAATTACAGTTAAATATTTTTCCGTCAAAAATTTTAGATGAAATCAATAAATATAAAGATGAAAAAATTCAAGAAATACGCATAAAAATAGAAAAGCCAATAATTTTATATACAGATAGAGGAGAAATTATTTTATCTAATAATGTTACTAAAGAGGATTTTAAATTTATAATTCAGAGAATATCTAATTATTCTATATATGCTTATGAAGAAGAGATAAAGCAAGGCTTTATAACATTAAAAGGTGGACATAGAGTTGGTATAGCTGGCGAATGTGTTATGGAGAATAACAAGATTAAGACGATAAAAAAT
Organism: Clostridium sp.; assembly: GCF_034179595.1. Lineage (GTDB taxonomy): Bacteria > Bacillota > Clostridia > Clostridiales > Clostridiaceae > Clostridium. The sequence goes on from NZ_JAXFPT010000021.1 coordinate 25,865, forward strand.
ATTTCATCTTTAAATATAAGAATATCTAAAGAAGTAATTGGATGTAGCAAAGATGTTCTTAAATATATAGTAAGTAATAATATTATTAAAAATACGCTTATTATATCGCCACCAAAATGTGGTAAAACAACGATTTTAAGAGATATAACAAGGGTTTTATCATCTGGCAGTTTAAAAGAAAATCTAACTGGTAAAAAGGTTGTTGTAATAGATGAAAGAAGCGAAATAGGGGCTAGCTATAATGGTATTCCTCAGATGAATTTAGGGATTAGAACAGATGTTTTAGATAATTGTTTAAAAAGAGAAGGAATGCTTATGGCTATAAGATCATTATCACCAGATGTTTTAATATGTGATGAAATTGGAACAAAGGAAGATATAGATGCATTAAATACAGCATTTAATTCAGGTGTGAATATTGTAGTTACTGTGCATGGTTCAAGTCTTGGTGATATTAAAAAAAGAAGAGCTTTTGATGATTTTTTATTAAGTGGAATTATAGAAAGAATAATAGTGTTAAGCAATAGATTAGGCGTTGGGACAATTGAAAATATATATTCCATAAAGAGAGATGGTGAAATAATATGTTTAAAATAATATGTTTATTATTAATATTTTGCTGCTTTTGTTATGGTGGATATATTCTAGGAGAACGATTTAAAAAAAGACACGAAAATCTTAAAGAGATATTAAAAAGTATATTACTTCTTCAAAATGAAATTGTATATAATATGACTCCATTACCTGAGGCACTATTTTCAATTGGAACAAAGTGTAGAGAACCTTTTGATGATTTATTTAAAGATGTAGCTAGTTTGCTATCAAAAGGTGAGGGAGAAAGTGTATATGATGAATTTAATAATGCTTATATAAATAAAAAGGATAAATTTTATTTAAATAAAGAAGATGAAAGAGTTATATCAGATTTTTTAAAATCATTAGGTGAACTTGGAGTATATGGTCAAGAAAAGATGTTTAATCTAGTTATATCTAACTTAAATATTAATATAAAAGATTCAGAAATAATAGCAAATAAAAACACTAAGCTTTATAGGTATTTAGGTATATGCATAGGTGCAATGGTAATAATATTTTTATTATAAAATAGGAGGTTTTCATGTTAGATGTAAGTATATTATTTAAAATTGGTGGTGCTGGAATATTATTAGTAGTATTAGATAAAGTTTTAAAAAGTAGTGGAAAGGATGACATAGCAGTAATAACTAATATAGCTGGAGTAGTCATTATATTACTTATGATTGTTTCACTTATTGGAGATTTATTTCAATCAGTTAAAACTATGTTTATGTTATAAGGTGAAAAGTTTTGAGTATTTTAAAAGTAGTTTCTTTTGCACTTATAGCTTTATTTATATATCTTCTTTTTAAAGATAAAAGAAGTGATTTAGCTTTATTAATTTCTCTTGTAGCTGGGACACTTATTTTAATTTTTACTATAGGTGAAATTCAAAATATAGTTTTATTTTTAAAAAGTATTGCAAATAAAGCTGGGATAGATATTGTTTATATAGGAATAATAATGAAAATACTTGCTATTGCATATTTAGCATCATTTGCATCAGAGATATGTAAAGATGCAGGTGCATCAACTATAGGTTCTAAGGTAGAATTTGCAGGGAAAATCATGATTTTATCTCTTGCAATACCTATACTTATGGCTGTTTTAGATTCTATATTAAAGATTTTGTAGGTGAAGTTTATGAATACAAGATTTAAAAAGATTTTAATGTTTATGATGATTTTTTTAGCTGTATTTATAAAAATATCATCACTTAATATAAAGGCTGTAGAAGCTAAAGGTAACGTTATAAAAATAAATGAAGAAACGATTATTAATGATGAGGCTAATAAAGAACTTAACAATTTATATGATTATATAAATAAGATGAAAACAGATGTGGAATTAGTAAATGAGCTTAATCCAGTAGAATATGTAAAAACTTATATTAAAGAAGGTCATGGAAACTTAAGTTTTTCAATGATTTTAAAGGCAGTAGTAAATCTATTATTTAAAGAAGTTAGAAGCGTATTAAAATTTGTCATATCAATTATAGTCATTGCTATACTATGTTCTTTATTAAAGAATTTACAAGACGCTTTTAAAAATGACAATATATCGCAAATTGCTTTTTTTGCATGTTACTCAATATTAATTATGATACTTACAAAAAGCTTTATGATATCAATAGATGTTGCAACAGATACGATTAAGGATATTGCAGATTTTATGGCAGCTTTACTTCCTATATTAGTTACAATGATATCTTTAGCAGGAGGTTTTGTACAAGCAGCCACATTAGATCCAATAATTTTAACAGCAGTTACAATAATACCTAGGATATATATAACTATAATAATACCTTTGATTTTAATAAGTTTTGTAATGCAATTTGCAAATAATATGTCAAATCAGCATAAAATAGATAACTTGTGTAAATTAATGAAGCAAGTAATACTTTGGATTCAAGGAATAATTATAACAGCTTTTATTGCTACTTTAACTATAAGAGGTATTACGGCAAATACAATGGATGCAGTTGCTTTAAAAACGACTAAATTTGCTATTGATAATTTTATTCCGATAGTTGGGAAATCATTTTCAGATGCCATAACATCAGTTGCAGGTTATTCTTTGATAATTAAAAATGCAGTAACAGGTGTAGGGCTTATTGTAATTGTACTTGTGCTATTATATCCAATAATAAAATTAATGCTTATGTCATTTATATATAAATTATCAGCATCTTTAGTTGAGCCTATAAGCGATAAAAGAATAACTTCATCTATAGCATCAGCTGGAGATACTCTTATACTACTTATTTCATGTGTTATGAGCGTAAGTCTTATGTTCTTTATTTTGCTAGGAATAATGGCATCAGCTGGTAAATTTATAGTAGGAGGATAGATCTTTTGGAATTATTAAATAAATTTGTGATCACGCTAGTAACTACATTAATATTTATGACTGCAGTTGAGTTAATTGCACCAGATAATAGCATGAAAAAGTATTTAAAATTTGTTTTAGGATTAATACTTATAACAGTTATTTTAAATCCTATCTTAACAATAATTTTAAATGGTGAACAAGAATTAAAAGATGTAATTAGTGGTTATGAAGAAGAATATAATGTTAATAAAAAAGATAACGAAAGCACCGAAAATATAATGAAAATAAAGGAAGATAGCTTTAAGGATAACTTTAATAAAAATTGCGAAAGTATGTTAAAACAAGAATTTAAAGACTTAGAGTTTAAATGCAATGTTGATTGTGTAGTAGATTTTAATGATAACGATTTTACAATAAATAAATTAAGTATACAGATTAAAGATAAAAAGGTAAAGAAAGTAGAAAAGATAGACAAGGTAGATATAAATTCTAAAAAAGATAAAAAAGATACAGTAAATAAAGAATATAAAGATGTAGTTAAATTTATCTCAAAAGAATTGAATATTGATGAGAATAAAATTGACATATATAAAATAGAGTAAAGGGGATAAAAGGGTGGATAAAAAAAAATTAAGAAAGAGTATAGATAACTTTTTTAAAAGTAAGAATGTAAGTAAATTAGTTGCTATTGTTATTGCTGTTATAGTATTGCTTTTAGGATTAAGTGTAGTAAAACCTTCTGATAATAAGGAAGAAGTTTATACGTCAGGTTTAGTAGAAAATAAAGATTCAGAAGATAGCACATATAAGAGCAAAGAAACAAATCAATATGAATTAGAACAAAAAGAAGAACTTATATCAATCTTAAAAAAGATGGATGGTGTTGGTAGTGTTGACGTTATGATTTCTTTTGAAAGTGGAGAGAAAAAAGTTCCAGCATATGATCAAGATACTCAAACTTCAGTTACAGAAGAAACTGATAGTGAAGGTGGAAAACGTGTAAATGAACAAAAAAATGATGGTTCAAAAGTAGTTATGACAACAGATAATAAGGGAAATGAACCATTTATAATTCAAACATATAAGCCAAAGGTAATAAGTGTTTTTGTTGTAGCAGAAGGAGCTGAAAATAGTAAAACAAAGTATGAAATACAAAAAGTTGTATCAAATTTATATAACCTTTCTATTGATAAAGTAAATGTATATTCTATGAAAAATTAGCATATAATTCAATAGAAAGTGATGGGGGGTTATTAAAATGAATAAAAAACAATTTGGTATTATTTTCACTTTGCTAGGTTTAATAATTTGTGTTGGGCTTTTAGCAACAAAACTTAATGAAGGAGGCTTAAATGATCCAACAGATTTAAGTCAAGTGCTTTCAACTAATGATGATGAAGAATCAAAAGATGCTGAAACAGTTGCTCAAAAAGATTTCTTCTATGATTCTAGAAGCGAAAAAGAATCAAAGGATGCAGAAACTATTGCTAACTTAAAAGCTATAATTGAAGATGGTAATACTTCAAAAGATCAAAAAACTAGTGCACAAAAACAACTTTTAGAAAAAACTAAACAAAAAGATAATGAAAATAGAGTTGAAATTAACATAAAAAATAAAGGTGTAAAAGATGCATTATGTACTATAGACGGAACTAAAGCAAAGGTTTTTGTAAAAACAGATGGTATAGATGAAAAGATGAGTTTACAAATACAAGAAATAGTTCAAGACGTTGCAAACATAAATGATATATCTATAGAAGTAAAAAAATAAATTGTAATATAAATTCATATTTGATATAATAGGCATAAGATAATAGTTTCACAAGATGTGGAGTCTAGGAGGTCAAGGTGAATGGAAAACTTCAATAATGAAAACATTGGAATTGTTAAGATTTCAGATGAAGTTGTATCAGTTATAGCTGGTATTGCTGCTGAAGAAATCGATGGAGTTATGGAATTCCAACACGGAGTTACAAACAACATATCACAACTACTTAAAGGTAAAAAATCATCAGGAAAATCTGTTAAAGTTACTTTAGAGGAAGACAGAGCAAAGATTGAAATGGCAGTTACTGTAGAGTATGGTGTGAAGATTTTAGACGTTATAGGAGCAGTTCAAGAAAATGTTAAAAATACTGTAGAAGCTATGACAGGATTAATCGTAAGCAGTGTAGATATATATGTTCAAAACATATACCTACCAAAGACTCAAGAAAAAGAATCAAAGGAAATGTAAGCTCACCCTCTGATATTTTCAGAGGGTGTTTCCTTGCTTTAATATATAATGTTTAACACTATTAGAATAAGTCTATAATAAGATTAGAAACACACAAGTCACTAGGAGGAAAATATGAGCAGAAAATTATCAAGAGAAAAAGCGATGGAATTAGTATTTAGCATGATGTTAACAAAGGAGTCACATGATGAAGTAATAGAAACTTTTGTTGATAATTATGAAGAAAATATAAAGAATTTAGATTTAGATTACATAAAAGAAGTTTTAAAAGGTGTAGAAGAAAACAAAGAATCAATAGATAATTTAATAAAAGAAAATCTTCAAAAATGGAAAATAGAAAGAGTTTCAAAGGTAAATCTTGCAATATTAAGACTTGCAGTTTATGAAATGAAGTATGTAAATGATGTACCAGAAAAGGTTGCTATAAACGAAGCACTAGAAATAACAAAGAGATATTCAGATGAAAAATCAGTTTCATTTATAAATGGAGTTTTAGATAATATATATAAAGGTAAATAGGGGGATTTATTTTGAATAAAATCATCAATGGTAGAGAGGTTTCAAAAAGCATTAAGGAAAGTATAAAAAGTTTTGTAGAAAACAGAATAAAAGAAAATAAAAAAGTTCCTAAGATGGCATCTATTTTAGTTGGAAATGATGATGGATCAAAATACTATTTAAATTCACAAGAGAAGATAGCAACTTCTCTTGGAGTTTTATTTGATAAAATTATATTAGATGAAAATATAAAAGAAGAAGATCTTTTATCAGAAATTCATAGATTAAATAATGATGAAAGCATTCATGGAATAATGATTCAGCTTCCTATGCCAAAACATATTGATGAAAAGAAAGTTATTAATTTAATATCTCCTAAAAAAGATATTGATTGCTTAACTTATGAAAATGTTGGGAAATTATATCTTGGAGAAGATACGTTTTTACCTTGTACACCTAATTCTATAATCACATTATTAAAAGAACATAATGTGGATATAGAAGGTAAAGAAGTAGTGATTTTAGGTAGAAGTAATATAGTTGGGAAACCAGCATTTGAAATGTTCTTAAATGAAAATGCAACAGTTACTATTTGTCATTCAAGAACTAAAAATTTAAAAGAAATTTGTAAAAGGGCAGATATACTAGTTGTAGCTATTGGAAGCCCAAAATTTATTACCTCTGAGTATGTAAAAAATGGTGCAATAATAATTGATGTTGGAACTTCATCATTTGAAGGAAAAATAACAGGTGATGTTGATTTTGATAGCGTTTTAGATAAAGCATCATTAATAACTCCAGTTCCAGGTGGAGTAGGTGCACTTACAACTACACTTTTAATTAATAATGTTTGTGAGGCAGCTAGAAAGAATGAAGATTAAAGTTTTAAAGGTTTCAGAGGTTAATAATTATATAAAAAAAATTATAGATAATGACTTTATATTAAATAATCTCTCTGTAAAAGGAGAGATTTCTAATTTAAAGTATCATTATAGCGGACATATATATTTTTCTTTAAAAGATGAGATAAATAAAATAGATTGCGTTATGTTTAAACAAGATGCAATAGATTTAGACTTTGTGTTAGAAGAGGGTATGGAAGTAATTATTAAAGCAAAGGCTTCTATATACGTAGTTAATGGGAATTTACAGCTTTATTGTAGAGAAATTGAACAAAGTGGAGTTGGAAAGCTTCATATTGAATTTGAAAGATTAAAGCAAAAGCTTTCAAATGAAGGGATATTTGATGAAAAATACAAAAAAGAAATACCTAAAAATCCTAAGAGAATAGGAGTTATAACTGCTAGTACTGGAGCTGCAATACATGATATCTTAAATGTCTCAAGGCGAAGAAATACATCAGTTGATATCGTTTTGTATCCTGCAAAAGTTCAAGGCGAAGGCGGATATAAAACCATAATAAAAGGAATTGAATATTTTAATAAAAATAAATCAGTTGATGTTATAATAATCGGAAGAGGTGGCGGATCTACTGAAGAACTTTGGAATTTTAATGAAGAAGAACTAGCTTATTCAATATTTAAATCTAAAATTCCTATAATATCAGCAGTAGGACATGAAATTGATTATACTATTTCAGATTTTGTATCAGATTTAAGAGCTGCAACTCCATCACAAGCAGCAGAAATTGCTGTAAATAATAAAAATGAAATGATAGATGAATTAATAAATATAGAAACTTTACTTAATAAAAATATTGATAGTATAATAGAATCAAATAAAAATAATTTAGATTCTTTAAAAAGAATATTATCATTAAATTCTCCTATTTCTAAGATAGAAAGCAATAATCTAGAACTTAGATCTATAAAAAAAGACTTAGATAAGATTATTAAAAATAGATTAGATAAAGAAAAAGATAAAATAAAAGAGTTAAATTCACTTTTAATGTCAAATAATCCTTTATCAATTTTAAATAAAGGATATTCAGTTATAAAAAGTGATGATATAGTTATAAAGAGCAAAGAAGAGCTAATTGATGATAAAAATATAGAAATTATATTTAAAGATGGAAGTATAAAAGGAGAATTTAGGCCTGATAAAAAAGGAGAAAATTATGGCAAGGAAAGTTAGTTATGAAGATATGCTTCAAAATTTAAGAGATATTTTAGATGACCTTGAAAATAATGAATTAACTTTAGAAGAAGCTATGAAAGAATATGAAAAAGGAATTAAACTAATAAATAAACTTTATAAGACTTTAAATGAGTATGAAGGTAAAATATCTATAATAAAAGATAATGAAGAAGTGGAGCTTGATAGTAACAATGGATATTAATGATTTAAAATGTGAAATAGATTTATATTTAAAAAATTATTTTTTAGGTAAAGATAACTATAATAAGTTAATATATGATGCTCAAAGCTATAGCTTAAATATAGGAGGAAAGAGAATAAGACCTATATTATCAATACTTACATATAATGCTTATAAAAAGGACTGGAAAAAGGCATTAAAATTAGCAAGTGCTATAGAAATGATACATACGTATTCACTTATACATGATGACCTTCCATGTATGGATAATGATGATTTTAGAAGAGGTAAGCCTACTAATCATAAAATGTATGGAGACAATATAGCAGTACTTGCAGGAGATGCACTTTTAAATGAAGCTATGATTTTACTTATGGAAAATGCAAAAGAAAATGGAGTAAATGCACTAAATGCAGCGCTTGAAATTGCAAAAGCAGCTGGATCTGAAGGAATGATTGGAGGTCAAGTTGTTGATGTTATAAGTGAAGGTAAGGCTATATCAGAAGATGAATTAAAATATATGCATCTTAAGAAAACAGGAGAACTTATAAGATCTTCAATAGTATCTGGTGCATTGCTTGCAGAAGCTCCAAAACAAGATATAGATAATTTAAATAGTTTTGGAGAAAAATTAGGACTTGTATTTCAGATAAAAGATGACTTATTAGATGTTGTTGGAGATGAAAAAAAGTTAGGCAAAAAAGTTCATGCAGATGAAGCTAATGACAAAACAAACTTTGTTTCTGTATATGGAATAGAAAAATGTGAAGATTTATGCAAAAAGCTTACAGAAGAATGTATAGAATTACTAAGAAGCTTAACAGTAAATACAGATGATTTAGTAGAATTAACAAAAAACCTTTTAGTAAGGGAATTTTAAGAAGAGGGTTGGGGTAGTATGAAGGATATTTTAAATAAAATAAAATCTCCTGAAGATGTGAAAAGTTTAAGTATATCTGATATGTATGAACTATCAGATGAGATAAGAAATTTTTTAATAGATTCAGTATCTAAAACAGGTGGTCATCTTGCTTCTAACCTTGGTGTTGTTGAATTAACCCTTAGCTTATTTAGTGAATTTGATTTTAAAAAAGATAAAATAATATGGGATGTTGGGCATCAAACTTATATTCATAAAATATTAACTGGTAGAAAAGATGATTTTGAAAAGTTAAGAAAACATAATGGTATGAGTGGATTCCCAAAAAGAAATGAAAGTATATATGACTTTTTTGATACTGGCCATAGTAGCACTTCTATATCAGCTGCATTAGGTTTTGCTAGAGCTAGAGATTTAAAAAATGAAGATAGCAATATAATAGCTGTTATAGGAGATGGTGCTTTAACTGGTGGTATGGCACTTGAGGCATTAAATGATTTAGGCTTTAAAAAAACAAAAATGATTGTAATTTTAAATGATAATCAAATGTCTATATCAAATAATGTTGGAGGGCTATCATCTTATTTAAGTAAAGTAAGAATAGAACCTGAGTATAATAAATTCAAAAAAGGAATAAATAGTAAATTAGGTGCTAGTTCATTTGGAAAAGGAATTGCCAAAAAGCTTAGTAGAGTGAAAAGTAGTATAAAACAGTTAGTTATGCCATCTATGTTATTTGAAGATATGGGACTTAAATATTTAGGACCTATAGATGGGCATAATATAAGTGCTATGAAGGATGTATTATCAAAAGCAAAAAATATAGATGAACCTGTAATAATTCATGTTGTAACTCAAAAAGGTAGAGGATATGAATTTGCAGAGAAAAATCCTGATAAATACCACGGAGTTTCTCCATTTAATTTAGAAAGCGGAGAACCTAAAAGTATAGCAAAATGTAATTATTCTAAAGTTTTTGGTAATTCATTAGTTAAGTTAGCTAAAGAAAATAAAGATATAGTAGCAATAACAGCAGCTATGCCTGATGGAACAGGACTTAGACAATTTATGGAAGAATATCCTGAAAGGTTTTTTGATGTTGGAATAGCAGAACAGCATGCAGTAACATTAGCAGCTGGAATGGCATGTGCTGGATTAAAGCCAGTATTTGCTGTATATTCAACATTTCTTCAAAGAGCATTTGACCAAGTATTACATGATGTATGTATTCAAGAGCTTCCAGTTGTACTCGCTATAGATAGAGCAGGATTAGTTGGTGAAGATGGAGAAACACATCAAGGTATATTTGATATATCATACCTTTCAATTATACCAAATATTACAGTGATTGCTCCTAAATGCTTAGAGGAAGTTGATATTCTTTTAAAATGGGCTTTTAATCAAGATAAGCCTGTAGCTATAAGATATCCAAGGGGTGGAGATGTGATTTCAAAACTTAAACCAATAGAAAAGGTAGAGTTTTCTAAGTGGGAAGTTTTAGAAGAAGGTAAAGACTGTAAGTGTGCAATAATTGCAACTGGTAAGATGAGTCAGCATGCAATATTAGCAAATGAGCTTTTAAATAAAGAAGGTATATATCCTAAACTTATTAATGCAACATTTATAAAACCACTTGATGAAGGAATACTAAAAGAATTATCAGAAAAAGGATATGATATAATAACAATAGAAGATAATGTGATTAAAGGTGGCTTAGGATCAAATATATTATTATCACTTAATCATTATGGATTTAAAGGTAAGTTTAAGGCTTTAGGTTATGATGATAAATTTGTTGAACAAGGTGATACTACAATTCTTTATAATGATTGGAATTTAGATCCTAAAGGAATAAAAGAAGAAGTATTAAGATTGCTAAAACAAGGAGATAAAAATGGCAGATAAAAAAGAAAGACTTGACGTATTATTAGTAGAAAGAGGAATAATAGCATCAAGAGAAAGAGCTAAAACAAATATAATGGCAGGAAAAGTATTTGTAGATGGCCAAAGAGTTGATAAGGCAGGAGCAAAGGTTAGTGTAACTTCTGATATAGAATTTAAGGGAGATACTATACCTTATGTTAGTAGAGGTGGACTTAAACTTGAAAAAGCTTTAAAAGAATTTCCATTAACTTTGCAAGGGAAAGTTTGTATGGATATTGGAGCATCAACAGGTGGATTTACAGATTGCATGCTTCAAAATGGAGCTAAAAAAGTCTTTTCAGTAGATGTTGGTTATGGACAATTTGCATGGAAGTTAAGAACAGACGAAAGAGTTGTTTGCATGGAACGTACTAACATAAGATACGTAACACCAGAAGACATAGGAGAAAAGATTGATTTTGCATCAATAGATGTTTCTTTTATATCACTAAAGACAATAATGCCAGCTACTATAAACCTTTTAAAAGATGATGGGGAAGTTGTTGCTTTAATTAAGCCTCAATTTGAAGCTGGAAGAGAAAAAGTAGGTAAAAAAGGTGTAGTTCGTGAAGAAAGCACTCATAAAGAAGTAGTAACTTCTATAGTTAATTACTTACTAGAAAATAACCTAAATGTATTAGGAGTTAGCTATTCTCCTATAAAGGGACCAGAAGGAAATATAGAATACTTAGTATATTTTACTAAGGATAAAGAAAAAAATAGTGATTTTAAAATGGAAGATATAGAAAAAGTAGTATCTGCTTCACATTTAGAAATATAGAAGGTAGGGTGTTTATGAAACACATAGGTATTGCAATAAATAATTCTAAAGATTTAGAAGGAAACATTCTTAATTTAGTTGTTAAAAAGTTAAAGGATGCATTTAAAGATATTAAAATAGATATATTCAATACATATGAGATAAATGTAAGTGATATCTCAAAAGATATGGAGATTCTTATTGTATTAGGTGGGGATGGAACTTTACTTGGAGTTTCAAGAAAAATATCAAGCAAGTTAGACATACCACTTCTTGGAATAAATATTGGAAATCTTGGGTTTTTAAGTAGTGTTGATATCTCAGATATAGACAAAGCTATATTTAAGCTTAAAAATAATCTTTTTAAAGTAGAAGAGAGAATGCTTTTAAAATGCAGCATAAATAATATAAAAAATGATGATCAGATAGCTTTAAACGATATTGTAATTGCAAGAGGAACACTATCAAGAATGACTAAATTTGATATATATGTTGATGATAAATATTATAGTTCTTTTAAAGGAGATGGACTTATTATTGCAACACCTACAGGTTCTACAGCATATTCTTTTTCAGCAGGAGGACCATTTATTTATCCAGATTTAGATGTTATATTAATAACTCCTATTTGTCCACATACAAAAAGTATGCAAACTATGGTGCTTAGAGGAGATAGCAAGATAAAAATTAATACATTTCATGAAGAAGAGGATATTTATTTAACTGTTGATGGTCAAAAAGTATATGAAGTAAATAAAAAGGCTATAATTGAAATAAATAGAGCGGAAAAAGAAGTAAAGTTAATACAATTTGATGATTATGATTATTTTAAAGTCTTAAGAACTAAGATTTTAAGTAAATGATAGAATGAGATGGTGAAATACATTGAAGTCAAAAAGACATACAAAAATATTAGAAATTATTAAAGAAAAAGATATAGAAACTCAAGAAGAGCTTGCAGAAGAGTTAAAAAAATCAGGATTTGATGTTACTCAAGCAACTGTTTCAAGAGATATTAAGAATTTAAAATTATTAAAGATACAATCAACTTCAGGAAAATATAAATATGTTGTTCCTACAAAAGAATCATCTAACATTAATGATAAACTTGTAAACATATTAAAAAATGCAGTTACACATGTTGAAAATGTAGATAAAATGGTAGTTGTAAAAACTTTTACAGGTGGTGCATCAGCAGCTGCTGAAGCTATTGATAGTTTAGGCTTTGAAGATATAGCAGGTACTGTTGCAGGGGATAATACTATATTTATTTTAGTTAGAAGTATTGAAGGGGCAGAAAAGCTTGTATCTAGTATAAAAGATAGAATTAATGAGTAGAGTTATGGGTGATATAGATGTTAGTACAGCTAAATATTAAAAATTTTGCACTTATTGAAGATTTATCTATAGATTTAGGTGAAGGATTTAATATATTATCTGGAGAAACTGGTGCTGGTAAATCAATTTTAATAGATGCAATAGACTATGTACTTGGGGGTAAATTTTCAAAAGACTTAATAAGAACAGGAGAAAAAAAGACTCAAGTTGAAGCTATATTTGATATTAAAGACAATAAACTTTTTGATATATTAAATGAATTTCAAATAGAATTTGATGATACATTAATAATATCAAGAGAAACACTTTTAAGTGGAAAAAGTATTGTAAAAGTAAATAATAGAAGTTTAATTGTATCTCAACTAAAAAGAATAAGAGAAAGATTATTAGATATTCATGGACAACATCAAAGTCAAAGCTTACTTCAAAAAGGTAAGCATGTAAATTATTTAGATAATTATATTGGTGAAAAAATTAAAAAAGAACTAGATAAATTTGGAGCTTTAAGAGAAGAATTATTAAATGTTAGAGAAAAGATAAAAGACATTAATGGAAGTAAAGATAGAGATAAATTAGTAGATTATATTAAATTTCAAATTGAAGATATAGAAAAAGGAAAACTAAAAATAGGTGAAGAAGAAGAGCTTAAAAAAGAATTTGATATTTTATCTAATTCAGAGAAAATAACACTTGCACTTAGTAATAGCTATAATTTTTTAAATGGAATGGAATCTTCAAGCATACTAGAATCTTTATCTAAGGTAATATCAGAATTAACTTCTGTTGAAGAACACTTTATCAAAATAAAAGAAAAAAGAGAAGTTATAGAAGAAGCTTTTTATAATATAGAAGAAGCTTCAAGAGAAATTAGAGATATGTCAGATGAAATCCAATATGATGAAGAGGAATTATCAAGGATAAACGAAAGACTATTTACTATAAATAATTATAAGAAGAAATATGGTGGATCAGTTGAAAATGCTATATCTAATTATAATGATTTAAAAAAACAATATGAAGAGTTAGTTCATTCTGAAGAAATAATAAAAGAATTAGAACAAAAAGAAAAAGAAATTTTTGAAAAAATGCAAAAAGTAGGCGAAAAGATTTCTTCTATTAGAAAGTCTTATAGCAGTGAGCTTGAAGAAAAGATTTTAAAAGAATTAGCTTATGTTGGACTAGATAAATCAAAAATGAATATACTTGTAGAATTTAAAGATGATTTTAATGAAAAAGGGTTTGATGATGTAACCTTTATGATTTCAACTAATCCTGGAGAACCTTTAAAATCTCTTGAAAAAGTTTTATCAGGTGGAGAATTATCTAGAATAATGCTTGCATTAAAATGTGTTTTTGCAGATAAAGATGATATTCCAACATTAATATTTGATGAAATAGATACTGGAATTAGTGGCCAAGTTGGTCAAAGAGTTGGAGAAAAAATGTATCAAGTATCTAAAAATCATCAAGTTTTATGTATAACACATCTTCCACAGATTGCTATATTATCTGATCACCACTATTTTGTTAGTAAAGAAGTTAAAAATGACAAAACATTTACAAAAATAAAATTATTATCAACTGATGAGAAAATACATCAAGTAGCTGAAATGTTAGGTGGAGATAGTGTAACTAATGCAACTTTGGAAAATGTAAGAGAGATGTTTAACAATTCAAATACAAAAAAAAGAGAATTAAAAGCAATATAAATACATATATAAGCGTGTATGAGGAAAAAATAAAACTACGTTAACTCTGTGGTTTTATTTTTTTATTTTAAAAAAATTTGTCTATTATAGTAAAGTTAATATAGAATAGATGGCATGTCTTCAGGGTAACTTAAGAACATAGACAAAGGAGGAGAAGAGATGAAAAAGAGAGCAGTAAAATCAATAAGTTTCTTAATAACCTTGATAACTATTCTTATATTGACTATGATTTTTGTTATTAATGGTGTATCAAATGAGACATATGCAAGTGATACAAAATCAGATTCTATTTTAAGTAATATTAATTGTATTAATAATTCAGTCTGCAATAATACTAAAAATATAGACTTAATTAGAGCGAATCCTCTTGAGTTTGCTACTACAAAAAGTGTAAAAGAGTTAAGATTATATCCTGGTGGAACTAGTGTTGGTGTAAGATTATCATCTAATGGTGTATTAGTTGTAGGTTATTCTGATATAATCAAAGATGAAGAAAAAAGTCAAAGTCCAGCAAAAATTTATGGTATAGAACTAGGTGATTTAATTACTGAGGTTAATGGAAAAAAAGTTTATACAGCTAAAGAAATAATGAGTATAGTCAGAAATTCAAAAGATGAAAAGATTAGTTTAGTAATAAATAGAGATGGAAAAAATATCACTAAATTAGTAAATATGAAAAAAGAAGATAATGATTATAAATTAGGCCTTTGGATAAGGGATTCAACAGCTGGAGTTGGTACTTTAACCTTTTATGATGATAAAAGTGGAAAATTTGGAGCATTAGGTCATCCAATAACAGATGGAGATACAAACACTAGATTTACTGTTAAATCTGGAGAATTATTAGAAGCATCTGTGATTAGTTTAAGAAAAGGTGAAAAGGGAATACCAGGAGAATTAAAAGGTATTTTTACAAATGAAGATAGTCCAATTGGAAATATTGAAAAAAATACTCAATGTGGGATTTTTGGATGCAAAAAAAGTAATTATCTAAAACAAACAGGAACAAGTCCGCTTCCAGTAGGGTCTAGGGATGAAATTAAAATTGGTAAGGCTAAAATAATAACTACAATAGATGAAAATGGACCTAAAGAATATGAAATAGAAATAGTTAAAAAGTTAAATCAAGATAATCCTAGTCCTAAAAGCATGATAATAAAGGTTACTGATCCAGAACTTTTAGAAAAGACTGGAGGAATTATTCAAGGAATGAGTGGAAGCCCTATAATACAAGACGGAAAAATAATAGGAGCAGTAACACATGTTCTTATAAATAAACCTGATACAGGATATGGAATTTATATAGATTGGATGCTAAAAGATGCAGGAATAATAGGATAAAATTTAGTAGTAGCTTATAATGTCTAAGCTACTACTAAATTTTTTTATTTTAAGGAAAGAAATATTATAAAGTAAATGAACATAGAAAAATGAAAAAATAAATAAAATAATATTAAAAAGTATAGACTAAAACTAAAAAATAAGGT
>NZ_JAXFPT010000041.1:0-24328 GCF_034179595.1 Clostridium sp.
CTATACCTGGTATAGTACTTATTAATACAGAAGATATTGTGTCAACATCGCTTGTAATACGAGTTAAAAGGCTTACACTGTGAAATTTTGATTGCTCTATAGATTTACTATAAGTTATATGTTCATACATATGTTTTTGAAGTGATTGATTAAATTTTGTGGAAGTGTGAGTTGAAAATAATGATATTAAAGGACGTACAGCCATATTTATAAGCATAATACTTCCCATTATAATAAGCCATTTTATAACTGCTGTTGTATTTCTAGATATAGCTGAATCAATTAGTGATTTTGAAATTAGTGCATTATAAACGCCAAGTAATGAAAATATAGTATTTATTACTATTGTAAATACTAAAAATGGTAATATATTTTTAGATTTCGATAATATCCATTTTACTTTTTTAATTAAATCTTTCATAAACCCCATCCTTTTGTGCTAAAATTTGTAATAAAGTATATAATATGGTAACATAAAAAGGCGATTAAATAAAGTGAAAAATATAAAAAGTTAGCAGTGGGGGAAGGTATGAATAATATAGAGAAGGGAATAATTGATGTTCTTAATTGCACTATAAGAGGTGACAAATTATCTAATAAAAATTTGGCAGGCATTGCTTTGGAAAAATTTATTGATAGAGCAAGAGAACATAGTATAAGTGGATTATTATATTCATCTATTGATTGGAATTCTGAATCTGATAAAGATAAGGAATTAATAAAAAAATGGAAGTTAGATACATTTTATACAGGTATAAATCAGATTAGGCATATCAATCAAGTAGAAAAAATAATCAAAAAATTTAATGAAGAAAATATAAGAGTTATTATATTAAAAGGATTAGTTATAAGAGAATTTTATAAGAATCCAGAACTTAGAACTATGTGTGATGCAGATATATTAGTACATGAAGAAGATTTAGATAAAGCTAGGAAAGTTTTAACTTCGTTAGGTTACTTAGAAAGTGAAGAATATGATGAACATGGTGCACATATAGTATTTGAACATACAAATCATTTACCAATAGAAGTTCATTGGACACTTATTAATGATGATTATTTTAATGGAAGCAAAGAATTTGAAAAAAGTATATGGGATAATGCAATGAAGGTAAAAATTGGTGAAACAGAAGCATTATCATTAGGTTGGGATGATTTAGTTCTTCATTTATGTATTCATATGGCTGTTCATATAGTTCATAGAGGATTTGGTGTTAGGCAACTTGTTGATTTAGTTATTTTAGTAGAGAATAAACGAGATGAAATAAATTGGAATGAATTCCGTAGAAAAGCGATTGAATGTAAGGTAAATAAGTTTGTTATAATAATTTTTAATGTTTGTAAAGAGTTATTCAATATGGAGATACCTTCTGAAGTTAATAAGGGATATGAGGTAGAAAAAAACTTTTTAAATAAATTTATTGATGAAATAATAGAATCAGGAGTATATGGGCATGGTGATTTGGCACATGATTTTGGAAATGATATATCAAATTCAGAAGAAAGCAACTTAAAGAATTTCTTATCGCTTCTATTCCCATCATTAGAAGACATGAATGATAAATATAATTATGCTAAGAAATTTAAAATTCTATTACCAATTGCTTGGATTCATCATTTATTTGCTGGAGTATTTAATAAAGAATATTCCTTATTAGATAAATTTAAATTTATAACTTTAGCTTATAAAAAATCAAATGATAAGACAAAAATGATTAAATGGTTGGAATTAGAATAAATTATTGCGATACTTATATTAAGAGATTTTACAGAAATTTAAATATATTTACAAAAACATAAATATATGCTAAATTAATTGTAGTTATAGATTTTTTACATTTAATGTAAGTTTATATTAAGGGGTTTGGGAGATGAAAAAATACTATTATAAGGTGTATGATTTGAATGTTGAATCAGATATAGAAATGCCTGAATTATTAGAAGTAGATGTAAATGATAAAATTGATGTAGTTATTAAATATGGAAAAGTACCCGAGGATATGGTAAATAAAATTCCAGAGAGGCTATGGTTCTATTTAGAAGAAAAATCTTTTGTATTTAGAATAGAAAATATAGCAAAGTATTTTGTTAAGAATGGATCAGAGATAATAGTAGAGCCTTATGAATTAGCAAATAAGGATGATATAAAAACATTCACATTAGGAACTTCATTCGGAATTTTAATGAAACAAAGAAATGATATTGCTATACATGGTGGAACTATATTGATTAATAATAAAGCAGTTATACTTACAGGGCATACAGGGGCTGGAAAATCTACCTTAACTAATGCTTTTAGACATAATGGATATAGATTTTTATGTGATGATGTATCTGTTTTAGGGAATAAAAAAGAATCTATATTTGTAATGCCTGCATATCCGCAACAAAAGTTATGTAAAGATGCAATGGATAAAATGGGATATGACACAGAAAAGTTTAAGAAAATAGATGATGATAGGGATAAATATTGTATTCCTGTTCATGATAGTTTTGAAAAAAATCCATGTGAGTTATCTGCAATTTGCGAAATAGAATTAGTAGATATGGATAAAGATGTTGAAGTAAAAGAGGTACTTGGGCAAGAAAAACTTTTCTCAATAATGAGAAATATATATAGGATAGAATTAATTAGAACTATGGATATGAAAAAAGAATATTTTAATAAATGTTTAAATATAGCAAAAAATATTAGAGTATTTAAGGTAAAAAGGCCTAAGGATAAATTTACTGTAAATGAGCAAATAAGATTAATTGAACAAGCTGTGTTAAGCTAAATAAAAGTTATTATATTTATGAGAGGATGAAGATAGATGGAAAAATTATTAAATGCAAAAATAGTGCAAAATAAGGAAATAGATGCTTCAGATATAGATGGAGATAAAGTTATGATGAATTTAGAGAAAGGAATGTATTTCTCATTAAATTCAGTCGGAAGTAGAATATGGGATATTATAGAAAATCCAACAACAGCAGATGAAATAATAAAAATATTATTAAATGAATATGATATAGCTGAGGAAAAATGTAGAGAAGCTGTAGTATCATTTTTAAAAGGATTAGAGGTAAATGGGCTTATTACGATATGTTAATATATTTAAAAGTA
The DNA here is from genome assembly GCF_034179595.1 of Clostridium sp. GTDB lineage: Bacteria > Bacillota > Clostridia > Clostridiales > Clostridiaceae > Clostridium. The sequence goes on from NZ_JAXFPT010000041.1 coordinate 3,107, forward strand.
TAGCCAGAAAAATAAAGACATTTATATTAATTGATTTTGATACAAAGAAAATGATAATTTCTTGTATATTTATAACAGCTATATCAAGATATTCTATATTAAATGTTGAATTTAAGCATTTAAAAGATAAACTTGGGAAAACAGGAGAGGAAACTCCTTATAGTGAAGAATTAAAAAATTATAATATAGCAAAGAAAGTTTCATGGGTTGTTACTAGTGTAAGTAGATATACACCTTGGGAAAGCAAATGTTTAGTACAAGCTATGACGGCACAAAAACTTTTAAGAAAATATAATATAAAATCAACTTTATATCTTGGAGTACGTAAGTCAGAAAATGAACTTAAAGCTCATGCTTGGTTAAGATGTGGAGAATATTTTGTAACTGGTGGAGATGGATCAAGATATAAGGAAGTAGCTAAATTTTCTCAATAATAGATTGTATTGTGATTTATTATGTAAGAAAAATTATAATCTTTATTAGCTATAAATTTGAAAATATAAATTAGAATAAAATATCTCCTAATTACAAAAGATTATTATGTAATCTATAAATTGTTAGGAGGTTTTTTATTTGGCTAAAAAGGATCAGCAATCATCATGGAACAGTAAAAGATTTAAGGAACCACCAAAAAATGAAGTGAATCCTGTTCCAGAAGTTAAAAAAAAGAAATAGATATGTTAATAAAAAGAGTGATTGATAATCACTCTTTTTATTAGTTGTATTTAAAAAATATCGCTATAGTTTATTAATTGTAAGTTAAATTAAGGTGAGTTTTTATTATTCTAATTACATAAATTGTAAACTAAAACTTAATATGTTAAAATTATAGCTATAACAATTAAACTGGAGGTAGTTTTATGAATATAGATAATTTTAATACACGTATTCTTCTTAAAGGTAAAGGTATTAAATATGCAGTTTTAGTAGATAGTGAAAATAATTTAAAAGTTATTCCTTATAGTTTGGATTATTTAACTTTTTTATTTGGAGGGATAACTTATTTATTTAGAAAGGAAATATTAAAAGGAATAGCCTTATTATTTATTCAAGTACTTTCTATCTATATATTAGATATACCGATAGGTATTATATTAAATTTTGTTATTACATTTATAGCTAGTATATTTTCAGGCAAAAGTTATACAAATAAGCTTATAAGAGAAGGGGCATTACCTTTTGATGAATACGAAGAAAATGGATATTCTCATGAGTATGATGAAAATATAGCCATATCACGTGCTAGTGAAAAAAGAGGAAGCAGAATGCTTGAAGACTATAAAAGCAGTATAAAAAGGCAAAATGCTATCTTTTATTTTTTAGGACTTTTTATTGTTATATGTATTATATTAATTATAGGATTTGAAATGAAATTAAAAGATAGTAGTGCAGAAAAAACTTTAACTACTAAACCTTCAGAAGAGAAAATTAGCGAGAATATAAAGCTTGAAATGCCAAATGAATTTGTAGTATTGCTTACAGATAAGGGAAGTTTAGAATCTTTTGCATTGATTAAGTATGATGAAAAGAATTGTAAGTTAAGTGGAAAGTATTATAATGGACAAGTTCTTATTAATAGAGATAATAAATCTATACCATTAAATGAAGTATTTAAAAGTGAGGGAATATTGCCTCAAAATATGTTTAAAAAATATTTTGGGATAAACAAAAAACTTACTCAGATAAAAGTTGATATTAATAAATTAGAAGAATTATTGCCAAATATTAAAAATAGTGAAATAGATGAACAATATAAAGGATTATTAATTAAGTCTACTAAATTAGATGATGAAAAGTATGAAGAACTCATAGAGGGTGGATTTATTTTAAATGATTTAGATGGTGAAATTAATGAAGATTATTTAGATGATGAAATTGCACTAGGTTATAAAAAAATGATTTTGGATTCAAAGATAAATCTTGATATTAAAAAGGGAAATTATTATGAGATAGCATTAAATTCAATAGCATCAGATAGTATTATAGAAAGCTATAATATTAAGCAAGATATATTATATTATTTTGATTATAGTGATTTAGATCATAATAATTTAATAAAAAAACTTAGGGGAGAATAATAAATTAGCCTATATCTTAAATTAAGATATAGGCTTTATTTTATAAGATTTTAATTTACTTATAAATTTTTAAATTACCTCATTTTTTTATTGCTCATATATAAATTTATGAAGTTCTTTAGTTTCAGCTTGTAAATCATAAGTCATATAATAAACACCATTTATCATCTTACCATCTTCATGCTTATCACATGGTACTTTTAAATCTTCAAATTGTGTAGCACCAGTATCTAATATATCTTTACCTAAACTTATAAATTCATTTGAACTTATATTTGTAGTGACAAGTGGTAATAATTCATTTAATATACCTGGATATTGAGTTGCAGGTGTATCTTTCATCTTTTTAAGAATTGCTTGAAGAACAGTTCTTTGTCTTTCAGTTCTTCTTTGATCTCCGCCATCGTATCTTATTCTACAGTAAGCTAAAGCTTGTGTACCATCTAAATGATGCATTCCAGTTGAATTTACTTCAGGAGAATCTGTTTTATTTATGTTATCCAAGTTTTTAATATAGCCATTCATATACTTTAAATCTCCTGGAGTTAAATTGATATCAACTCCACCTAATTTATCAATAACTTTTGGTAATGATGTAAAGTTAACTGTAATAAATTTATCAATAGCTAAGTCAAAATTTGTATTGATTGTATTAAGTGCAAGCTCAGGACCACCATATGCATAAGCATGAGTAAGCTTTGTCATACCATGTCCTTTTACATCAACATATGAATCTCTCATGATAGAAGTAAGTTTTAATTTATGATGCTTTTTATCAATTGTAAGTATAAGATCTGCATCTGATCTTCCAGCTTGACCATTTGGAGCATCAACACCAAATAATGCAATATTTATTATATCATCTTTTTTATCAGCAGATTGAGCATTTTGATTTAAACCTAGTGAATCTTTGTTTAGTTCAACTTTATTTGTTTTACTAAGAGTTGAATAAATATATCCCATTCCTGCAGCGATAATAACGATTATAGCAACTACAATACCTATAATTACTTTTTTCCAAGTAGCCATCTTTTTCTTTGTAGACTTTTCATTCATATTTTAATCTCCTTTCAAGATATGTTAAAGAGCAAACTTTCTAATAGCCTTTGCAACTCCAGAGTTTAGATTAGTATCTGTAATATAATCTGCTTCTTTTTTTAGAAGTTCAAGACCATTTTCCATACATACTCCAATACCTGCAAATTTAATCATAGAAAGATCATTTTCACTATCTCCTATACACATAATTTCATCTTTTTTAATACCTAGAAGCTCTGCTAGTTGTTTAACTGCATTGCCTTTTGATGTACCTTTTTTCATTACTTCAAAATTATTTAGTCCAGAACTTACAACTTCATATTTATTAAGATTTATAAATTCATTTTTAGCTGTTAAAAGTTCTGTATTATCTTTAGAAGATCTATTAATAAGTATAGCTTTTAGTACATCACCTTCAAGGTCTTTTAATATGTATGTAAGATCAGGAGCTACTTTAAATTTTATTTTATCTTTTTCTTTAAGCAATTTATTTGTAATCATATATGCATGATCTTCTTTAAATTCAGTAGAAGAGATAGCTGTATTATGTGTATTAAAATATGTTTCAAAGCTATATTTTTTGCATATATCATATATTTCCAAACACTCATCTAAAGATAGAGTATTTTCATATATAACCTTAGATGAATCTTTTTCTTTTATATAAGCACCATTTGAAGAAATTATAGGAGCATTAATTCCAATTAAATCAGAATAATACTTAGCTGATGTAAAAAGTCTACCAGTTGTAATAGCAATAACTATTCCTTTGTCTCTAGCTTCTATTAGTGCTTTTTTATTTTCAATAGATACATTATGGTCATTATCAAGAAGTGTACCATCCATATCTATACATATTAATTTTATAGCCATTTTAAAACCTCCTTATCTATATATTATTATGCCCTAATGTACTCATGAAAATTTTATCATCAATAAAACTTCATGTAAAGTTAAGGTATTATTACAATTTAAAACCACAAATATGAAAATAAAGTAAAAATACTAATTTAAAAAGGATAGCTATATTAATATAGCTATCCTTACTATTTATTTTTATTTAATTAGATTGTTCTATATTATTAGTTTTGTTTCTGAAAATTATATATCCAATTACAATTGCAATTATTGTTGGAATAAACCATGCAAATCCCTTACTTGCAAGTGGAATAAAATTTAAATTTATTTGAGGAATTTGACTAAGTATGCCAAATACTAATGAAGTATAAATGCCAAGTCTTACAGCATTTATATTAGTTATAAACTTATCTAAAAGTGTTGTTATTATAAGAGTTATTGCAACTGGATATAAAATGCTTAATATTGGTCCTGAAATTTTAATTATATTATCAACACCAAAACATCCAATTACTATACTTATAATTGATATTACTACTGCATTAACTTTATAAGGTAGTTTGCCTTTTGAAACTTCCTCAAAGAATGAAGAACCAGCTGTTATTAATCCGATTGAAGTTGTAAGGCAAGCTAAGCCTATAGCAATACCAATAGTTATTGTACCAACATTACCTAATATATTTTTTGATATTATTAAAAGTAGTTGTGTTTTTGTAACATCAACTGGAGCTAAATCTCTAGTTTGTGCTCCTATAAGTGTTAAGCCACCATACACAAATGCAAGTCCTATAGCAGCTACAATTCCAGCTTTAGCTGTCATACTTACTAAATCTTTTTCTTTATAACCTTTAGCTAAAATACTAGAAGATACTATTGCAGCAAAAAGTAATGCGGCAAGGGCATCCATTGTTTGATAACCTTCAAGTAATGAATTTGAAAATACTGAAGTTAAACCAGTTGGTTCTATATTACCAATAGGGAATATTACTCCTTTAATAATTATTATAGCTAATATGATAAGAAGTGCAGGTGTTAAAAACTTACCTATTGTATCTATAATACTTGATTGTTTAAATACGAAAAATAAGTTAATTGCAAAATATATAAACATCCAAATAAGTGGTGAAATGCTAGGTACTATTGGATGAATAGTTAATTCATATGTAGTAGCTGCGGTTCTAGGAATTCCAAGCATTGGGCCTATTGCTATAAATAAAAGCGTAGCAAATATAGTTGCAAATTTTGGGCCTATTTTTGAAGCCATTGTTTCAAATGTACCATCTCCTTTAGTACAAGCGATTATTGCAAGAAGTGGAATTCCAACACCTGTTATAATAAAACCTATCATTGCAGCGATATTTTGAGTTCCAGCTTCATATCCAAGGTATGGTGGGAATATTAAATTACCAGCGCCAAAAAACATTGCAAATAGTGCAAATCCTATAACTAAACAGTCTTTTGTTTTTTTATTCATAATCTCAAACCTTTCTTATGTATTAAATGATTTATATAAATTTAACATTACTTTAATTCTTTTATATTATTGAAAGATATTATAATAAAATTAATAATTTACATATCAATTATAATAGCACTAAAATAAATAAAAAACAATAAAAAATACATTAATTTATAGAAAACTTAGAAAATAACAATTAATTTTGTTGATAAATTGATAAAATTAATATGCACAAATTATTAAAGTGTTATATGGAAATTAAAGTATGTGTTATGATATAATGTTTTTTGTATATATATCTTCTGTTTTTTAGAAGATAATTATTAATTTCATAATTTGAATTAGTAATGAAATTTAGCGATTAATAATAAGTAAATAGAGGGTGAAAGTAATGAAAGTAAAAAAGGCGATAATACCTGCGGCAGGGCTTGGCACAAGATTTTTACCTGCAACAAAAGCACAACCAAAAGAGATGCTTCCAATAGTTGATAAACCAACAATACAATATATAATAGAAGAAGCTGTAGCATCAGGAATTGAAGAGATATTAATAATTACAGGAAGAAATAAAAAATCAATTGAAGACCATTTCGATAGATCAGTAGAACTTGAAATGGAACTTGAAAAAGCACATAAGGATAAATTATTAGAAATTGTAAAAGATATTTCAGAAATGGTTGATATACATTACATAAGACAAAAGGAACCAAGAGGATTAGGTCATGCAATTCATTGTGCAAAAACTTTCGTTGGAAACGAACCTTTTGCAGTTTTACTTGGTGATGATGTAGTTGATAGTGAAAAGCCATGTTTAAAACAACTTATGGATTGTTTTGATGAATATAAAACTTCAATACTTGGAGTTCAAAGTGTTCCTAAAGAAGATGTATCAAAGTATGGTATAGTTGATGGAATACACATAGAAGATAGAGTATATAAAGTTAAAGATTTAATAGAAAAACCAAGTGAAGAAGAAGCACCAACTAATGTTGCTATTCTTGGAAGATATATAATAACACCACAAATATTTGAAATATTAGAAAATACAGCACCAGGTAAGGGGAATGAAATTCAGCTTACAGATGCTTTAAAGACTTTAATATCTCAAGAAGCTATGTATGCATATGAATTTGAAGGAAGAAGATATGATGTTGGTGATAAGTTTGGATTCTTACAAGCTACAATAGAATTTGGACTTAAAAAAGACGAATTAAGACCACAATTATTAGATTATTTAGAAAATAAGAAGTGGGAAAAAGTGCTTAAATAGATTAAAAATGGGTCTAAATTAAATATTGATTAAGTTTTAAAGGCAAACACAAAGTAATTTTTATTTACTTTGTGTTTGCCTTCTATTTTTATTAATTTAATGAATAAAAGAATTTATTAAAACAAATTATTAATACAAAATACACAATTAAGTAAAATATAGGAAAAAATGTTTACATTTTAACTGGTAACAAAAATAAAATTAATAAAATAATATATAAAAATTTATTATTTTATTAAATAATGGAAAATTAAGAAATAAAGAAAATTTTGAATAAAAATTCAATATAAATTAATAAAAATTCAATCATAATATATATACAATATAAGAATATGTTTTTATAATATGGCTAAAACAAAGGGGTTTAGGAGAATATTTTAAAATAAGAAAAATTTAAATGCAGAAAATTATATGCATAAAAAATCATGTAAAAATATGGGATATACCGTCAGAAAACATGTGTCCATCAATATAATACATTTGATAAATTAATAAAAAAACATGATTAATATTAATATAATATTAATCTGGATAAAAGTTTTCAAAAAGTAAATAATTTTTTGCTTAATTTTTTGATAAACTATATACAAGCTTTTAAGAGTGGTTTTAGAAATTCATAAACTTAATATTAATTTGTGAAACTACTTATGACGAAAATTTTCGTCAAGTTATAAAAATACATATTTAAAAAGGGGGCTTTTATATTATGAAAATGAAAAAAATTATTGGTGCGCTAATAGTTGCTTCATTATCAACTGCATTATTTGTAGGCTGTGGAGGCAAAGGTAGCGACGGGGCAACAACAAAAGGAGTAGTGAATTTACCAACTGGGGCAGTAAAGACACTAGATTCAGTAAAGAGTAGTGATTCAGAATCTTTTAATATAATTCAAAATACTCAAGAAACATTACTTGTAGATAACAATGATAAACCAGAGCCAGGAGCTGCTGAATCATTTGAAGTAAGTAAAGATGGAAAGACTTATACATTTAAGTTAAGAGATGGTTTAAAGTGGAGTGATGGAAAAGAATTAACTTCAAAAGACTTTAAATATGCTTGGCTTAGACTTTTAGATCCAAAAGTTGCTGCATCATATTCATTCTTTTTATTTGATGTAGTAAATGCAAAGGATTATTTTGATGGTAAAGCAAAAGCAGAGGATGTAGGAATTAAAACACCTGATGATAAAACAATAGTAGTTCAATTGAACAATCCACTTCCTTACTTTGATCAATTAGTTGCTTTCCCTGGATTATCTCCAGAGAGAGAAGATGTAGTTAAAGAACAAGGAGATAAATATGGTACTGATCCATCAAAACTTGTATATAGTGGACCTTTTGTTGTTAGTAACTGGCAACGTGGTTCAAAATTAGAACTTAAAAAGAATCCAAATTATTGGAATTCAGATAACACAAAGTTAGATACAGTTAATTTATTAGAAGTTAAAGAAACAAATACAATATATCAAATGTTTACTAATAATCAATTAGATGCTATGGGTGGAACAGGTGAATACTTAGCTAAACTTGAAGAAGGCGCAAAATCAGGAAAATGGAATGAAGTAAATGGAGAAGCAGCATCTGTGTTCTATACTCAATTTAATTTTGGTAAAGGTGCAAATGAAGCATTAAAGAGTCCTAAAGTAAGACTTGCAATATCACTTGCTGTAAATAGAGAAGGATTTACTAAAGATGTATTAAAGAGAGATGTACCAGCTTATGGATTAGTACCACAAGGAATATATTGTGGAAAAACTGATTATCGTGACGATGTTAAACAACCTTTAGAAGAAGTAAAAGATAAAGATCCTAAGAAATTATTTGTTGAAGGATTAAAAGATTTAGGATTAGACCAAGATCCATCAAAATATACATTTAAATACTTATTACAAGGTAGTGATTCAACATCAAAAACTCAAGGTGAATACATGCAAAATAATTGGAAGAAAACTTTAGGTATAAATGTAGAATTAGTTACTTCAGCTGATTTTTCAGATTTCTTAACTAAGCAAGAAAATGGTGAATTTGATTTCGCAAGTTCTGGTTGGGGTGCAGATTATAATGATCCAATGACATTCCTTGATCTATTTGGAAAAGATAACGGAAATAATTCAGGTAAATACAATGATGCTAAAGTTAATAATCTATTAAATAAATTACAAAATGAAACTAACATGGATAAGAGACTTCAAATGTACAAAGAAATTGAAGAAATTGAAGTTGTTGGAGATCCAGCAGTAGCACCTACTTACTTTAGAGAAAAATATTCATTCCAAAAGAAAAATCTTAAAGGCTTACAACTTCCAAACTTTGGTGGATCATATCAATTAAGATGGACATCAATAGAAAAGTAGTATTGTTTTAGAAAAGAGGAGAGGAAGCCTATGATTAAGTATCTTTTAAAAAGATTGGCATTAATGATTGTTACGCTTTTTGTAATAATAACAGCTACATTTTTCTTAATGAATAGTATGCCTGGAAATCCAGTTAGATCACAAGCTAAAAGATTACCAGAAGATGTTGCTGTAAAAATGGAACATAAATATGGATTAGATAAACCTGTTACTCAAAGATATGGAATTTACCTTAAAAATTTATTAAAAGGTGAATTAGGAGATTCTTTTGTAACACCTGGATTAAGTGTAAATAATAAAATAAAAGAAAATTTCCCACCTTCAGTTAGAATAGGTCTTCAATCAGTTGCTTTTGGATTAATTGTTGGGGTATTACTAGGAATAATAGCTGGATTTAAAAGAGAAACTGCTATAGATTATGGAGTTATGTTTATAGCGATACTTGGTGTATCTATCCCTAGCTTTGTATTAGCAACGCTTATACAAATAGTCTTAGGGGGTAGTGGAGGGCTTCCTATTGCGGGGTGGTATGATAGTACCACTCCTTTCCTTCAAACATTTAAGTATACAGTTCTCCCAACACTAGCTTTAAGTTTTGGTGGAATTGCAACTTATGCAAGATATATGAGAGCATCAGTTCTTGAAGTTATAGGACAAGATTACATATTAACAGCAAAAGCTAAAGGATTATCTACTTTAAATATTTCTTTAAAACATATTTTAAGAAATGCTATATTACCTATAATTACAATACTTGGTCCACAAATAGCAACAATAATTACTGGAACAGTAGTAATTGAGAGAATATTTGCTATACCAGGTATAGGTAATGCTTTAATTGATGCTATATATGCAAAAGATTATAACATAATAATGGGATTAACTATATTCTTTTCAGCACTTTATATATTATCAATTCTTATAGTAGATATTTTATATAGTGTTATAGACCCACGTATTAAGCTAGAGGGTAAATAGGAGGGGGAAGTATGGCAGAATTAACTAAAGAAAAGTTTAGAATTGTCGGAATAGATAAAAATAAAGCAGAACAAATAACTAGGCCTAATTTAACATATTGGCAAGATGCGTGGAGAAGACTTAAGAGAAATAAAGTAGCTATGATATCTCTTTGTGTGTTAGTAGTAATTATTCTTTTTTGTATAATACAGCCAATAATAGCCGGAGATAAATATATGATTCAAGATATGAGTATAGCAAACCAAGGGCCATCTATAAAACATTTATTTGGAACTGATAATTTAGGAAGAGATTTATTTGATAGATTATGGATTGGTGGTAGAGTATCACTTATAATTGCTTTTGTAGGTACATTAGTAGAATGCGTAGTTGGGATTATATATGGAGGTATAAGTGGTTATTTTGGTGGAAAATTAGATAATATAATGATGAGAATAGTTGAAGTATTAAATAGTATTCCATATTTAATTGTTGTTATATTAATTGCAGTAAGACTTGGAAATGGGATAGTTCCACTTTTAATAGCATTAGTTATAACTGGTTGGACTGGTATTGCAAGAATGGTTCGTGGTCAAGTAATGCAACTTAAAGAGTCAGAGTATGTTATGGCGGCAAAAACTTTAGGTGCTAGTCCACTTAGAATAATATTTAAACATATGTTACCAAATACTCTTGGAGTAATTATTGTATATATAACTTTTGATATACCAAGTTACATATTTGCAGAAGCTTTCTTAAGCTTTATTGGACTTGGAATTCAACCTCCACAAACAAGTTGGGGAGCTATGGCATCAGCTGGACAGCAAGTTATGTTATTTTATCCTAGTCAGCTTATATTCCCATCACTTGCAATTGCAATTACAATGCTTTCATTTAACTTATTTGGTGATGGATTAAGAGATGCTTTAGATCCTAAGCTTAGACAGTAATAAAGTTTCTTGATTTAGGAGGTATATAAATGTCAAAAGTACTTGAAGTTAAAGATTTAAAAGTGAGATTTAATACTTATGCAGGAGTTGTTCAGGCTGTAAGAGGCATTAGCTTTGATTTAGCAGAAGGTGAAACTTTAGCAATAGTTGGTGAATCAGGTTGTGGAAAAAGTATAACTGCTAAATCAATAATGAGATTATTACCAACACCACCTGCAGAGGTAGATAAAAATTCAAAAATTATATGTAATGGAAAAGATGTATTGAGTTTAAATAAAAAAGAACTTCAAAAATTAAGAGGTGGGGATGTAGGAATGATATTCCAAGATCCTATGACTTCTTTAAATCCAACTATGAAACTTGGAAAACAAATAATTGAAGTTTTAAAAGTTCATAGAGGATTAAAAGGTGAAGAAGCGAAAAATGAAGCTATAAGATTACTTAAGCTTGTTAATATTCCAAATGCAGAAACTAGAATAAATCAATATCCATTTGAGTTTTCAGGTGGTATGAGACAAAGGATGATGATAGCAATTGCACTTGCATGTCATCCAAAGGTATTAATTGCAGATGAACCAACAACAGCGCTTGATGTAACTATTCAAGCACAAATAATGGATCTTATTGATGAATTAAAAGAAAAATTTAAAACAGCTGTAGTCTTAATAACTCATGATTTAGGAGTTGTTGCAGAACATTCTGATAAAATTCAAGTTATGTATGCAGGAATAGTATTAGAAAGAGGAACAGTTAAAGAAATATTTGAAGATGCAAAACATCCTTATACATGGGCCCTTTTAAGATCAATGCCTACTTTAGACACAGAACATAAATCAGAGTTATATTCAATAGAAGGTACACCACCTGATCTTTTAAATCCACCAAAGGGATGTCCATTTGCAGCAAGATGTGAATATGCAATGGAAATTTGCAAGGAAGAAATGCCAGAGGAAACAAAATTTTCAGAATCACATAAAGTTAATTGTTGGCTTATGCATGAATATGCTCCAAAGGTTATATCACCTTTAAAAAATAGGAGGAAAGCTAATGAGTAAGGAAGTATTATTAGAAGTTAAAGATTTAAAAAAATATTTTAATGTAGGAAAAGGAAAAACATTAAAAGCAGTTGATGGAGTTAGCTTTACTATAAATAAAGGAGAAACTTTAGGATTAGTTGGAGAATCAGGCTGTGGTAAAACTACATGTGGTAGAACTATAATTGGTCTTTATGATATAACTGATGGAGAAGTATTGCTTGATGGCGTTAATATGAGTAAATTAAGCAATAAGGAAAGAAGAAAACATGCAAGAGTTGCACAAATGATATTCCAAGACCCATATGCATCACTAGATCCACGTATGACAGTTGGAGATATTATAGCAGAGGGTATTGATATACATAAGCTTTATACAGGTGAAGCTAGAACTAACAAGATATATGAACTTTTAAATCTTGTTGGACTTAATAAAGAACATGCATCAAGATTTCCACATGAGTTTTCAGGTGGACAAAGACAACGTATAGGAATAGCAAGAGCACTTGCTGTTGAGCCTAAATTTATTGTATGTGATGAACCTATATCAGCGCTTGATGTATCAATACAAGCACAAGTTGTTAATTTACTTATTGATCTTCAAAGAAAAATGGACTTAACTTATCTTTTTATAGCTCATGATTTATCAATGGTAAGACATATATCAGATAAAGTTGGTGTTATGTATTTAGGTAATTTAATGGAAATTGCAGAAAGCAACGAATTATATAAAGAACCATTTCATCCGTATACAAAAGCCTTAATGTCTGCAATACCTGTAGCAGAATATAATGAAGAAGGTAATAAAAATAGGATAGAATTAGAAGGTGAAGTAAGTAGTCCAATAAATCCAAAGCCAGGATGTAGATTTGCAAGTAGATGTAAATTTGTAAAAGATATATGTAAAAAAGAAGCACCAAAGTTAAAAGAAGTTAAGAAGGACCATTTAGTAGCATGCCATCTATATTAATTTTTTAGATTAAGTTAAAATAAAAAAGAAAGAGGTTTAAACCTCTTTCTTTTTTATTTTAATCAATTACTATTTATCTTGGAATAAATCCAACTTTCTTTTGCATCTTTCTAAGAGTTTTATTTGCAACATAAGATGCTTTTAAAGCACCTTCTTTGTAAATAGCCTCTAAAGCTTTTTTATCTTTAAGAAGTTCATTAACCTTTGCTTGGATTGGAGCAAGTTCATTTACTAATGCTTCAGCAACATCTGATTTAAGCTCTGCATAACCTTTTCCTTCATATTCTTTTACTAAATCTTCAGGTTTTTTATTTGTTATTGCAGATAAAATGTTTAATAAGTTCTTTACCCCGGGTTGATCGTCTGAGTAATTAACAACTCCAAGGCTATCAGTTACAGCTCTTGAAATTTTTCTTCTTATAACATCTGGTGGATCCATGATTAATATAAATGAATTTAAGTTGTCGTCTGATTTAGACATTTTCTTAGTAGGATCTTGTAGGCTCATTATTTTAGCACCTGTTTTAGGAACATATCCTTCAGGTATCTTAAATGTAGGGCTGTAAGTATTATTAAATCTTGTAGCAATATCTCTTGTAAGTTCTAAGTGTTGGATTTGGTCTTTACCAACAGGAACTAAATCAGCTTGATATAGTAATATATCAGCTGCCATAAGTACAGGATATGTAAATAATCCTGCTCCTACTGAATCTCCAGCTTTTTTAGACTTGTCTTTATATTGAGTCATTCTTGAAAGCTCTCCTATATATGAGTTACAAGTTAAAATCCATGCTGCTTCAGCGTGTGCTGGCACATGAGATTGAATGAAAAGAGTATTCTTTTGAGGATCAATTCCACATGCTAAATATATTGAAAGAAGTTCTAATGTTCTTCTTCTTAAATCTGCTGGTTTTTGAGGGACTGTTATTGCATGTAAATCTACAACACAAAAATAAGAATTATATTCATCTTGAAGTTTTACCCAATTTTTTAGAGCTCCAAGGTAATTACCGATTGTAAGATCCCCTGAAGGTTGAATCCCACTAAAGATAATCTTTTTAGCTTCGCTATTTTCCATAGTGTTTCACTCCTTAAATTAAACTAAAATTATATAATATAGATTATATATTCCATCATCTATTAATGTCAATTTATATGAAACGTATGAAAAAATGAAAGCTTATGTTGTAGTCTTTGAATTCTTTTTAAACTTAATATAATAAATAACAAATGTTATAAATGGAAGCAATCCAAGCAGTACTAAAGAGATTAAATGGTAATATCTTAAGCAATCAAATAAAACAAATTGGTTTTTTGATACAAAAAAAGCACAAATATATGCAATTATTGAATAAATAATAGCGTATATTTTTTTATTTGTGAATTTATCTTTATAAAGATAAAGAATAGAAGTTGCACAAATAACATATTTAAGAAACCATAAGCATGTGGTTTTTGAAATAAATAATAAATCACCAAATTCTATGAAACCTTGAATTTGTATTCTTTGAACTCTTAAAAATTCAGGGTAATATATATTGCTAGCTCTTAAAGAACCAAATGTTGTAACAGCAGAAATAACACTTGCTATTGAAATAAATACAACAATTAGTCCACCTATAATAGTAAATTTACTTAGTTTATCCTTTTTAACTACAAATTTTAATAAAGGGAATGTAACTGATGTTGAACAAAAAGCACCAAGTATAAGCAATATACATAATATAAATTCTTTATTTATTCCAAGAGGTAGTATTGGCAAAAGATAGTCATAGTGTTGATAGCTAAAAGTAAATAACTCAACGATAAACATGGTTGAAAATACAAGTGTAAGTGTGATTATAGTTACAATTAATAATGTATTGAATCTTCTTGTAATTAAATATGTAGCAGGAATTATTAAAAATAATAAACTGTACCAAATTGGTGTTTCAATAAAAATGTTAGAATGTATTGAATCACCTTGAACTGAAGCAGATTCAATTGATGTTAAAAATAATCCAAGTGCAAATATAAATGTAAATATGTTACTAAATCCTTTAGGATATGTCTTTTCAAATATATCCTTAATATCAAAATTATTTGTCTTTTTGCAAACATATATTATGAAATATAAGTAGGCTAGATATATAATTCCTGCAATAATTGTAGCAAGCCAGGTGCTAGTACCCCCAAGCTTAATAAATATTGAAGAATAACTTCTTAATCCTATAAATGAAACAGTACATATAAAAAATAAGTAATGTTTACTTGAAAGTTTATTCATTAAATCACCTCTAAAAACTCTAAGTTTCAATATTTAAATATAGTATTAGCAAAATAATGAATATTAAACATTTCTAGAGGAATAATATTTCTAGGTGATGCATATGAAAAGTAATTTAGAAATAGTTAAAGAGAGATTTAAAGATAGTTTTGATGTTAAGTTTAGGGAAATTAATGGACCTTTAGGCAAAACAACATTGGTTTTTATTGATAATCTTTGTAGTACTCAATTTATTAGTGACTATATTGTAACTCCTATGGAAAATAAGAAAATAGTTTGCAAAAATATGGAAGATATAATCGCTAATGTATTAGAGATTAATATTGCAGATTTTGTAGCAGATAAAACAAGTATAGAAGATGCTATGCTTCATATAGTTTCAGGAGATATTGTAATATTTACTGAAGGTTATGAAGAGATGCTTTATTGTGAAGTTAAGGGTTTTGTAAGAAGAGGCGTTGGAGTTCCACTTACAGAATCAGTAGTAAAAGGGCCTAGAGAAGGATTTAATGAGTTATTTGTTGATAATATAGCTCTTATTAGAAGAAGGATAAAAAATCCTGATCTTAAATTTGAACCAATATATGTAGGAGAAAAGAGCCAAACAGTTGTATGTGTTGCATACATAAAAGGAGTTGCCCCTGATAATTTAATAAACTATATAAAGGGAACTATCAAAAATATGGATACAGAATTTGTTCTAGATAGTAATTATATAGAAAGCGAACTTAGAGGAAAGGATTCTGTATTTGATACTATTGGTTATACAGAAAAACCAGATGAAGTAGCATCTAAGATGATGGAAGGAAGAGTTGCTGTACTAGTTGATGGTACACCATTTGTTATAACAGCACCATATTTCTTTATAGAAAATTTCCAAGCTCCAGATGATTATTATTTAAATAAAACATTTAGTAACTTTACAAGAATAATTAGATGGATGGCATTTGTATTTGCAACATTTGTACCAGGCATGTATGTAGCTATCATAACTCATCATGCCTCTTTGATACCATCATTATTTTTATTTAGATTAGCAGTTTCAAGAGCTGGAGTTCCACTTCCAACTGTTTTAGAAGTTCTAATTATGATTTTTGCATTCCAGATAATTAAAGAAGCTGGGCTTAGACTTCCACAACCAATTGGAGGGGCTATGAGCATTGTTGCAGCTCTTATTTTAGGAGATGCTGCAGTAGGTGCAGGTATTGCATCTAGAATAACTATAATAGTTGTTGCACTTAGTACATTAAGTTATTTCTTAGTGCCAAAACTTTATGGACCTTTATCAATATGGTCTATTATATTTGTATTAGTAGCAGGATTTTATGGACTTCCAGCAGTATTTATTTGTTTCCTTATCTTTTTAACAACTCTTGCAGATTTAAAATCAACTGGTTATTCTTATTTGTTCCCAGTTGGAAGCTTAGATACCTTTAAATTTAAAGATGTATTACGTAGAGGAAGACTTAGTAGGATATCAAAGAAGATAATTGGGGAGGGAAAACAATATGACAAAGAATGGAAAAAGAATAGTTAGTTTGATATTGATGCTTCTCATTATATCTACTACATTAGTTGGATGTTTTAATTATAATGAAATAAATGAACTAACTTTTGTAACAAGTGCAGTTTTTGATATTGATGATTCTGAAAATGTTGTATTATATTTAGATTGTATGAAACCATATAGAAATACAAATGAAAGCTCTGATAATGGTAAAAGAATAGTATATAAAGGCATTGGAAAAACAGCACTTGAAGCTATAAGAAATGTAAATATGGCTTCAAGTTATAGAATAAATTTTACTCAAAATAGAGCATTAATATTTACTGAAGCTGCAGCAAAAAAAGGCATAGATAAATTTTTAAGTTTAATAGATAATGATCAACACTTTCAAGTAAAACCATATGCATTTGTATTTTTTGGAGACGTTAAAAATCTAATTAATGTTGTACAAAATGATGAAGAATATATAGGACTATTTTTAAATGATTTAGTACTAAAAAATAAGAAAAATCCACGAATTATAATAAGTAATATAAATGATTATATGGTAAAAACTGAAATGGGTAATAGCTATGCAGTAATGAGTGCATTAGAGATTAAAAATGATGTTTCAAATCAAAAGGTTTCATTAGCAGGCGGAGTAATTATGAAAGATAATAAAATGGTTGAAAGAATAGATGCTACAGATGCAATGAGTTATAATTTCTTAATGGATAATATAAAAAGTGGCACATTAGAAGTAGCAAATCCACAAATGGGAGAGGGATACGTAACATTAGAAATATTAAATAGTAAGACTAAAACAAATATAGAGTATAAAAATGATAAAATACTTCTTAATAAGAAAATAAAAGTGAGAGTAACAGTTGCAGAAGCACAAGGAAGATTTATTGTTTCAGAACAAGCAATAAGAGAACTAAATGCTAAGGCAGAAGAAAATATAAAGGATTATCTTGAAGAGTTTTTCTATAACTTTGCTGATAAGGACATAGATATTTTGCAAGCTGAAAGATTATTACAAATTAAATACCCAGAAAAAGTTATAGAAGATGTATTATCTAAGATTGATTTAAATGTAGATGTTGAGATAATTATGGAAGGCGGAAGTAGAGTAGAAAGCAGTCAAATTTAAAATATTACTATATAAAGTGGCATTAGAATTTATAAATATATAGATTTTGATGTCACTTTTTTATGCCTAAAAAATATAATTAATAATAATGAGTATAGGCCTTTATAATAGTTTTTATTTATAAAAATATTCAATCTTAGAAAGGGGAATGATATTTTGGATATAAAGAAGTTTTATTCCTTAATTAAAAGAGAAGAAGATCAAAAGTTGGATTTTAAATTGAAATTAGACTTATTGACAGAGGTAGGGAAAAAAGAATTTGCAAAAGATGTATGTGCAATTGCAAATTCTAATGGTGGAAGAGGATATATTGTAGTTGGAGTAAGAGATAAGGTTAAGAGTATAGAAGGTATAAAAGAAGAAGACATGTTTACAGAAGAAAAGGTTCAGCAAATTGTATCTTCAAGATGTGAACCACCAATTCCTGTTATAGTTGACTTTCTTAAAATACAAGCAAAAATAGTTGCTATAATTACAATTTGTGATAGTGAGCAAAGACCTTATCAAATAAAAGAACAAGGTATCTTTTATACAAGAAGAGGTTCAATAACTGATGTTATGAGAAGAAGTGAGCTTATTGCAGCATTTGAAGATAATATGGAATTAACAGTTGAAACTGTAAGCGTCATAAGAAGCAGCATTGATATGTTAGACAATGATTTATTAAAATCATATTTTAATCAAAAGGGGGTAGAGCTTAATAGTAGTAATAAGAAGTTCTTGCTTGAGAGTTCAGGTATAATTAATTTTGTTGATAAATTTAATGATTATAGGTGTACTTATGGTGGTCTGCTTGTATTTTCAGAGATGAATAGTATATGTATTCCTAATAATATGATAAAGATAGTAAATAAGTTAAAAAATAAAAAGGCGAAAAACAATAATAAATGTAATGAATCTGACATCAGAATAGTACAAGGGAGTTTGCTTACAATGATTGACAAAGCTGAAGAAGAGATTAATAGTATTATGCCTAATAGTTATCCAACATGTACAATTATAGAAGCGATAAAAAATGCTATTTTATATAGGGAATATACTGAAATAAATAGGATTATTGAAGTTGTTATTACAGATAATAGCATAGAGATTACGAGTCCTGGTAGTTTTATAGATAAAACAATTAATTTTAATAAATTATCTTGTAGTAAAAGAAATATGTGGATATATGAAAAGTTAATAACCTTAGATAAAAAGAAGAGATTTTTAAATGATGGAAGTGGACTAATAAGGATAAGGGAAGCTTTTAAAGGAAAAAATAGGGTGAGATTTATTAATTCTAAATCACAAAATTCATTTAAAGTTATATTACCAAATACTATTTAAAATATTTATATAAAATAATGAAAACTTTCTGTAAAACTATGATTAAATCAAAATTTATGAATATAATGTAATAAAACTATAAATAAGGAGTGGTCCTAGTGATTCAAGTATTTTGTAATAGAAGAGGTTCAGGAAAAACAAAAAAACTAATCGAACTTGCAAATTCTCATTTAACTGATGTAAAGGGAGATTTAGTTTATATAGACGACGATTCAAAATACATGAGACAACTAAATAGAAGGATAAGATTTATATCAACAGATGATTTTGGAGTTACAGATTGTAATAGCTTTTATGGAATGCTTTGTGGGGTTATTGCAGAAAATTATGATGTAGAAAATATATATATTGATGGATTGCTTGGTATTGTTTCATGCGATCTTGAAGAGACTTCTTATTTATTTAACAAATTAAGATCACTTTCAACTAAGTTTGGAGTGAATATATTCATAAATATAAACTATGAATATGAAGATGATATTCCGGAATTTGTAAAGGAACACGTTGCCTAGAATTTTAAAATCTAAAAATAATAAAAATATATTGAAATTTTAAATTAGAAATGCACTTGAGTATATTAGCATGGGGTATAAATCAAGATAATTATATATTAATAATTAAAATTTAATATTGATTAAATTAAAGATACTATAAGCTTTTTCATATATGTCAAAAGCTTATAGTATCTTATAATTTTTAGGATTAATTTATAAGAAAACCATAAAAAGACAATATTTATGATAAGATATTATTAAAGCATTGTTCTTATTGCAAAAATAACATATAAAATATATACTATTATTATTATGTGTACGTATATATAAACGTAGAGAAATTAAAAATCGGAGGACGAAAAAATGGCTAATGTATTAGATGAGTTATTAGAACGTGGATACATAAAACAATTCACTCATGAAAAAGAAACTAGAGAATTACTAGAAAAAGAGAAGATAACTTTTTATATAGGATTTGATCCAACAGCTGATAGTTTACACGTTGGACACTTTATAGCTATGATGTTTATGGCTCATATGCAAAAAGCAGGACACAGACCAATAGCATTAATTGGTGGTGGAACTGCAATGGTTGGAGATCCAAGTGGAAAAACTGATATGAGAAAGATGCTTACAAAAGAGCAAATACAACATAACGTTGAATCAATAAAGAAACAAATGGAAAGATTTATTGACTTTACAGATGATAAGGCTCTTATTGTTAATAACGGAGATTGGTTATTAAACTTAAATTATATTGATTTCTTAAGAGAGATTGGATCACAATTTACAGTTAATAAGATGCTTTCAGCAGAATGCTTTAAAAAGAGACTTGCAACTGAAAATGGACTTTCATTCTTAGAATTTAACTACATGTTAATGCAAGGATATGATTTCTATGTATTAAATAAAGAATATAATTGTAAGATGGAACTTGGTGGAGATGACCAATGGTCTAATATGATTGCTGGTGTTGAATTAGTTAGAAGAAAATCAAAAGATAGTGCTTTTGCAATGACTTGCGCACTTTTAACTAATAGCCAAGGTGAAAAGATGGGTAAAACTGTTGGAGGAGCTCTATGGCTTGATCCAAACAAAACATCACCATTTGATTTCTACCAATACTGGAGAAATGTTGCTGATGCAGATGTAGAAAAATGCTTAAAGCTATTAACATTCTTGCCAATGGATGAAATAAACAAATTAGCTTCTCTTGAAGGTGCAGAAATAAATAAAGCTAAAAAAATTCTTGCATTTGAAATAACTAGCTTAGTTCATGGAAAAGAAGAAGCTAAGAAAGCAGAAGAAGCTTCAGAAGCACTTTTTGCAGGTGGAAGTGATATGACTAACGTTCCAACTGAAGTAATTAAAAAAGAAATGATAGGTAATAGCTTATTAGATGCATTAGTTGAAGTTAAGATATTCCCATCAAAAGCTGAAGGTAAGAGATTAATGAAACAAGGCGGAGTTTCAATCAATGATGAAAAGGTTACTGATTTTACAAGATTGTTAGAAGAAAGTGATTTTGTA
>NZ_JAXFPT010000022.1:0-49038 GCF_034179595.1 Clostridium sp.
GGGTTGGGCTGTTCGCCCATTAAAGCGGCACGCGAGCTGGGTTCAGAACGTCGTGAGACAGTTCGGTCCCTATCCGTCGCGGGCGTAGGAAATTTGAGAGGAGCTGTCCTTAGTACGAGAGGACCGGGATGGACTGACCTATGGTGTACCAGTTGTTTCGCCAGAAGCATAGCTGGGTAGCTAAGTCGGGAAGGGATAAACGCTGAAAGCATCTAAGCGTGAAGCCCACCTCAAGATTAGATTTCCCATAGCGTAAGCTAGTAAGATCCCTTGAAGAACACAAGGTTGATAGGTTAGGGGTGTAAGCATGGTAACATGTTCAGCTGACTAATACTAATAGATCGAGGGCTTGACCAATAAAAATATCAACAGAATTTGATGTGCAATTTTCAGAGAACAATAAATTTCTGAATATCTAGTGATGATGGCATAGAGGAAACACTCCTTCCCATTCCGAACAGGAAAGTTAAGCTCTATAACGCCGATGGTACTGCATGGGAGACTGTGTGGGAGAGTAGGAAGTTGCTAGGTAATGGATCTTTAGCTCAGTTGGTTAGAGCAACCGGCTCATAACCGGTAGGTCCGGGGTTCGAGTCCCTGAAGGTCCACCATTATTTGGGGGTATAGCTCAGTTGGGAGAGCACCTGCCTTGCACGCAGGGGGTCAAGAGTTCGAATCTCTTTATCTCCACCAAAGGTGGAAAGCTATGAACATAAGTTCATAGCTTTTTTTATTTTATAAAGATTATATTAGATTGATAAGGCTTGGTGTAGATGATATTATAAAATTAATAGAAGATATTTAAATATGATTTTGAGGAATTTATATGGTTTATAGAGTTAAACAATTTATTTGGCATTTAACTTCTAAGTGGCAAAGTATAGATAATGAATTGATAAATAAGTATTTAAGTAAAAAAGAAATAGAAGTATTTAATAAGTTAAATATATCAGAACAACAACACAGTATTAGAGTATGTAATGATGCACTAGATAAAGTTAATAATGAAAATATAAAAATAAATAAAAATAAGCTAGCTAAAGTAGCTCTTTTACATGATATTGGGAAGAGTGATAAAACATTAAATGTAATAGATAAATCTATAATAGTAATATTAGATAAACTTACTAATGGAGATCTTAGAAAATACGATAATATCAAAAAGATAGATATATATTATAATCACCCTAAAAAAGGTGTTAAAATATTAGAAGATATAAGCAAATATGATAATGAATTCTTAGAAGCAATAAGTAAGCATCATAGAAAAGATAAAATATTTGAACGCAATATATATCTTAAAATAATAAGAGAATGTGATAATAGAAATTAAAAGGGATTTTATTTATATAATAGAATTTAAGCATGGAGGTATATTAAAAGTATGGATTACGATATATTAATACTTGGTGGAGGAATAGTTGGATGTGCTGTTGCATATGAACTTTCAAAATATAATCTTAATATAGCATTAATTGAAAAGGGTTATGATGTTGCAGATGATATTGCAGTAGTAAATACTACCATTGTATATAATGGCTCAGAAACTTCTAATGAAGTTATGGCACATCTTGAAAATATAGGAAGTAAGCTTGTCAAAGAAGCTTGCGATAAATTTAAAGTTCCATATAAAAAGGTTGGCTCAATTAGGATTGCTACTAATGATGCTCAGTGTTCTAAGCTTAAGGAAATGTATTTAAATGCAAAGAATAGAGGTATAGCTGGTGTGGAATTAATTGATGCTAATGAAGTAAAAGAAATAGAGCCTAATTTAAATGTAGATGTTAAAATGGCCCTACATTCAGAAAATACAGCAATAATATCTCCTTATGATTTATCAATAGCATATGCTGAAGTTGCAGCTGATAATGGGGTTAATTTTAGATTAGAGGAAGAAGTTTTAAATATATCTAAAATGACTAAGGGATTTGATGTAATTACAAATAAAAATAAATTTAAGTGTAAAGTAGTTATAAATACTATTCCTGATGAAATATATTTTGATGGTAATGAAACTGTTGAAGAAGTGCCAGAAGAAATAATTGAAAAAAAGATGAATTATTTCTTAGCTGAAGATAAAATCAAGAATTCACTGAAAAAAATTGTTATTAATGTTATTGATGAGCAAACATTTGTTATCAGTTCCCCAATGATTAGTGGAGGTACTATGTTTGGAGTTAAAAATACAGATGTGTTAGACACTAATAAAGGAATCTATTTTAGCAAATATCTTGTACCTAGTGTAACTAAAGAAAACATTAGTGAAATGATTAGAGAAGTATATAAAAGAGATGAAATGCTTATTGATAAGAGTGAATTTAGCAACGGATATATAAGAGTTACAGGTAAGCATTATGGTAAAGCTACTATAGCACCTGCAATTGCACAAAGTATAAGAAATAATATAGCAAATGCCATTAATGCAACATTAAAGAAAAACTTTATTGATAAGAGAAGAGAATATTATAGATTTAGAGAATTAAATAAAGATGAAATAAATGAGATAATAAAATTAGATAAAAGATATGGAAATATTATATGTGCATGCAATCAAGTAAGTGAAGGTGAAATTATAGATTGTATTAGAAGACCTCTTGGTGCAAGAACAGTTGAAGGTGTTAAAAAGAGAACTAGAGCTGGATATGGTAATTGTCATGGATCTTACTGTATTAGAAAGATAGTAAGCATATTAGCAAGAGAAATGGATAAAAGTGTAACTGATATAGTTAGAAGTTCAAAAGATTCTAAGATTGTAGCAGGAAGAATAAAAGAATTTAGCGAAGTTTAGAGTGGGGGAGTATTTTTGAGTAAGAAAGATGTTTTTACTAGTGTTGTAAGAATTAAAGGCGATATAAAACATAAAGTAGTTCCTGTTAAAAGTAGCGATAAAGTTGATATAGCTTTATGGAAAGAATTCTCTAAGGTTATAGGAAGAATATATGCGAGCACACCAATTAATACAGGAGATATAATATGTAAAAATATATTAAATACAGGAATAGATATTATATGTAGTAAAAGAATAGATAATGAATAGTAAATATATTGAGTAAAATATTGACAAGGAAGCTTTAAATATAATATATTAGAGGTAATTGTATAAAGTAAACCTGTGATGAGGATAAGTAGTTTTAATTAGGTTTTAAGAGAGTCAGTGTTTGGTGTAAACTGATAACTTTAATTATTATGAATCCACCTTTGAGGGACTGTGAATACAAGCAGTACGGTGAGAATCGTTAAATTTATTAAGAGGATAAATTTTTTTATCAATTAGGGTGGCAACGCGGAGCTTATTCGTCCCTTTAGTAGGGATAATGGGCTCCTTTTTTATATGTAAAAATAAATTTTAGGAGGATATAAAATGTTAGATTTAAAAAGAATAAGAAATAATCCAGAAGAGATTAAATTAGCTTTAACTAATAGAGGAGAAGATTTTGATGTAAATGTTATTGATGAATTAGTTAAGCTTGATGAACAAAGAAGAAATATATTAAGTGAAGTTGAAATATTAAAAAGCAAGAGAAATCAAGTTTCAGCAGAAATTCCAAAACTTAAAAAGGCTGGAGAAGATGTAGCTCCAATAATGGCTGAAATGAAGGAACTTGGAAATGAAATAAAAGAGCATGACACTAATCTTGCTGAAGTAAATGAAAAAATTGATTATATTATGCTTAGAATTCCTAATATTCCAAATCCACAAGTTCCAGAAGGAGATTCTGATGCTGATAATGTTGAAATTAAAAGATGGGGAGAACCTAAATCATTTAATGGTGAACCAAAAGCTCACTGGGATCTAGGAGCAGATCTTGGTATACTTGATGCTGAAAGAGGCGGAAAAGTTGCAGGTTCAAGATTCACATTTTATAAAGGATTAGGAGCTAGACTTGAAAGAGCTGTTCTTAACTACTTTATGGATAAACATTCAGATGATCATGGATATACAGAAATATTACCTCCTTATATGGTAAATAGAAATAGTATGACTGGAACTGGTCAATTACCTAAATTTGAAGATGATGCATTTAAAGTAGAGAATAATGGATTCTTCTTAATACCAACAGCTGAAGTACCAGTAACTAATATGTATAGAGATGAAGTATTAAATGGAGAGGATCTTCCTATAAAACATGTTGCTTATTCAGCTTGTTTTAGAGCAGAAGCAGGTTCAGCAGGTAGAGATACTAGAGGACTTATAAGACAACATCAATTTAACAAAGTTGAATTAGTTAAATTCTCAAGACCAGAGGATTCATATGATGAATTAGAAAAATTAGTTAGAGATGCAGAAGAAGTATTAGAAGAATTAGGATTACCATATAGAAAAGTTAGAATCTGTAAAGGTGATTTAGGATTTACAGCTGCATTAAAATTTGATTTAGAAGTTTGGATGCCAAGTTATAACAGATATGTTGAAATTTCAAGTTGTTCAAACTTTGAAGATTTCCAAGCTAGAAGAGCTAACATTAAATTTAGAGATGGAAAGAATAAACCACAATTTGTTCACACATTAAATGGTTCAGGATTAGCTGTTGGAAGAACAGTAGCTGCTATACTTGAAAATTATCAAAATGAAGATGGTAGTGTTACAGTACCAGATGTTTTAAAGAGATATATGGGTGTAGATGTAATAAAATAGTATTATAGAAATAGCAGAGGTTTTAATTAATCTCTGCTATTATTTAAATAATCTTATAAATTTAATGATTTTAAGTAATTTGCTACTCCATCATTAAAATTTGAATCAATTACTGAGGTAGATAAGTCTTTTAATTCCTGTACAGCATTTTTTACTGCATAACACTCATCTGAAATTTCAAACATAGGAATATCATTTAAGTTATCACCAAAAGAAATTAATCTATCAAAATTAAAGGTATGCATAATCCCTTTTATGGAATTAGCCTTTGAAGATTTATCACTATATATTTCTAAGTTATAAAATCCATCATTATATACATCTTTGTAAGCAATAGCAGATATTCCGTCTATATCTTTTATTTGATTGTATATATTAAATACTATATCTTTTTTATTTAACAATAAGAAATATAGGATATTTGAGTTTTTAGGTAATTTAGAATTGATGAAAGTTTTATAAGGACTTCCTGATCTATGTTTTATAAACTTTTCTTCAACATGATTATTGATTTTATCATAATAAGCATTTATATGATTATTACAAATTGTATATGATAATGCAGAAATTTTATTTTCTGAGAATATAGATAATATTTTATCTATTGCTTCAGGTGAAATAGAATTAAATTTTATGTATTTATTCTTTTCTATATCGTATATGGCAGCACCATTCATAACAACTACAGGTAATTTTAAATCAAGATCTGATAGTATTGGAACTACAGTTGCTGGAGTTCTTGCAGTTGCAATAGAAAAGTTTAAGTTCTTATTGATAAGTTCTTTTAATGTAGATTTAGTATAATCAGAAAGTTTAGCATTATTATTTAGTAAAGTTCCATCTAAATCTGAAATATATAAGTTCATAAAGTTCCTCCTATTTAGTTAAAACATAAATTTCCAATAATTATAATATAAATAATTATATTATTCAATTGAAATGTTATTAGTAAAGGATATATAACATAAGAAATAATATATTATATATAAATAAAAATTAGATAAGTTTTTTAAAAAAAATTTTAAAAAATAGTTGACATAAGTAAAATATGATATTATAATAAATTTGTATTTCGCATGGAGAGATGGTCGAGTTGGTTTAAGGCACCGGTCTTGAAAACCGGCGTACCTTCACGGGTACCGTGGGTTCGAATCCCACTCTCTCCGCCAGAGAGTAAAGTCTGTTCATAAGAACAGACTTTTTTGTTTATAAAATAAATTTTCAATATTTCTGTTATGGAAAAAAATAAAAAAAATTTCTAAAAAAGTGTTGACACTATATTATCTTGTTGCTATAATAATAAATGTCTTTGATACGGAGAGATGGTCGAGTTGGTTTAAGGCACCGGTCTTGAAAACCGGCGTACCTTCACGGGTACCGTGGGTTCGAATCCCACTCTCTCCGCCACATATATTTTAAATATAGAAGGCATTTGGAGAATTACTCAAGTGGCTGAAGAGGCGCCCCTGCTAAGGGCGTAGGTCGGGCAACCGGCGCCCGGGTTCAAATCCCGGATTCTCCGCCATAAAGCATCTAACAAAAGTTAGATGCTTTTTTTGTGTATCAAAATATATTATTAGATAAATGGAATTAGGATATAATTAAAATATATAAATTGTAATTAGGAGTTTAATTATGGGAATTAGATTTATTTATGGGAGAGCAGGAACTGGAAAAAGTAGATTTTGCTTAGAGCAAATTAAGAAAAAATTAGATAATCAAAAACAAAATAAATTAATATTATTAGTTCCAGAACAATATACCTTTCAGACAGAAAATAAGCTTTTGCAAATTGCAGGAGAAAAGGCACTTTTAAGAACACAAGTCTTAAGTTTTAAGAGTATGGCTCAAAGAGTATTTGATGAATGTGGTGGAAGAGTTCATCAGAATATGAAAGATGAAGGAAAGAGCATGTTAATTTATAAGTTACTTCAAGAAAAATCTGAGGAGCTTGAATATTTTAATAAGATTTCTAGACAACAAGGATTCATTGATATAGTATCTAAAACTATTACTGAATTTAAGAAATATAATATTTCTCAAGAAGTATTACTAGATGGAGCTAAAAATACTGAAGATGAAGAATTAAAAGAAAAGCTTATAGATTTAGCTAATATTTATAATGAGTATAACAAGAGGATAGAAAGCAATGTGATAGATGGAGATGATGAACTTACTATATTAGCCAAAAAGCTTAAGAGTTGTAATATTTATGAGGGTTCAGAGATTTGGATTGATGAATTTACAACATTTACTCCACAACAACTTGAAGTAATAAAAGAATTAGCATTTAGTGCAAGCAAGATTAATATAACTTTATGCATGGATGAGCCAAGCAATAAAGATTTAGAAGTAACTGATATATTTAATGTATTAAAAAATACAGAAAATAAGATAATTAAGCTTATGCAAGAAAATAATATAAGTTATTTAGGAAATATAAACTTAAATAAGGGATATCCTTATAGATTCAAGGATAGTGATGAACTTAAACATATTGAAAAGAATTTCTTTACTTACCCTTTTAATGTATACAAGGGAAAGAATAAAGATATAAGGTTATATAAAGCCAATAATAGCTATGATGAAGTAGATATGATAGCTAAAGATATTGTTAGATTAGTAAGAGATAAAGGATATAGATATAAAGATATAGCAGTAGTTTGTAGAGATATAGGTTCTTATGAAAAAATAACTTCTGTACTATTTAATCAGTATGATATTCCATATTTCTTGGATAAAAAGATAGAAATTTTGAATAATCCATTAGTTATATTGATAATATCAGCATTTGAAATTCTTATACAGAATTGGTCATATGAGAGTGTATTTAAATACTTAAAAAGTGGACTTATAAAAATAGAAAGAAATTATATTGATATTCTTGAAAACTATATATTAGCTAATGGATTAAAGGGATATAGATGGACTACAGAAGAAGTTAATGATGGATATTTTGAGAGTGAAGATGTTTATGAAAATCAAGATGAATTATTAATAAAAGAAATAATGGAAGAGGTAAGAGAACCTTTAATGAATTTTCATAAAAAAATAAAAGATAATAAGTCTGTTAGAGAGATTTGTACTGCTATATATGAATTAATGATAGATCTAGATGTCTTTAAAACTATAGAAGGGTGGATTGAAGGTTTTAGAGAAGAAGGCTTAGAAGCAAAGGTTACTGAATATGAGCAAGTGCCATCAATGGTTATAGAAATATTAGATCAAGCTGTAGATGTAATTGGGAATGAAAAAATATCACCTAAAGAATTTTATAAGGTTTTAAATGCTGGTTTTGAAAGCAAGGAAATAGGAGTAATACCAGTTGCTTTAGATCAAGTTAATATAGGTGATATCGCAAGAATTAAAGGAAGAGAAGTAAAAGCATTATATATTATTGGAGTTAATGATGGAATATTACCTGCAGCAAGCAAAGATGAAGGTATACTATCAGATAGAGATAGAGATATATTAAAATATATGGGAATAGAGCTTGCATCAACAACTAAAACAAGAGCATTTGAAGAACAGTACATGGTATATACTGCACTTACTATACCAAGTAAATATCTAATGGTTACTTATCCTATGGCAGATTTTGAAGGTAAATCTCTTAGACCATCAATTATAATACCTAGATTAAAAAGAATTCTTAGCAATTTAAAAGAAGAAAGTGATATATTTAATTTCCCTCAAAAATATGATGAATTTAATAAGATAACAACTCCAATACCAACTTTTAATGAACTTATATTAGCACTTAGAAAACAAGCTGATAAGGAAGAGGTTGATGATTATTGGAGAGAAGTATTCAGTTGGTATATGAAGCATGAAGGGTTCGAAGATAAAACTAGAACAATATTTAAAGGGATAGACTACTCAAATACTGGAGAGCAAATATCAAGAGAGAAAATTAAAGAGTTATATGAAAATGATAATGGTAATTTAAGTTTTAGTGTTTCAAGACTTGAAAAGTATGCAGAGTGTCCATTTTCATATTTTATTCAATATGGATTAAAGGCTAAAGATAGAAAGATTTATGAATTTTCTGCACCAGACCTTGGAACATTTATGCATGAAATATTAGATAAGTTTACTAATAAGGTAAAAGAAGAGAATATACAATGGTCAGAATTAAACAGAGAAAAATGCAAAGAGATAGTTGGAAATTTAGTTGATTTAAAACTTAAAGAAGATTCTAATTCAATACTTAATAGTACAAAAAGATATAAGTATTTTACTGATAGATTTAAAAGAGTTATCACAAGATCAGTATCAATTATTACAGAACAAATGAAAAGAGGAGAATTTGAAGTATTTAAAAATGAATTTGAATTTGGATCAGTAGATGGTGGAGAGCCAATAAAACTTGACTTACCTACTGGAGAAAGAATTTATTTAACAGGTAGAATAGATAGAATAGATACTTTAAATATGGATGGAAATACTTATCTTAGAATAATAGATTATAAATCAGGAAATAAGAAATTTGATTTGACGGAATTATATTATGGAATACAAATTCAATTATTAGTTTATTTAGATGCGCTTCTTAGAAATTCAGAATATATTTTAAATTCAGGAGCTATTCCAGGTGCAATACTTTATTTTAAGATTGATGACCCTATAATAAAAGGAAATAAGGAATTAAGTGATGAAGAAGTTCAGGAAGAAATTTTAGAAAAATTAAAAATGAATGGGCTTTTATTAAAAGATGCTAAATTAGTAAAATCAATGGATAATACTATGCAAACATACTCTCTTATAATTCCTGCTAGTTTCAAAAAGGATGGGGACTTTTCATCAAGGAGTTCTGTTGCAACAGAAGAGCAATTTAATATATTAAGAGAATATGTAAACATGAAGATGATAGAGCTTTGTACTGATATGTTAAGTGGACAAATCAAGATAGAACCAATTAAGAATAATAAAAAAGCATATTGTGATTATTGCGATTATTCAGCTATATGTCAGTTTGATACTAGTATAAAAGATAATAAGTATAAACTAGTTTTAAATAAAAGTAATGATGAGATGTGGGAAAAGATTGAAAACCACGTTAAAGGAAAGGAGAAATAATATAGTTATGGGAGATACAAAATGGACAGATGAACAGTTAGAAGCTATAAATACAAGAAAATGCAATCTTTTAGTAGCAGCAGCTGCAGGATCAGGTAAAACTGCTGTATTAGTTGAAAGAATAATAAAGATTGTAACAGACATTGAGAATCCTGTAGATATAGATAAACTTCTAGTAGTTACATTTACAAATGCTGCAGCTTCAGAAATGAGAGAAAGAATAGCCGCAGCTATAACAAAAGAACTTGAAAAAAATCCTAGCTCTAAAAATCTTCAAAAGCAATTGACGCTTTTAAGTAGAGCAAATATAACAACTATCCATTCATTTTGTTTAGATGTTATAAAGAATAACTTCCATACTATAGATTTAGATCCTGCATTTAGAATTGGTGATGAAACTGAGGGTACTTTATTAAAAAATGAGATTATAGATGAGTTATTTGAAGATTTATATGAAAATGATGATAAAGAATTTTTTAATTTAGTTGAAGCTTATTCAGGAAGTAAAGATGATAAAAAATTAAAAGAAATTATATTAGATTTATATAGGTTTTCAATGAGTGGCCCTTGGCCTGAAAAATGGCTTAGAGAAAAAGCTGAAGCATTTAATATTAACTCTTTAAATGAATTAGACAATACTATATGGGTAAAAGTATTAAAAAGTGATATAGAGATGGAAATTGATAGCTTTATAAATATGTATCATAAAGCTATTGATATAATATCAGATACTGAAGGAATAGAAGCTTATTTAGATGTATTTAATGATGAATTATCATCACTTATTAATCTAAAAGAAAATTTAGATAAAGGGCTTAAAAATATTTATGATTCATTATCTAAAGTATCGTTTGGAAGGCTTAAAGCTATAAGAAAAAATAATGTAAGTGATGCAGAAGCACAGGAGCTAGTTAAGAATATAAGAGAAGAAGTAAAGAAAAAAATAGGGAAACTAAAAGATGAAGTGTTTTTTATGACTCCAGAAGAGTCATTAGAAGGAATAAAAAATTCATATCCATTTATAAAAAAACTTGCAGAGATAACATTAGATTTCTCTGATAGATTTAGCAAAAGTAAGAGAGAAAGAAATATGCTTGATTTTAATGACTTGGAGCATTTATGTTTAAAAATTCTTATGAATCAAGAAGAGGATAATATATCTCCTTCTAAAATAGCTAAAAACTTTAGAGAATTCTTTGATGAAGTATTAGTAGATGAATATCAAGATTCAAATAATGTTCAAGAGGCTATTATAAATCTTGTTTCAAGAAAAAATACTGAAAATCCAAATGTATTTATGGTTGGAGATGTTAAACAAAGCATCTATAGATTTAGGCAGGCAAAACCTGAATTATTTTTAGAAAAATACAATTCTTACTCTAGAAAAGAAGGAGAAGAAAATAGGGTTATACAACTTTATAAAAATTTTAGAAGTAGAAGAGAAGTTATAGATGGAGTTAACTTTATATTTAAGGAAGTTATGTCTAGTAGTGTTGGTGAACTTGAATATACTGATGAAGAAGCACTAAATTTAGGGGCAGATTTTAAAGAGGTAAAAGAAGAGAACTGTTATGCAGGCGGACCTATTGAAGTTAATATATTTGATAAAAATGATGTAAGTAGTGATATAGAAGATGATGAAGATATAAATTCAATAAATTTAGAAGCAAGAATAGTAGCTAAAAGAATTAATGAACTTATGTCAGAGCAAAATGAAAATAAGTTTAGGGTTTTAGATAAAGAAACAGGAGAATATAGACCACTTAAATATAAGGATATAGTAATACTTTTAAGAGCAACTAAAGATTGGTCGGAAGTATTTTTAGATGAATTAGGATTAGAAGGAATACCTGTATATGCAGATACAGGTACTGGATATTTTGAATCAATAGAAATTAGAACTATAATGGCGCTTCTTAAAGTTATAGATAATCCACTTCAAGATGTTCCTATGATTGCAGTATTGAAATCTCCTTTTATGGGATTTACAGCTGAAGAACTTAGTGATATTAGAATGATAGATAAAGAGAAATATTTTTATGAAAATATAGTTGATATTTCAAATGGCGAAAAGGTTATTAGTGAGGAACTTAAAAAGAAATGTGATAAATTAGTTTTAGATTTAGATAAATGGAGAAATAAAGCGTTATACATGCCAATAGATGAATTTATTTGGTATTTATATATGGATACTTCTTATTATGGATATGTTGGTGCGATGCCAAATGGAGTATTAAGACAGGCAAATTTAAAGATATTATTCCAAAGAGCAAAACAATATGAACAAACTAGTTTTAAGGGATTATTTAATTTTATAAATTTCATAAATAAGCTTAGAAAATCATCGGGAGATATGGGAAGTGCAAAAATACTAGGAGAAAATGAAGATGTAGTTAGAATTATGAGTATTCATAAAAGTAAGGGGCTAGAATTTCCAGTTGTATTTTTAGCTGGAGCTGGAAAACAGTTTAACTTAATGGATTTAAATAATTCAATTCTTCATCATGATGATTTAGGATTTGGACCAGATTTTGTTGATTTGGGAAAAAGAATTAGTTATTCAACTCTGCCTAAGGAAGCTATTAAAAAGAAGATAAAACTAGAAACTTTATCAGAAGAAATGAGAATATTATATGTTGCATTTACTAGAGCAAAAGAAAAGTTAATTATAACTGGAGCTACTCGTGATATAGATAAAACTATTCAAAGATGGATTCAATCTGCAAGCATAGAACAAAATAGAATATCTCCATCAGAAGTATTTAAGGGAAAAAGCTATTTAGATTGGATTGGAATGGCACTTTGTCAGCATCAAGATAGCGAAATTATTAGAGAAAAAGTTGGAACAACTAATCAAATAAGTAAAAAAGATTTATCCACATGGAATATTAAAATGTGGGATAAAAGTGATTTATTTGTGGAAAAACAGTTGAAAGTTGTGGATGAAATCTCTATTGATAGTGACTTATTTATTAATTGCAAAGAAAAAACTATAGATAAAGAAATAGAAAGACGACTTGGATATAAATATAAATTTAAAGATGCAACAACTATAAAAAGCAATTTTTCTGTTTCAGATTTAAAGAAATCTAGTTATGAAGAAGTAGAATATACTGGTGAAAAGCTATTTAAAGATGAAATTACTCTAAAACCAAGATTTCTTCAAGAAGAAAAAGGATTGTCTGGTGCAGAAAAAGGTACAGCTATGCACTTTGTAATGCAAAAGATAGATTATGAAAAATTAGGATCATTAAATGATATAAAATTACAACTTGAAGACATGGTTAAAAATGAACTTTTAACTAAAGATGAATTTAAAGCTATTAATCCATTTAAAGTACTTAATTTCTTTAAAAGTGATATAGGAAAAAGAGTAATAAAAGTATATGAAAATGGTGGAGTAATACGTAGAGAATTACCATTTTATACGAGTATAAGTGTTAAAGATATAAAAGATAATATAGAAGATGAATCAGGAAATGAAAATGTAAGACTTCAAGGTATAATAGATCTTTTCTTTGAGGAAAATGGAGAGATAGTTCTTGTAGATTATAAAACTGATTATGTTAAAGAAAATATAGAAGAGGAAATGAACAAAAAATATAAAATACAAATGGATTATTATACTAAAGCATTAGAAAAGATGACTGGTAAAGTAGTAAGTAAGAGATATTTATATTTATTTTATATAGAAAAAGCTATTGAAATATAAATTAAGCTGTAAGGTACGCATATTAAAGTGTGTGCCTTATTTTGCTAATACAATACATAGAAATTTATGGTATTATATTTAGGTAAAAATAATTTAGGAGGTAATTTATTATGGAGAAGATACTTAACATATATAATCAGTTTAAAGAACAGATACTATATATAGTTTTTGGTGTATTAACTACTGCTATAAATATTATTGCTTTTTTTGCTTGTTCAAGATTAATAAACTTAGGATTAATCCCAAGTAATATAATAGCATGGATACTATCAGTTTTATTTGCATTTATAACTAATAAAATATATGTATTTAACAGTAAAAATTATAGTTTTTCTATAGTATTAAGAGAGCTTATTGATTTTACTGTAGCTAGAGGTGCTACTGGAATTTTAGACTTATTACTAATGTATCTTTTTGTTTCAGTAATTGGAATAGAAGATATGATAAGTAAAATTGTAATAAACATAATAGTTATAATATTAAATTATATATTAAGTAAACTGTACGTATTTAAAAACAAGAAATAAAATAATTTTATTTTATTGATGAATATATAATACAAATGATAAATATTAATAATTGAAAAATGCCGATGATTAGTGTAATGAAAAGATGTTATATAGGCTAGGAGAAAAAAAGATGAAAATTTCAAGTAATATTAGAAAATCAGCTGTATTTATATATACGATAATGTTTATTATAATATTTTCATTATTTTATTTAATGTTTATTAAGTATAATAGATCATTAATTTGGAATGAAGATGGAATAAGACAACATTACTCAATTTTATATAATTTTAATGAAACTATAAGAAATTTTATTAAAAATCCTAATGCAGGATTTAATGAGTGGTCATGGTCAATAGGATATGGAAATGATTTAATGGCCACATACTCGTATTATGTCTTAGGAGATATATTTGATTATATATCATTATTGTTTCCTTTAAATAAACTGGAGCTAGTATTTAATTTATTAATTGCATTAAGATTATATTGCGTTGGAATAGCATTTATTTTATATGCAAAAAAAATGAATTTTTCTAAAAATGCAACAATATTAGGTAGTATTTCATACGCTTTTTCTGGATTTGTAATGATGTCTGCAATAAAACATCCATACTTTATAAATCCATTAATTATATTACCATTAGCATTTTTATGTATAGAAAATGTTATTAAGAATAGAAAAAAGTATATGTTTTCTATAATCGTTGCAATTGCAATGATTTCAAATTTTTATTTTTTCTACATGATTGCAATTATAAGTGTAATATATGCATTTTTAAGATATATAGAATTATATAAAAAAGAAGAGTTAAAGTTTGGAAAGTATATATTTGATTTAATAATATACTTTATGATTGGATTATTAATTTCAGGAATTGTATTAGCACCAACATTATATACAATATTTAATTCATCTAGATTAGCTAATAAAAGCAATGAAATAAGTATGATGTTATATCCAATTTCATATTATTTAAATTTAATTTATAGCTCAATATCACCTGGAGGTTATACTTTTTGGGTTATTTTAGTTTTTCCAGTGATAGCTGTTCTTTTACTTCCAATTGTTTTTAAAACTAGAAAACAACATAAAACATATTTTTATATGACAATTTTATTTTTTATAATGTTACTTTTCCCTATAGTAGGAAAAGTAATGAATGGATTCTTATCAATATCTAATAGATGGACATTTGCATTTGCTCTTATAGTAAGTGTAATTATAAGTATTGGATATGATAATATAAAAAATATATCAAAAAAAGATATATATTGGATGATTTTTATAATAATATTTTATATATTATTTGCATTAGTAGAAAACGAGATAACAGATTTTAAAAATAATATGTTGCCTCAAATTATAATGGGGATAATATTTGTTGTAGTATTATATGCATATAAAATCAGAAATAAATTTAATAGTAAAATATTATTTATTTCTATATTAATTTTACTTTCGATAAATATAGTATTTAATAATTACTATAGATATAGTCCAAAAGGACATAATTATATAGATCAGTTTATTAAAAGAGGGAAAGCTTTAAATTATTATAATAAATCATTTAATGGAGCTGAAAAGTATATTAAAGAAAATGATGATAGTTTCTACAGAATAGCAAAAGCAGACAATATTTCTCGTAATAATACTAGAAATAATTCTTTAGTATTAAATTATAATGGGATAGATTCATATTTATCAGTAAATAATTCTAATTTATCAGAATTTGCTAGTGACTTAAACAATAGATCATTTACACCTAATAGTCCAATAATAAATTTTGATAATAGATCTATAGTTAATAATATAATGGGAGTTAAATATTATATATCAAAATCCACAGAAAATCCACATTTTGACCCGTCAATAAAAAAGATTGAAACTGTTGGAAAGTTTGATATATATCAAAAAGAAAACCCACTTCCATTTGCTTATGTTTATAAAAATATATATGATATTGATAATTTTGATAAATTAAGTGGTTTAGAAAAAGAAGAAACTTTAGTTTATGCAGCAAGTGTTTCTAATAATGATGCAAAAAGTAATATAGATGTTATACCAAGTAAGATAAATAACATAAAATTTGATATTAAAAATAGTGCAGCAAAAGTTTTAGAAAATAAAATTGTTGTTACTAAAGCAAATCAAGAAGTAGTTATTAATCTCAAAGGTGATATACCATCTGGTGAATTATATGTAAACTTAAAAAATTTAAAATATGAACCTAAAAATAAGAAAATTAAATTAAGTAATATTGGTAAATATGATGCATTTAAATTAACAGCATCTTATAAAGATATTAGTAAAACATTCAATCAACGTGGATCATTAGATGGATCAGATGCGTTTACTATGAGTGAAACTTTAATTAATTTAGGATATTACAAAGAAGAATCTAATAATGGTGAAAAGATTGTTTTAACTTTCAATAATCCTGGCGAATATACTTTTGATTCACTTAATATATTTAGCTTACCTATTCAAGATTATAATAGTGAATTTGAAGCTTTAAAAGATAATTCAATGAAGATAGATAGTATATCTAATGACAAAGTAATTGGAAGTATAGATTCAAAAGTAGATGGAATAATTTCATTCCAAATTCCTTATTCAAAGGGATGGCATTTAAAGATAGATGGAAAAGAAACAAAAACTTTTGCCGTAAATAAAGCGTTTTTAGGTGCAAATTTAAGTAAAGGAAATCATAATATAGAACTAACTTATAAAACACCATTCTTAAGAATAGGGGCTATTTGTAGCTTTATAGGAATAATAATTCTTATAATAGTATCTAAATTAGATAAAAGAAGTTTAAAAGAAAGCTAAGATAAAGAATAATAAGTAAATATATAAAAAGGTTAAATGTAAATTTAACCTTTTTTATTTTGAATAAAAGTCTTAGCTTTTTCTAAAAGAATTGTTTCATTATTTAAATTAGGATTATTTAAAACTACTTCTAATAAATAATTTAGAGTTTCTCCTATAACTTTTCCTGGTTTTAAATTTAATTCTTTTGTCAAAATGCTACCATCAATATTTAGATCCTTAATACTAAGAGGAATATTAGAATTTATTATATTATCTATTTTATTTTTCATATTATTAAGTTCATATAAGTCTAAATCAGAATTTTTGAGTGATAATACGTGAGCTTTTTGAAACTCTAATAATGAGTATATATTTTCTTTAGAAGTTCTATTTATAAACCTTTTAATATCTATATCAGTAGAATTTCCTAAAACATTCATATACTCTTTAATTAGAATGCATACAGATTTTATTGTTTTATTATCAAAATGCAATCTAGTTAATATTTTTCTAGTTATATCTTCACTAATATTATCATTAACTTTAGGCTTTCCTATATCGTGAAATAGTGCAGAAAGTCTTAATATTAAATCATTTGGAGTATTTTCAACTACAGATAATGTATGATCAAATAAATCTTCATTATAATCTTTAGTTTTATGATTAAAACCTATTAATGATGTTAACTCTGGAATTATCACATCTAAAACTCCACAATCTTTTAAAAGATTTAGTCCCTTTCTTGAGTTATCAGATAATAGTAATTTACAAAGCTCATCACGTATTCTTTCAGAACTTATATTTTTAAGTAGATTTTTATTTTTCTTAATTCCATCTAAAGTTGATTTCTCAATATTAAAATCTAGTTGTGAAGCAAATCTTATAGCACGCATCATTCTAAGTGCATCTTCATTAAATCTTTTGTTGCTATCACCAACTGTTCTAATTATTTTGTTTTGTAAATCCTCTAATCCATTAAAATAATCTTTAAGACCTTCTTTAGAATTATAAGCAAAAGCATTTATAGTAAAATCCCTTCTTGAAAGGTCATCTTTAATATTTGTAACAAAAGATATTTCATCAGGTCTTCTATTGTCTTTATATTCTCCTTCAATTCTATAAGTAGTAACTTCAAAAGGTTCTTTATCAAGAAGCACTGTTATAGTACCATGTTTGATACCAGTAGGAATTGTTTTTTCAAAAAGTGATTCTGTTATATTAGGTAGAGCTGAAGTTGCTATATCATAATCTTTAGGTTCTTTTGAAAGTAAAGAATCTCTTATACAACCACCAACCATAAATGCCTCATAATTATTTTCATAAAATGTATCTATTATAAATTTAACTTTATCAGGGATTTTTATATGCATAATATCCTCCTATAATAAAAAATAACTTATTTACTATCATATAATATAAATAAGTTATTTTAAATATAAGGGGTTATTTAATTATTACTTTAGTATCTTTTGTTATATTATCATAAAGCCACTTAGAATCTTCTAGTGATAATCTTACACACCCATGTGAAGCTGGAGTTCCAAGTGTTTCATCTAAAACAGTTTGTTGATCCCTTGCATAAGGAAGGGAATGGAAAAGATAATCTCCATCAAATTGAACCCAATACTTACCACCTTGATTATACTTTTCAGAGAAGAACCATTCATCTCTGTTTTGGACAGTATAAACACCAGATGGAGTCTCTTTATTTTCTATTCCAGTAGAACATTTCATTGATTTTTTTAAAGACCACTTATTTTTAGAACCTGTATAAATGTTAGTAGTTTGAGAATTAGTATCTACATATATTAAGTAATCAGTTAAACTTTCAATATCTAATGCATTTATATTTGCTGTATTTATTGAGCTTACAAGCTGAGAAGAAGTAGTTGGAGCTTCAGAAGATTTTTGGCTAGCTAAATATTCAGTTCTAGCATCTTTTAGTTCTGAAATTTTTTCTACTAAATCTTTATCATTAGAAAGCATATTAAGCTTTGATTCTATTAAATTAATAGCAGCAGTAAAGTACTCTTTCTTTTTATAATTTTCTGCTGTATTTAATATTTCTTCTTTTAATTTTGATTTGGATTTATTTATATAATCTTTAGCATCTTTATATTCTTTATCTGTTGATGATATTTTGTTTAATGTTGTAATTGCATCTTCATATTTACCTTGTTCAAATTCTGATATACCTTTAGATAAAGGATCAGTATAAAGATCAAATTCATCAGATAAAATATAAGCACTGTCTTCTGAATCTATGTTTAATATAGAATATCTATTAATCTCATCAATTATTGCTAAAGCATCAGTTGATGATAATTGATTTGAATTTACTTTATCTCTTATGTCTATTATTTTTTCTTTAAAATAAGATTCTAAATCATTTTTTAATAATATAGATTTAAATATATTAAAATTTTCTGATGTTAATATATAATTATTAGCTTCAGCATAATTACTTGAATCAAAAGATTCTTTAAAGTTATACATTAATGATTTATATTGATAAGCTTGATAGCTAAAAATGCTTGCTAATATAATAATGGAAGCTATAACTATAGATACTATTCTTATAAAGTTAAATTTTCTATAGTTTTGGTTATATGCAATTGATTCATCTAAATCATAGTCATTATCTGAATCATATTCATTTTCTGCGTATAAATTATCAAATACTTGTATATTATCTTTGATTTCTTCTTGGTTATTATTGATATGTTTGTTTTTTGACAAGATAACCCCTCCTAAAATAATTTTTATTTCAATTATTAACCAAAAAATGCAAACCTAAACAAAGATATTTAATAATATAATTTATTATGTTACTATAGTTAAAGAGAATTTAGGAAAAAATAATCTTATAAGAGTAATTTAAAGGAGTAAGAAGCGTGAATAGAGATAACTTTTTTGTTAAGTTGAAAAATAACATATACAATATGAATACTTTTGCTGAGTATGCAAAAGGAGGAATTAAAAAATCTATATTATATGCATTTATTCTTAGCCTTATAATTGGTGGTATACAAGGTATATTTATGGGATTTAAAATGAAAAATAGTATAGATAAAAGTGTTGTGGAACTTAGTGATTCTAAGTATGATTTTTCTATAAAAAATGGAATATTAAAAATGAACAATAGTCCACTTAAATTTAATGAAGATGGAATGATTGTTTATATAGATAGCAATGATAGCTTAAATCAATCTGCTAAAGTAGAAAATGAATATGTACATGGAGATATATATATGACATTTTTAAAAGATGGGATTAAAGTAGGAACAAATGGAATAAGCAAAGAAATGCTATATAAAGATTTATTTGTAGATGAATACACTAATAAGGAAATTATTGATGATTTAAGGCTTGTAGGAGCAATTGTAATTCCTTTAACTGCAGTATCTATGATAATACAATACTTTATTACAGGATTACTTAATTACTTATTAATAGCAGCAATATCAATAATTATAGGAATGTTTATGGGGCTTAGAATGAAGTCATCTGCTATGTATTCGTTAGCTATTTATGCTTCAACACTTCCAAGTATAATTTTAATACCATTTAGAGTAATAAGACCAGATGTATATTTTGACACAGCATTTGTTGCAGGAACAGTAATATATATAATATTTATCCTAAGATATATAAAAAAAGATCTTTTAAAGAAGATTAAGTTATAATTAATAAAGGTGGTTTCTAAGTTTTAGAAATCACCTTTTTTGATATAATTATTTATATATTAAAAGATGATTAGAGAGGTGTGTAGAGGCAATATGAAAATTATTCATACAAGTGATTGGCATATTGGAAAGATAGTAAATGAATTTTCAATGTTAGAAGACCAAAAGTATATATTGAATGAATTATTGAAATTAATTGATAAAGAAAAACCAGATGTACTTATAATAGCTGGAGATATATATGATAGATCAATTCCACCTGTTGATGGTGTGGAATTGTTAAATGATGTTTTGAGTGAATTAGTGACTAAAAAGGGTATAAAAGTATTAGCTATTTCAGGCAATCACGATAGTGGAGAGAGAGTGGGTTTTGTTAATACTATATTAGAAAAACAGGGCTTATATATCATAGGACGTGATGAAGAACTATATAGAAAAATAGAACTTGATGATGATTATGGTAAGATTAATTTTTATTTAGTACCTTATAAAGATCCATCAGTAATTAGAAAGCTTTTAGATAATAGTGAAATTAAAAATCATAATGATGCTATGAAAGCAATTGTTGAAAAAATAAATCTTAATAAGAATGAGAGAAATATTCTTATAACACATGGATATGCAACTATTTATAGAGATGAGGCTAAAGAATCTGATAAAAATAAATATCAAGCTGCAAATCTTGAAGTAAGTGAATCTGAAAGACCTCTATCAATAGGAGGAACAGATCTTATTGATTGTAATATATTTGATAATTTTGATTATGTAGCACTTGGCCACCTTCATGGAAGACAAAAGGTAGGTAGAGAAGAGGTAAGATATTCAGGCTCTCTATTAAAATATTCATTTTCAGAGGTAAATCAAAAAAAGGGAGTTACTATATTTGAAATAGATGAGGACAAGAATGTAAATATAGATTTAAAAGAATTAACTCCTTTAAGAGA
This sequence comes from Clostridium sp., assembly GCF_034179595.1. GTDB lineage: Bacteria > Bacillota > Clostridia > Clostridiales > Clostridiaceae > Clostridium. The sequence goes on from NZ_JAXFPT010000022.1 coordinate 21,382, forward strand.
TTTAAGAATTATAAAGGGAAATATAGATGAGCTTATAGAAAACGGAAGAAATATTACAGAAGGAAAAGAAGATTACATACAGGCAGTTCTTTTAGATGATGGTGAGCTTATTAATCCAATAGAAAAATTAAGAGCAGTATATCCAAACACAATGCTAATAACTAGAGAAAATAAAAGACAATATGATGAAAATAACACGTCGGCTAAAAATGGATATAAAAATAAATCAGAGAAAGATTTATTTGAAGAGTTTTATAATTCATTATCTGATGGAGAGTTTACAGAAGAGAAAAGTAAAGTCATAGACGAAATCATAAATGAGGTTTTAAAAGGGGAGATATAATTTATGAAACCAGTTAAATTAATAATATCAGCCTTTGGGCCATATGCAAATAAGCAAGAATTAGATTTTAGAGAATTAAACGGTAGAAATATATTTGTTATAACAGGACCTACAGGTTCAGGAAAGACGACTATTTTTGATGCTATAAGCTATGCACTATATGGAGAAGCAAGTGGAGAAAGTAGAGAAAATGATTCTCTAAGAAGTCATTTTGCAGATGTAGATACTGAAACATTTGTTGAGTTAGATTTTGAATTTAGAGGACAAATTTATAAGATAACTAGAAGTCCTAAGCAAAAGAAAAGAAAGGCTAGAGGTGAAGGTTTTACAGAAAAAGATTCAGAAGCTGAATTAATACTTCCAAATGGAAAGGTTATTACAAAAGTTAAAGCTGTTAACGAAAAAATAGAAGAAATTTTAGGTATAACAAAAGAGCAATTTAAGCAAATTGTAATGTTACCACAAGGTGAGTTTAAAAAATTATTACTTGCAAATTCTATAGAGCGTGAAGAGATTTTTAGAAAAATATTTAATACTTATTCATTTGAAAAGATACAATCTTTACTTAAAGAAAAAGCTAATAAGTTAAGTAAAGAAAGAAATTTATGCAAAGAAAAAATGAAAAATTACTTGGGAGATATAAAGGGAGATCATGATATTTTGATTGGAGAGTATATAGATTTTCCATTAGTAATTGATCAGCTTAAGGAACTAATAGATAAAGAAGAAAATATTTATAATCAAAATGAGAGTTTATTAAAAGATATAAAAAAGGATTTAGAAAAAAGCAAAGAAGAGAAATTAATAGGAGAAAAAAATAATTCTATATTAAAAGAAAAAGAACAAATAATAAAAGAATTAGAACACGAATTACTTAAAGCAGAAGAATTTAAGAATAAGGAAGAATTATTAGAGAAGATAAAGAAAGCTAAAGATATAAGAAATATAGAAGAAAAATATAATGATTATTATAAAAAATTAAGTAATAAACAATCTGAATATAAAAATTCACTTAACAATATAAAAGAATTGCAAGATAAATTAAATGAGCAAGATCAGTTTGTAAAGGTTGAAGAAGATAATGAGCATATAAGAACTAAGCTTACTGAAGAAATAGGAAAGTTAAAAACATTAGGTCCTAAAATAGAAGAATATGAAAAAAAGAGAAACTCAATAATAGAAATTGAAAAAAGAATTAAGCAAATATCAAATGATATAAAATATAAAGAGTTACATTTAGATAAAAATAAAAAGACTAAAGAAGAAAATGAAACTAAATTAAAGGAAATATCAGAACTTGAGATTAAAAAAGTTAGTCTAGAGAATTCTATCAAAGATGAAAAAAACGAGATAGATAAATTAAGAGAGTTATTCTTAAAGATTAGAGCTTACGAAGAGTTAAAGAATAATCATAAGAAATACAAAGAAGAATATCTAAAGTTTGAAACTGAATATAAGAAGATTAAAGCTGAATATGAGAATTTAGAAGAAATATATAAAAAGGAACAAGCAGGAATATTAGCTGATGGTCTGAAAGAAGGAATACCTTGCCCAGTATGTGGTTCTTTAAATCATCCAAATCCAGCAAGTAAAACTAGTGGCGATGTACCAACAGAAGAAGAACTAAAGCAAAAGAAAAATGACTTTAAAGAACATGAAAAAGCAAATAATGAAAAGCTTATAAAACTAACAGAAATAAAATCAAATTTAGATAATGCGTTAAAAAATATTGATAGTATGTTAGAAACAATGGAGATAGATGGTATTACTACTTATAAAGAAGATTTAAAGGATATAGTAGAAGATAAAGGCAAAAAATTAAAACAAGCAATAGATAATAAAAACAATGAATTAAAAGAAATTTCAGATAAGATAGAAAATAAAGAAGATCTTAAAAAGAGCAATAAAGAATTAGAAGAAGATATAGAGATAATAGAAATAGCAATTCAAAAATTAAATACTGAAGATAAAGAAAAATTTGCAAAACTTGAAGGACTAAAATCATCATGCGAAAGCTTACAAAAAGATATGCCAGATGAAATTAACTCTTTAGATGTTTTAATTAATTCAATAGAAGATAAAGAAAAAGAATTAGAAGAAAGTAAGAAAAGGTTAAATGAGTTAATTAAAGATAGAGAAGCTACTATGAAAAGTGTTGAAGGTGAAAAATCAAAGTCTAAAGAAATAGAAAAAAATATCAAAGAATTAGAAAAAGATATTAAAAAATCAAAAGAAGAGTTTAGAGTAGCTTTAGAAAAAGAAGGATTTAAAGATAAAGAAGATTATGATGAAGCAAAAGAAGCTATAGATGAAATAGAAAACTTAGAGAAAGAAATAGTTGATTATAACAAGAAGTTAGGAATATTAACAGAGAAGAAAGGAGATTTAGTTAAGAAATGCGAGAATATTAATTTCATTTCTATAGAAGAAATAGATGATTTGATTAATAATATAAAATCAAAAGAAAAAGAAGAGGAAAATAAATTAAAAGAAGAATTCTATATAATAAATAATAATAAAGATATTTTAAAAAAGATTGTAGAATTAAATGATAAATTTAAAGAAAAAGAAGCTCAATATAAAGTTATAGGAGAACTTGCAGAACTTTCAAATGGTAAAAAAGCTCCATATATATCATTTGAAAGATATGTATTAGCATCATATTTCCAAGATATAATAGATGCTGCAAATTTAAGATTAGAAAAGATGACAGGTGATAGATTTTCACTTAAAAGAAAAACAAGTAAAAGTAAAGGCTTAGGACAAAAGGGATTAGAACTTGAAGTTTATGATAATTACACAGCAAGCTCTAGAGATGTAAGTTCGCTTTCAGGAGGAGAAAGTTTTAAAGCATCTTTATCTTTAGCACTTGGATTATCTGATGTAGTTCAATCAAATAGTGGAGGAGTATCATTAGAAACAATGTTTATTGATGAAGGATTTGGTACTTTAGATCCACAATCTCTTGATAGTGCTATAGATAGTCTTTTAGATTTACAAAGTGGAGGTAGGTTAGTTGGTATAATATCTCATGTTGAAGAGCTTAAAGAAAGAATAGATGCAAAGCTTGAAGTTAAATCAACTAAAAATGGAAGCATAGCAAAATTTAATATTTTATAATAAAACAGAGATACAATTGTATCTCTGTTTTATTTAGAATGTTCTTTACTTTCACCAAGAGCTTCAGTATCATACATGATTTCAAAATATCCTTGAGGATGCTTGCATGCAGGACATACTTTTGGAGCTTCAGTTCCTTCATATATGTAACCACAATTTCTGCATTTCCAATATTTTGGTTCATTACGTTTATATAAAAGATCATCTTTTAGATTTGCATATAAATCTAAGTAACGTTGTTCATGATGTTTTTCTATTTCTAATATTTTAGAGAAAGCATGTGCTACTTCTGGATAACCTTCTTCTTTTGCAATTTCAGCAAATTTAGGATAAGCGTTCCCCCATTCTTCTCTTTCACCTTCAGCTGCATATTTTAAATTATCTAAAGTTGTTCCAAAGGCAACTGGATACTCTGCATCAACATGAATTTGATCTTTTCCAAGACCTTCAATTAATAGATCATAAAAGACTCTAGCATGTGCTCTTTCATTATCAGCTGTTTCTAAAAATACTGCTTCAATTTGTTTATGACCATCTTTTGCAGCTAGTCTTGAGAAAAATGTGTACCTATTTCTAGCTTGAGATTCTCCAGCAAAAGCTTTTGCTAGATTATCAGCTGTTTTACTTCCTTTTAAACTTTTCATAACAAAAAACTCCTTCCAAATAGTACTTGATAGTAGTATTGCCTATTTAAGATTGGATTATGTTAAACTTTATATAAATAAATATTTTTATTCTAGAGGAGATTGGTGTTTTGGAATTAAATTGGAAAAAATCATACTTATATTTTGAATATATAAAAATATAGTAGTATATAATAACAAAATAATAATATTTATGTATAAATTTATTGTATAGGATTACAAAAAATGATAAAATTTACATTAAGGGTATGAAGGGTTAAGGTAAATGGTATATGATAAAAAGTAATTTAAAATCTAAGATAAATAAATTATCAAAAGAAGAAATGATTTTACTTATAGAAAAATTACAAGAGAAACAAGAAATACAAGAAAACTTTATGATGAATATATCTCATGATTTAAGATCAATACTTAATATAATTATGAGCGCAAACTATATGTTAGAGTGTATAAAGAATAGAGAAAATATAAATTGTGATAATAAAGAAAAAGAATATCTAAATATAGTGAAACGAAATACTTATAAGATGTTAAAATTAATAGATAACTTAATTGATATAACTAGATTAGAAAATAAATACTTTAAAATAAATAAGGAAAATATAGAAATAGTAAATTTCATTGAAACTGTTATGGGATCTATAGATAAATATGCAAAACAAAAGGATATAACGCTTATATTTGATACAAATAAAGAAGAATGCATAGTTGGGGTAGATCCACAAGCACTTGACAGAATGTGTATAAATCTTATTTCAAATGCTATAAAATTTTCACCGATTGGAAGCTTTATATATGTAACTCTTATGATAGATGATAAAGATGTAAAAATTAGTGTGGCGGATAATGGTTTAGGAATAAGTAAAGAAGATCAAAAGAAAATTTTTGAAAGATTTAATCAAGGAAGCAAAAAGAATAAGCATAATGGTAGTGGAATAGGATTGGATTTAGTTAAATCATTAGTTAAGCTCCATGATGGAAGAATAACTTTAAAGAGTGAACTTAATAAAGGATCAAACTTTACAATTATACTTCCTAATACAAAATTAGAAAAAGAAGAAGTTAAATTTAAGGATGAAAGAGATAGAGTACAATTATTAGAAATAGAGTTTTCAGACATATATATTTAGGTTTTTATATGTATTAAAAAAATTTGCACTACATTAAAATTTATGATAAGATAATTTTGTTAATATAATATGAAAATGGAGCGTTAGTTAAATGGATATAACATACCGCTACGGACGGTACATTATGGGTTCGATTCCTATACGCTCTACCAGACTAAAGGATATTTTGCACAAAATATCCTTTTTTTAATATAAAAATTATAATTGGGTTGGGTGTAAGTTAAATATGATTTTCTATATATAACCTAAAAATATGATATAATAAATGCGTTATAATACAAACAAGGAGAAGAGATTATGAAATTTACAGAAAGTGTTAAGGTTGTAGTAAATGAACACATAAAAAATCCCTTACAAATAGTAAATATGGCAAACAAAGATCTTAAAAAGCAATTCTCAGGAACGGCTTTAGGTGCTGCTTGGCCACTAATAAAAAACATAATATTTGTTTTTGCATATTGGTTTACTATTCAAATAGGACTTAAAGGTACTACAAAATCGATTAAACAACCTTATATAGTTTGGTTAGTCATAGGATTAGTGCCATGGTTCTTCATAAGGGATACTTTAGTTCCGGCTGCAAGTTCTATAAGAAAAAATAGATACTTAGTCACTAAGATGGTGTTCCCTACATCAATAATATCAACTTTTAGAGTTTTATCAGGATTTATTAGTAGCTTTATGTTTGTTGCAGTTGCTATTATAATGTGCTTAGCTCATGGAATTTATCCGAGTATATATTGGTTACAAGCCATATATTATGCTCTTGCGGCATTTATTTTGTTAGTAGCAATATCATTTACAACATCAGCATTGGTTGTAGTAAGTAGAGATATTGAGTTCTTATTAAATTCAATAATAGTCTTAATATTCTGGGTTAGTCCTATATTATGGCCTATTGCAAACATAAAAGATCCACTATTAAGTACAATTGTAAAATTAAATCCATTTTTCTACGTTATAGAAGGCTTTAGAGAAGCTATTTTATACCATAAATGGTTTTGGCATAGTCCTATATTAACATTGTATTTTTGGGCTGTTGTTTTAATTCTAATGTTATTAGGAATATTTATACACGGTAAATTAAGAGATTACTTTGCAGATATATTATAGGAGTGATTAAAACATGTATGCTATTAAAATAGATAATATAAGTAAGACATATAGAATATATAAAAAGCCTTTTCAAAGAGTTATAGACTTAATATTAAATGAGAAGAATTATACTGAATATAAGGCATTGCAAAATATTGATGTAGAAATAGAAAAGGGAGAAGCTGTTGGTGTTTTAGGTAAAAATGGTGCGGGAAAATCAACTTTACTTAAAATAATTACAGGTGTTGTAAAACCAACATCAGGGAATGTTGATATTAAAGGTAAAATATCAGCAATACTTGAATTAAATTCAGGATTTGACCAAGAGCTTACAGGATATGAAAACATATATGTAAAGGGAGCTATACTTGGATATAAAAAAGAAGAAATGGATAAAAAAGTTCAAGAAATAGTTGAGTTTGCAGATATTGGTGAACATATTAATCAACCAGTAAGAACATATTCAAGCGGTATGAAAGCAAGACTTGGATTTGCAATATCAGTTAATGTTGATCCAGATGTTTTAATCGTTGATGAAGCACTAGCTGTTGGAGATGATGTATTTAAAACTAAGTGTTTAAGAAAAATGAGTGAGTTTAGAAAAAATGGTAAAACAATATTCTTTGTAAGTCACTCACTGTACACAGTTGGTTCATTCTGTACAAAATGCATGTGGATAAAAGATGGAAAGTTAGTCGATTATGGTCCAACTAAAGAGATTTTACCTAAGTATGAAAACTTCTTAAAAGAAGAAAAGGCTAAAGAGGAAAAGAAGAAAAAGGCGCAAGGAAAATCTCAAATAGATAAAAAAGCATATATAGAAGTAACTAACTTTAAATTTGAAAATAAGGGTGAATTTGAATCAGGTGATGATATAGTATATTCTTTTGATTATGAAATTAAGAAGGATATGCCTAATTTAAAATGGTCATTTACAATAAGAGATGCAGCAACTAATTTAATTTATTCAAGTGATAAAATGAACAATGACTATTTAATTGAAAATAGTATAGGAAAACATACTTTAAAAATAAAGTTAGAAAACTTATTATTACCTGGTAAATATTTGTTATCAGGAGAGTTAAGAGAGGGAACAGGAATATTTTTTGTAGGATATTCAAATAAAAAATCATTTAAAGTAAAAGCTAATGAAAAAAATAAAAATGGTCGTGGGATAATTTATATAGAACATGAAGTTTTAAAAAATGAATAGGGTGGATGAAATGGATAAATTAGTATGTGGAGCTGAGTATATAGATTGGAACTCGAAGGAAGAAAGAATTTATATAAGAGGATATGCATTAATTCGAGGAAAAAATATAGATAAAGATTATAAAGTAAAAAAATCTTTATTTATATATAATGATGAGAGAAAATTTATAATGCCAGCTAAAAATGAATTGAGAATTGAAATAACAGAAAAATATAAAGATGATGATACTAATTATGACTATGCAGGATTTGAAGGATTTATAGAATTAAGTAGTATAAATTACAGAAAACCGCTAACAAAGGGAAATTGGAAAATTGGCTTATATCTAAATGCTAATGGAGAAAAAATTGAAACTCCTTTAAAATATATTGGAGATGGTGAAGAGCTTATTGATATAGCACCTAAAAAATTAAAAGCTGATAGTAAGAAGTTTAGAAGAGTAGAAGAATTAGAACTTAAAGATGGATTTATAACTATAAATGTATCGGATGAAGAACTATCAACTAGTGAATATATCAAGAAACTTACTGTAAAAAGTCCTAAAGCAAAGAAGCTTAAGAAAAATCTTAAAAAAAGAAAAAGAAAATTAGGTAATTGGTTTTTACAAAAAGTATATAGCGTAGCAAAACATAGAAAAGTAGTTGAAAATAGAGTAGCTTTTTTATCAGATAGTAGAGTTGATTTTACTGGTAATTTTGAATTTATATATAATGAATTACAAAAAAGAGGTGGCTATGAAATAAAATCAATGCTTAAGCCAAGTATAACAGCGAAAAGATCATTAAAAGAAATGATTAGTTTTGTTAATTATATAGCAACTAGTAAATACGTTTTACTTGATGATTATTATCCACAAATATATAAATATGATATTAGAGATAATGTTGAAGTTATACAATTATGGCATGCCACTGGAGCTTTTAAAACTTTTGGATTTAGTAGAATAGGTAAAAAAGGTGGTCCTAAAGTTAAATCAAAAAATCATAGAAATTATACAAAAGCTATAGTTAGTTCAGAAAATATAAGATTACATTATGCAGAAGCTTTTGGAATTTCAGAAGAAAGAGTTATATCAACTGGTGTACCAAGAACTGATATATTCTTTGATCAAGAATATAAAGAAAATAAGATTAATGAAATCTATAGTAAATACCCTCAATTAAAAGATAAAAAAGTAATAATGTTTGCACCTACATTCAGAGGAAGCGGACAAAAGAGTGCAACTTATGACTTTGATGTATTTGAAATAGAAAAACTTTATGAAGCTTTAAAAGAAGATTACATAATTATTTCAAAGTTACATCCATTTATAAAACAACATATGGAAATACCAGATGAATGCAAAGACTTTGTAATAGATCTATCAGAAGAAAGAGAAATAAATGATTTACTATTTGTAACAGATATTCTTATAACGGATTATTCATCAGTTTGCTTTGAATATTCATTATTAAATAAGCCAATGATATTCTTTGCTTATGATTTAGATGATTATATTGCTTCAAGAGATTTCTACTATCCATATGAAAGCTTTGTTCCAGGACCTATAGCAAAAACAACTGATGAGATTGTAGAAATAATAAAAGAAAATAAGTTTGAAGTTGAAAAACTTGAGAAGTTTAGAAACACTTTCTTTGATCATTTTGATGGTAAATCAACACAAAGAGTAGTAGATACTCTTTTAAAACTAGATAAGTAGAAATAATGAAGTTTCATGGGAGTGATAAAATGATATACGCAGAAATTTTAGCTGGTGGAAAAGGTACTCGTATGGGTAATACTGAAATGCCAAAGCAATTCTTAAAAATAGGAAATAAACCAATAATAATTCATACAATAGAAGCATTTTTATTAAATGAAAGATTAAATAAAATAATTATTACAAGTCCTAAACAATGGATACAACATACTAATGACTTAATAAATAAGTTTATCCCTGCACAATTAAAAGAAAAAATTGCTGTATGTGCAGGTGGATCAGATAGAAATGAATCAATAATGAGTGGTATAAGATATATCGAAGAAAACTTTGGAATAAATGATGATGATATAATAGTTACTCATGATGCAGTAAGACCATTTTTAACACATAGAATTATAAATGATAATATTGATGCTGCTTTAAAATTTGGAGCTTGCGATACTGTTGTTCCAGCTTTTGATACAATAGTAGAATCAGTTGATGGAAATGTAATAAGCAATATTCCAAGACGTGATTTTATGTATCAAGGTCAAACACCTCAAAGCTTTAACATAAAAGAATTAACTACTTTATATAATTCATTATCTGATGATGAAAAACAAATATTAACTGATGCTGCAAAGATATTTGTTGTTAAAGGAAAAAATGTTAAGTTAGTACAAGGAGAAGTATTTAATATGAAAATAACTACTCCATACGATTTAAAACTAGCAAATGCTTTAGTAAGGGATGATATAAATGATAAATAAGGTATATAGATTAGTTGCACCTAAGCAAATCACTGTAGAATTTGAAGAGAGAAGCTTAGATGGAGAAGGAGTAATTGTAAGACCTACAAGATTATCAGTTTGTGCGGCAGACCAAAGATACTATACAGGAAGTAGAGGAAAGGAAGTTATGAAAAAGAAGCTTCCTATGGCTCTAATTCATGAAGGTGTTGGTGAAGTTATATATGATCCAAAGGGTGAATTTAAGCCTGGTGATACGGTAGTTATGATTCCAAATACTCCAACTCAAGTTGATAATATAATAGCAGAAAATTATTTAAGAACAAGTAAATTTAGAGCAAGTGGATTTGATGGATTCATGCAACAGTATGTATTTATGAAAAGAGACCGTATTATAAAATATGGTAATATAAATCATGATGTTGCTTCATTCTTAGAACTTATGAGTGTATCAGCTCATTCAATCGATAGATTTGATAAAAAAGCTCATAAGAGAAGAAATAAAATAGGAGTATGGGGAGATGGAAATGTAGGATTTATAACTGCATTAATGCTTAGAAAAAAATTCCCAGATTCAGAGATAATAGTATTTGGTAAAAATGAAGAAAAACTAAGCTTCTTCTCATTTGTAGATGAAACTATACAAATAGATAGTATACCAGATGATTTAAGAATAGATCATGCGTTTGAAGCAGTTGGTGGTAAAGGAAGCGAATTTGCAATAGAGCAAATAATAGATTACATAAATCCAGAAGGTACAATTGCTTTACTTGGGGTTTCAGAAAATCCAGTTCCTATAAACACAAGAATGGTTTTAGAAAAAGGATTAACGCTTATAGGAAGTAGTAGAAGTGGAAGAGATGATTTCCAAGCAGCAGTAGATTTCTTAGAAACTCATGAAGATGCTCAAAACCAATTACAAAAGCTTATCTCAGCAGTAATTGATGTAAGAGGTATTGAAGATATAGTAAAAGGATTCGAGTATGACTTAACTACTCCATTTAAAACAGTATTAAATTGGAAAGTTTAATCTTATAAATAAAGACCCTTAATAAAGGGTCTTTAAATATATCTTAAAGTGAGGTTTTTTAATACATGAAAACATTAGAAAGAGTAATATTAAAGTATTTACTTAAAATTGTATACTACTGTTCTTATATAGTTCCAGTTAAAAAAAGAATAGTTTTTGCAACTTATAGAAATGATACTATGAATGGAAATTTCAAATATATTTATGATGAAATCCAAAATAGAAATTTAGATTATGAGTGTAAATTCCTTTATGAAAAATTTAATAGAGGAGCAAAAGGAATAATAACTTATTTTCTACATATGATGAAAGCTACTTACTATATGGCTACATCAGAATATTTTTTAATAGATGATTTTTATTTCCCAGTATATACAGTTAAAAAGCTTAGAAATAAAACTGAAGTAGTGCAAGTGTGGCATGCATGTGGTGCATTTAAGAAATTTGGATTTAGTATATTAGATAAAAACTTTGGAGCTGACAATAATTATGTTAAGTATATACCTATACATAGTAATTATTCACATGTTTTAGTAAGCTCAAAAGAAGTTAGTAAATATTATGCAGAAGCTTTTAATATGAGTGAAGACAATATAGATCCTATAGGAATACCAAGAACTGATATTTTCTTTAATGATGATATGAAAAAAGAAGCTACTAACAGAGTATATAGTAAATATCCTGAGCTTAAGGGTAAGAATATAGTTTTATATGCACCTACATTTAGAGGAAATAGCCAATCAGATGCAAAAATGGATATAGCATTTGATGTTGAGAAAGTAGTAGAAACATTACCAAAAGATTTTGTATTAGCTCTTAAAATGCATCCATTTGTAAAAGATAGTATAAAAATAGAAAATGATAGAATAGTTGATTTATCAGATTATCCAGCTATAAATGATATATTAATTATGACAGATTTACTTATAACAGATTATTCATCTATAGTATTTGAATATTCTTTATTAGAAAGACCAATGATATTCTATGCTGATGATTTAGATTCATATGAACATGAAAGAGATTTCTATTATCCTTATGAAAGCTTAGTTCCAGGACCAATAGTTAAAACTACTGATGAACTTATAGCTGTATTAAATAATAGTGAATGTGATTATAAAAAAATAAAAAGCTTTAAAAATAAATTTTTTGATTACACTGATGGTTTAGCATCTAAGAGATTTGTAGATAAAATAATCTTAAAAGAGGAAATTTAGGTGAAACGTATGAAAAAAGTTATATTTATATCATCAACTGGAGGACATTTATCTGAATTAATGCAGTTAAAGGATATATTTAAAAGATATGATTATCATATAATAACTGAAAAAAATGATACTACTTTAAAGTTAAAAGATAAATATGGAGATAGAATAAGCTATTTAGTATATGGAGCTAGAAATTACATGTTAAGTTATATGTTTAAGTTTCCATATAATATATTAAAGTCATTAGTTTTATTTTTAAAGATAAGACCAGATGTAGTAGTAACAACTGGAGCACATACAGCAGTTCCTATGTGTTATATAGCAAAATTATTTAAAAAGAAAATAATATTTATTGAGACATTTGCAAGAGTAAATTCTAAAAGTATGTCTGGAAAGATGATAAATAAAATTGCAGATGTATTTTTAGTTCAGCATGAAGAAATGCTTGATGTATATGAAAATGCAATTTATAAAGGAGATTTATATTAATGATATTTGTTACTTTAGGAACTCATGAGTTAGGCTTTAAAAGAATGCTTCAGTATTTAGAAGATATGAATATTGATGAAGAAATAATAATTCAATCAGGAAATACAGAGTTTTCATCAAATAAATATAAGGTAATTCCCTTTCTATCACCAAAGGAGTTTAATGAATATATGAATAAGAGTGATCTTATAATAACTCATGGAGGGGTTGGATCAATTCTTACAGGTCTTAGATATAAAAAGAAGGTTGTAACTATGCCAAGACTTTCTAAATACAATGAACATAATGATGATCATCAGTTAGAAATATGTGAAAAGCTATCAAAAGAAGGTTACACTATTAATTGTACAGATTTTGATTCACTAAAAAACGCAATTAATGATTATAAAGAAATAGAATTAAAAGAGTATGTGTTTGATAATAGTAAGCTTATTAATTTTATAACTGATACTATAGATAATTTATAATTTAAAGAAAACCCAAATGATATGGGTTTTCTTTTTTTATTTGAATGAAAGTTATAATTAAAGGTTAAATTAATAAAAAATAGAATATTTAAGGAGAAATATCATGCAAGATAATACTTTAATTATAGTATTTAGTGATCATAATGAAAGTGGATTGATTTTAACTAAAAAATATAAATTTAAAAATATAATAATTTTAGAATTAGATAAAAACAAAGAAAAGTCATGCAATAATTTAAAAAAGATATATGAAGAAAATAGTAAAAGCAAAGTTGAAATAGAAATTTGTAATATAGATGATATAATAAATAAATTTAAAGATAAGAAAAATAAATTTATTATAAATTTGACATTAGATAATACATTGATGGCTTTGAAGCTTTTATATAAGTGTATTGAATTTCATATAACTGGAGTATATATTGATATAAATAATAAAAAGGAATATTGGTTTAAAGAAGGTTTAAATATATTAGAAGAAGAATTTGTAGATTTATATTTAGATGATATATTTGGTTTAAGTAGAAACAATATAATATCTGATGATAGTGATATACATAATGAAAAGTATGTATTAGATTTTGCAAAAGTAATATATAAGAATATGGATACTTGGCATAAGTATAAACAAAGATTATATGATAATGAAATTTTTATGCATGACTATGATGATCAAAGAATAGTTAATATAAATAAAGAAAAACTACTAGATGAAGAGAAAGATATTTTAATTAAGGTATTAGAAAATTTTAAGAAACTGAATTTAATAGAAATAGAGGAAGATAAAAATATAAAGGTTACCTTTTTAAATGATTATTTAAAGGGATTTATATTCAAAAGTGGGACTTGGCTTGAGGTTTTAACAGAAAACATAGTAAGAGAAATAAAATCAGTTGATGATGTTAAAAGTGGAGTAGTATTCATTTGGGATAGCTTACGCAGTAATATAAAAAATGAATTAGATGTAGTAGCAATTAAAGATTCTGTAATTATTTGTATATCTTGCAAAGACAGTGCAAAATATGATGAAAATACATTAAATGAATTGAAGGTTTATAGTGATAGAATTGGAGGAGAAAACTCTAAAAAAATACTTGTAGCAACTAAAAAGCCAAATAAATCATCAATTATTGATAGAGCAAAAGAGATGGGCATACACTTAATTATATTAGATAAGGATATAAATGTATTTAAGAAAACATTAGAAGTAATAATAAATGAAACAACTCAAGACTAGAGCTTGAGTTGTTTATTTATTATATTAATTTATTTTAGTACCGATTTTTTCTCCCATAACTACTAGTGTTTCATGTCCTAGTTTAGTTTGTTCTATGATATCATCATCAATTTTAGCTATTCCTTTTTTAAGAAATAATACTACAGTTGACCCACCAAATTTAAAATAACCTTTTTCATCACCTCTATTAACATGCTTACCTATAGTGTGTGATTGAATTATACTACCTACACATGTTGCACCAACTTCAACATAAAGAACATCATCAAAATTATCTGATTTAAATACTGACCATTCACGTTTATTTTGACAGAATAATTTAGGTATTTTATCTAAAGCTATTGGATTTACTGAATAGTAATTGCCTTTTATAAAATGATTTGCTCCTGGTATTCCAGAATCTATAAAGTGATATCTATGATAATCAGTTGGACAAAGTCTAAATATTAAGCAAGTTCCACCATCATATTCTTTAGCTATATCTGAATCTCCAAGTAATTCTTTTAGGCTATATGTAATTCCCTTAACTTGAACAACTTTATTCATATCTATGTTTTCATATGCATATAACCTTCCATCAGAAGGAGAAATTAAAGTGTTTTTATCAAGTGGAATAGGACGAGAGTTTGGTGATACTTCTCTTATAAAGAAGTCATTAAAAGTTTTAAATTCAGAAGCCTTTTTAGAATATATATTCATATCAATATCAAAGTCTTTTATGAAATTTGGTATTTTTTTTGCACTTAACTTAGTATCACAAAATGATCCATATAATTTAGAAAAAAGCTTCTTTTTTATTAATAATTCAGTAATACTTTTGCCAACAGGTGATTCATAACACCATTTAAGATAATTGCTTCCAGCTACTTTTTCTTCTTCATATGATTTAGTAGTTCTATTATATACTTGTATCATTATTTACTCCTTTATAATATTTTTTTAGGACAATCTCTAAAGATAATAAAAGTATAGTAAAAATAATTTATTGATGCAAGTTGTAAGAAATTTATATTAAAATAGCAATTGATATTAATATAATAATACGTTAAAATTAAATGTAATTAAAAATACATAAATATTTTTGTATAAATTTTTTATAAATTAAATTTAGATACATAGGTTTTATTTTTAGAATGTTTTATGTTAAAATTATAACAAACATTATGTTTGTTGTATTTTTTACATAAGTTTTAAGTTGTGGAGGTATGTTTTTAGGATGAAAAAGTTAGTTATCAATGATAAGGAAATCCAAGTTGCAGAAGGTACGAATATATTAGATGCAGCAAGAGAAAATGGAATTGATGACATTGCCACTCTTTGTTATTTAAAGGAATGTGGAAATGTTGGAAAATGTGGTGTGTGTGCAGTAGAAATTGAAGGAAAACCTAATCTTGCATTAGCGTGTCTTACAAAGGTAGAAGATGGAATGGTTGTAAGAACAAATACAGAAAAGGTTCAAGAAAGAGTTAAATCAAGAGTTTCAACTTTATTAAATAAGCATGAATTCAAATGTGGTCCATGCCCAAGAAGAGAAAATTGTGAATTCTTAAAACTAGTTATAAAGACTAAAGCAAGAGCAACAACTCCATTCTTACCACAAGATAAGAGTGAATATGTTGACGATAGAAGTAAATCTATAGTTATAGATAGAACAAAATGTGTACTTTGTGGAAGATGTCAAGCAAGCTGTAAGACAAAAGCAGGTACAGAAGTTATAAAAATAGGAAATTTTGATGGAACTAGAATGGTAGCTCCAACAGACAATAAGTGTTTTGATGATACAAATTGTTTATTATGTGGACAATGTGTAGCTGCATGTCCAGTAGCAGCGTTACAAGAAAAATCACATATTGATAGAGTTCAAGAAGCTTTAGCAGATCCAGAAAAACATGTAATAGTTGCTATGGCTCCTTCAATAAGAAGTGCAATGGGCGAACTATTTAAAATGGGTTACGGAGTAGATGTAACTGGTAAATTATATACTGCTTTAAGAGAATTAGGATTTGATAAAGTATTTGATATAAACTTCGGTGCTGATATGACTATAATGGAAGAAGCAACTGAACTTATTCAAAGAATCGAAAAAGGTGGTCCATTCCCAATGTTTACATCATGTTGTCCAGGTTGGGTTAGACAAGTTGAAAATTACTATCCAGAATTTATAGATAATTTATCAACAGCTAAATCACCACAACAAATATTTGGTACTGCTACAAAAACATATTATTCTGAAATATCTGATATTGATCCTGCAAAGATATTTACAGTAACTGTTATGCCATGTACGGCTAAGAAACATGAAGCTGATAGACCAGAAATGGAAATTGAAGGATTAAGACAAATAGATGCTGTTATCACAACAAGAGAATTAGCAAAAATGATAAAAGATAAGAAGATAGATTTTGCAAACCTAGAAGATGGTGTTCAAGATCCAGCAATGGGAGAATACACTGGTGCTGGAGTAATCTTTGGAGCAACAGGTGGAGTTATGGAAGCTGCACTAAGAACAGCTAAGGACTTTGTTGAAAAGAAAGATTTAGAAGATATAGAATATACTCAAGTAAGAGGATTAGAAGGAATCAAAGAATCTACTATAAATATTGGTGGTGAAGACTACAATATAGCTGTAGTTAATGGTTCAGAAAACTTCTTTGAATTTATAAATAGTGGAAAACTTGATAGCAAGCAATATCACTTTATAGAAGTAATGTCATGTCCAGGAGGTTGCGTAGATGGTGGTGGACAACCACATGTAAGTGCAGCTGATAGAGATAAGATAAATATTAAGGCTGTAAGAGCTTCAGTTCTATATAATCAAGATAAACACTTTGTTAAGAGAAAATCTCATGAAAATGCAGCTTTATTAAAGATGTATGAAACATACATTGGAGAACCTGGTAAAGGAAAGGCTCACGAGTTATTACACTTTAAATATAAGAAAAAAGAAAATAATTAAGAAGAATTTTATAATAAATAAAATTTAAGGACGTGTTTTTTAACACGTCCTTTTCTAATCTTAAAATTATTTAACTGTTTCTAGATATTCGTCATATGTCATGACTCTGTCAACTAAGCTACCATCTTCTTTAATATCAAAGATTCTGTTTGCAATAGTTTGGACAAACTCATGGTCATGTGAGGCGAATAATACTACGCTCTTGAAATCTTTAAGTCCGTTATTTACTGCAGTTATTGATTCAAGGTCTAAGTGGTTTGTAGGTTGGTCAAGCATTAATACATTTGCATTTGAAAGCATCATTCTTGATAACATACATCTAACCTTTTCTCCTCCAGAAAGTACTGATGCTTCTTTTAATGCTTCTTCTCCTGAGAATAACATTCTTCCAAGGAAGCCTCTTATGTAACTTTCTGATTTTTCATCAGAGAATTGTCTAAGCCAATCAACAAGTGATAAATGACAATCATTGAAGAATTCTGAGTTATCTTTAGGGAAATATGAAGTTGTTATAGTAATACCCCATTTAAATGAACCGCTATCTGGTTCCATTTCCCCATTTAATATTTTAAATAATGTAGTTATAGCTATTTCATTAGCACCTACTAAAGCAATTTTATCATCTTTATTTACTCTAAAACTTATATTATCTAAAACTTTAACACCGTCTACAGTCTTGCTTAAGCCTTCAACTACTAAGATATCATTACCAACTTCTCTTTCAGGTTTAAATCCAACGAATGGATATCTTCTAGTAGAAGGTTGGATATCATCTAAAGTTATCTTATCTAATAACTTCTTTCTTGAAGTTGCTTGTTTAGATTTTGATGCATTAGCACTAAATCTAGCAATAAAGTCTTGAAGTTCTTTAATTTTTTCTTCTTTTTTCTTATTTTGGTCTTTAGCCATTTGAAGAGCAAGTTGGCTTGATTCATACCAGAAATCATAGTTACCAGTAAAGATTTTAATCTTACCAAAGTCAACGTCAGCTATATTAGTACAAACTTTATTTAGGAAGTGTCTATCGTGAGATACAACTATAACAGTTCCTTCAAAGTTTATTAAGAACTCTTCAAGCCAGTTTATTGATTTAATATCTAAGTGGTTTGTAGGCTCATCTAGGATAAGGATTCCTGGGTTACCAAATAAGGCTTGAGCTAAAAGAACTTTAACCTTTTCTGCACCAGTTAATTCTGAAACCTTTTTATAATGCATATCAGTGCCTATACCAAGTCCTTGAAGTAATGATGATGCTTCTGATTCAGCTTCCCATCCATTAAGGTCAGCAAATTCTCCTTCAAGTTCTGAAGCCTTTATTCCATCTTCATCTGTAAAATCAGGCTTTGCATATAATGCATCTTTTTCTTTCATGATTTGGTATAATCTTTCATTACCCATGATTACTGTTTCTAAAACTTCAAATTCATCATATTGGAAGTGATCTTGTTTTAAAACAGACATTCTTGTATTTGGAGCAATTGATACTTCTCCAGTGTTTGGTTCAACTTCTCCTGAAAGAATTTTTAAGAAAGTACTCTTACCAGCGCCATTAGCTCCAATTACACCATAACAGTTTCCAGCAGTGAACTTTAAGTTAACATCTTCAAAAAGTTTACGTCCACCATATCTTAAACTAACATTTGATACAGTTATCAATCTTATTCTACCTCATTTCATAAATATATTTATTTGCCTATTATAACATATAAATTAAAATAAATACTATAATAAAATAAACATTAGGTAAATAGCTTAAAAGTAAGTAAAATTAATAATTTAGTATAGAGTTATATAAGAACAAATTAGGTTGACAAGTTTTTCAGAATAATGGTAAAATTAATTTATACTAAGAAGTAGGTTGGGATGATAAGTCATGAAAATTGCACTAACTTCTGTATTTTAAAAAGTTAAGATAGCATATGATTTAGTTGTTATAGACAAGCTGTATTTATATAACAATTGATGAAAAATGACTTGTTCGGATTTAAGATATTAGCCACATAGAATGAATTCTATGTGGCATTTTGTTTTTATGATTAAATTAAATATGTATAATAAATATTATGATACTAAAAAAGGAGTGATTATTATGCAAAAAACTAATGCAATGAGAATATTAGATAAAAATAAAATAGAATATAATGCATTTGAATATGATGCATCAGATGGACATATAGATGGAGCAGCAGTTGCACAAAAAACAGGGCAAGATCCAAAAACAGTGTATAAAACATTAGTTACGATTGGTAACTCAAAAAATCTTTATGTGTTTGTTATTCCAGTTCTTGAAGAATTAAATTTAAAAAAGGCTGCTAAAGTAGCTGGTGAAAAAAAGATTGAAATGATACATGTTAAAGACATAAATAAATTTACTGGATACATAAGAGGAGGTTGTTCTCCTATAGGTATGAAAAAACAATATAAGACATTCATACAAAAAGAAGTACTAGAATTAGAAAGAATAGTTTTTAGTGGTGGAAAAATAGGACTTCAAATAGAGATGAAGCCACAAGACATAGAAAAAGCTATTAGAGTAGAATTTGAAGATGTAATAAAATAGAAAATACATGGTATAAAATAACTTGGATAAACTAACCTTATAATAGAAAAAAAGGAGCGTTTATCATGAAAATAAAAAAGGCTATACTATACTTAATTGCAGCCGATTTAATAGCAATTTTCCTATATATTATAGGGAAGTTTAGAGTAGTAAATGAATTTGTTGATGTATTTGTTTTAGTTATATTTACACCAATAATTTTTGGGGTATTTTTATTTTATATATTGAAGCCATTAAATGAGGTCTTTATAAAAAAAGGCTTAAAAAATTCTTTAGCAGCGACCTTAACTCTAATTATTTTTGTATTTATACTATCAGGGATAATAAATTATTTTGGTCAATATCTTATAAAGCAAACAATGCAATTAAGAAGAATTATAAACTCAATATTTATAGAAAATAATATAAGAGACTTTACATCAAACTCTATATTAAATAATCAATTAAAGGCATTTACTCAAGGATTTTCTAATCAAATTACAAGATATATAAATTTAATATTGGCTAATATAAGTAATATATTTAATAAAGGAATGATGTTGTTTTCCAATGTGATTCTTGTATTTTTAATTACATTCTTTTTATTAAGAGATGGGCATAATTTTAAACCTAAGGTGCTTAAATATTGTCCAGAAAAGTATAAAAATGTTGTGGAAAATATTTTGTCACAAGGGGATACAGTATTATCAAGTTATATAATAGGTCAGGCTACAGTAGCATTATCTTTAGCTACTATGGTCTTTATAGGATATAAAATTATAGGTATGCCAGGCGCACTTTTCCTTGCAACAACAACATTTATATTAGCATTTATACCTTTTGTAGGCTTTTTTATATCTATGATAATTCCATATATAATTGCAGCATCAGTTGGATTTATGATGATAGTTAAACTAAGTATATTATTTATAATAGCTCAGACTTTAAAAGGAAGAGTTGTTGTACCAATTATTATGGGAAGAGCTATGAAAATTCATCCTATAACAGATATATTTTTAGTTGTTGGAGCTGCTACAATTGGAGGTCCAATAGGAGCCTTTTGCATAGTACCTATATATGCTCTTTTAAAAGTGACTTTGAAAAACTTAAAAGAAAATGGATACATATCTTACGAAAAAATAATAAAGAAGAAGTTTAATTGAAATAATTTATAACTATCTAATAATTTTAAAATTGTTAGATAGTTATTTTTTTATGTTGGGGAATTAGTGTGAAGAGAAAAGTAATAAAAAGTGTATGTGGGAAAATGCTCATATTAGCTAGTTTAGGATGACTTTATTAGTGTAGTTTAGTAAAGTAAAAAGGCATGAATTTAACACTGAAACTAATATAAAAATAGTAGTTGAAAGGCTTAATGGATATAAGATAATAATTCTATAGGAAATATATATAATATTATATTAGGTTAAGATAAAAATAAAAAGTATATTAATTCTGTATATAAAGTAATATATGTATAAAA
This sequence comes from Clostridium sp., assembly GCF_034179595.1. Lineage (GTDB taxonomy): Bacteria > Bacillota > Clostridia > Clostridiales > Clostridiaceae > Clostridium. Next base: position 42,766 of record NZ_JAXFPT010000022.1, read on the forward strand.
TTTATAATAATACAATATACTATATTTTTTGATATTATATTTAATAAATGGAAGAAATAGTATAAAAATTTATTGTAAAAAATTATAAATAACGTAATCTTATTAAATTTTATAAAACTAATTTGATAAATTAAGTTATTTGAATAGGGGAAAAAATGAAAATTAAAAAAATAGCAGCAGTTGGAATAAGTATGGCAATAGCAATGCCTGGAATATCAGGCTTTGCTGCATCATTATCGCCTACATGGCTTGATAATTCCACTCAAATATCAGGTGCATTGACAAAGGTATCAAATGGGGTTGGAAAAGGAACGACAAAAGTAATAGTATCAAAATCAGGAGATACAGCAGGTATAGGGTTACAATATTATGATGGAAATAATGACTATTTTTATCTAGGCGGTAAATATGCATCAGGTCAAGTTAGTTATCAAAGCGGAAATAAAAATGCTAAAGGAATGGATTCGATTCATACAACAGCAAAAGTAAACAAAAGTAAAATGCTTCATATAAAATTTTAAAATTAAGGACTAGTTAAATTAACTAGTCCTTAATTAAAAAGGGGGAGATATTATGAAAGATGTAAAAGAATTATTGTCGACTCCATTAAGTACTATTTTTTTGTTATTAGGAATATTGTTATCAATATTTTCAATAGATTTAGTATGTCAATTAATAGGATCGGAATTAAATTTTTATGGGACAATGAAGAAATTTCATAGCAATAATATATCTTTAGAATTACATACAGAAAATAAAAATATATTAAAAAATATGGAAGAATCATATATTACAGAACCTATAACGATAGGAGAAAAATATTCAAATGGTATAGTAAGAATTCTATTGTTAGGAAGTAATAATTATAATGGTTTAGAAAAACAATTTAGAACAATTGGAGATAATTATTTTAGTGAAGAAGATTATAAAAATGGAAATAAAGTTGCGATTATTGGTGAAAATTTAAGAAAATTAACGTATAAAATTAATGGAGAATCTTATATAGATATACAAGAAGTTCGATATAAGGTTATAGATTATATAGATAATAATGAAAGAAGTCAATGGATAACTGGAGCTATAATTCCAGCAAAATCAATGCCTAACGAATTACTAAATAAAGTTAAATTTATAAATGTATATAAAAAATCTGATGTAGAGTCAGAAGTTAATAAAATAAGAGAAAAAATTACAAATGTAGATTTTGTTAACTTAGAAGAAAGTTTAGGATATGTTTTAGAACAAGTATGGTCATATAACAGTGGTGCAATAAAAGGATTGAGTTTTGGAATAATTATAGGACTTTTAAACTGTATCATTGCATCTTTATTTTGGAGTAAAGATATAAGAAAGAATGTATCTATAAAAAAACTTTTGGGAGCAAGTAAAAAGGATATATTTTTTGATATATTACACAAATTATTTATTGTAAATTTAGCTGCGTTTATTATTTCAACTTTTGCAGTTAGTATTTCACTAGAAACAATAGGAAGAGTTTATATGACACCAATAAAATATAAATTTTATTATTCATCTATTGCATTTATTATAAGTATTTTAATAGCATATATCATTACAATGATAACTTTATGTAAAACAAATAGTTTTAAAGTTACAGAATATATAAGGTAGGTTAAATAAATGAGAAATAAGCAGATAATAAAACTATTTTTAAAAAAGGATTTTGGTATATATCTATTAGTTTTACTAGAGTTAATAATTTCTGTAATGTTTATATATAATATTCAAAAAGAAATAAAAGTAAAGAAAATTATAGAGAAGTTAGATAATTATTATTGGAATGCTGAAGATAGTTATTCTATACGATTAAATCCTGAAATTATTGGAGATACATCAGAAGAGCTTAAACAGAATATAATAAATTTTTACAAGGAAATTAAAAATAATGAATCAGTTGAAAACTCAGGAATTATATATAGTGAAAGAGTATTTACAAATAAATTAAATGCTGATTACAAGAAAGATATAATGATACCATACTCTATTCTTGGAGAATTGACTCAACAGAATGAAGATGGTGAAGAGATATTAGAAATGCCAATAAGATATGTAGATTATGATTATTATAAAAGTCTAAATTTAAAATTAATAGATGGTAATGGATTTGATATAAAAAATAATAAAGATAATGTAGTTATATTAGGAAATAGATTTAGCAAGTATTATAAAAATAATGATTATATAAATATAAATGAAGGCAATTTTAAGGTAGTTGGGATTGCTAAAAAAGATGTTGCTATACCTTTTGATAATGATTACTCATCATCATATCCATTTTTAGATGATTCAATGATAATCTTAATAAACGATAATAAATTAAATGAGTTTTATTTTATTCAAGAGGCGGCATTAAAAGATGGAATAAATGTAAAATTTACAAAAGGCGATATTGAAAATAAAAAATATGAAAAATATAATTAAAAAATACGGTAAAGATGAAAGTGAATGTGTTGCATTAAAAGGAATTGATTTAAATATAAAAGATGGAGATTTTATAGCTATTATGGGAGCATCAGGTTCAGGAAAAAGTACATTACTTAACATAATAGGATGTATAGATGGAGTTACTGAAGGAGAATATTTGCTAGATGGTGTAAAATGTCAAAATAAAACTTTTAATCAACTTTCAAAAATCAGAAATGAAAAAATATCATTTGTATTTCAAAATTTTGCACTAATAAAGGAATTAACTGTATTAGAAAATATATTATTACCATTAGAATATGGAGATAAAAAGAATAAGAACAAAACAGATTTTATGAAGTATATAGATATGTTAGGAATTAAAGATTTAAAAAATAAAGCAGTTAAAAAACTTTCTGGAGGACAACAACAAAGAGTTGCTATAGCAAGAGCATTAGTTCAAGGTTCGGATATTATATTAGCTGATGAACCAACAGGGGCTTTAGATGATGAAAATAGCAGTATAATAATGCAGATATTAACCGATTTAAATAAAAAAGAGAATAAAACTATAATAGTTGTAACACATAACCCTAATATTGCAGCTTATTGCGATAGAATAATTACATTAAAAGATGGTAGAATATTAAATATTGAGTAATTTTAAAAATGAAATTATAAGCAAAAAAGCTATATGTATTGAATTACATATAGCTTTTTTATTTATAAAACATATGAAAATACTGCAATGAAGTGACATAGAGTTCCAAGCAGTATAAAGATATGGAATATTTCATGTGTTCCAAAAACTCCTATTTTGAATTTATCATTTTTAAGGGCATATATAACTCCACCTATAGTATACATAATGCCTCCAAGTACTAATAAAAATAATGCCATAGGAGCAAGTACTTTAGATAAAGGGTATATTGCAAATATAGCAAACCAGCCAATAGCAATATACATAACACTTGATATCCATTTAGGGCATGTAACCCAAAATAGTTTAAATATTATTCCAAGAATTGCTGAGATAGCTACAGCAGAAAATAAAATAAAACCTGTCTTATTATTAAGTGCTATCAAACAAAATGGAGCATATGAGCCTGTGATAAGCACAAATATCATTGAATGATCTAATTTTTTTAATCTATATATTACCTTTTTGGTAGAAATAACTGAGTGATAAGTTGCAGAAGCTGAGTAAAGTAAAATCATGCTGATTCCAAACATAACAACTGATAGTACAGAAATAACTTCACTTTCGGTTAATATTGATTTTGTAACTAAAGCTATTAAGCCTATCAGAGAGAGAACAGCACCTATAAGATGAGTTAATCCATTTACTGGTTCTCTAAAATATTTTTCCATACTTAAACCTCCTAATACAATATGTAGTTTATAAAACTACTTGTTATGATGTTATTATATTCATCAACTTCTAATATCGTCAAAATTATTATTGACTCAAAAATGATTAAAAATACTGAAAATGATATGGAAATCTTGAATTATCTTTTTAATACTATTATTATTAAAATATATATATTTTAACATGTAGTTTTTAAAACTAGATAAGGAGTGCAGTATGGAAAAAGAACAAATAATATCACTTATAGATGAGTTAGCTCTAGATAAGAATATAAAACTAGATGAAATACCAGAAATAGATTTATACATGGATCAAGTTATACAATTATTTGAGAATAAATATAATGAAGCTAAAAGAAATGAAGATGATAAGGTATTAACTAAAACAATGATAAACAATTATGCAAAAGGAAAACTTCTTATGCCAATAAAAAATAAGAAGTATTCAAAAAATCATTTAATACTTATGAGTCTTATTTATAATCTTAAAGGAGCATTATCAATAAGCGATATAAAGACTTCTTTAAGTCATATAGTAAAAGAATTTGAAGATGAATCAGAATATCCATTAAGACAAACTTATAATAATTATTTAAAGCAATGTGATGAAGATTTACAAAGCTTTAAAGAAAGTGTTTGTATCAAGAATGAATTAATAAAAGAAAAAGTTAAAGATGATGAAGATAAAGGTTTTGAAGAAAAGTTTTTATTATTATGCTCTATGATAAATATGAGTAATATGTATAGAAGAATGGGTGAAAAGATTATAGATGAATTCTTATTAGAAAAGGGAGATGCAAAGTAATTATGAAGAATTTAAATGATTTAAAAAAACAAATAGATTCTATAGATGGAAGAGGATATAAATCATATAAGACATTAGAAGGTGATTATGATTTTACAGATTATGTACTTCATATAGACCATGTTCAAGGAGATCCATTTGCATCACCATCTAGAGTAAGAATTAGTATGAAAAGTAGTGTAAATAAAATCCCATATGATTTATTTAATGAAAGTCATAAAAAAATAGCAGTACAAGATTTTATAACTAGAGTTTTCTCTCAAAATATAAATAAATTTGGAGAAAGAGTTATGGGGTCTGGGAAAAGTGGAATGATAAACATAAGTAGATGTCCACAAGAAATACTAGATAGAACAGCAATAATACTAGATAAAGATAAGATAGAAGCAAGATTTGAAGTAGGTTTCCCAGCTAGAGGAAGAAGCGTTTTGGGAAGAGAACTTCAAAAAATACTTTATGATTTCCTTCCAAAGATAGTAGATAATAGTTTAAAATATGAAAACTTAAATAAAAATAAACTTATAAATAGAGTTAAGCTTGTATGCGATCAAGAATTTATAAGAGAAGAGTTAAAAAGATTAGGCTTAGTTGCATTTATTGGTAATGGGGCAATACTACCAAGAGAAAGTGGTGTATCAACTAAGCCATTAAAAGGTGGAAAAGAATTTATATCTCCAAAAGAATTAGAAGTATCAATAAATCTTCCAAACAAGGGATTAATTAAAGGAATGGGAATAAAAAAAGGTATAACTTTAATAGTTGGTGGAGGATATCATGGTAAATCAACTCTTTTAAATGCTTTAGAACTTGGAGTATACAATCATATAGAAGGTGATGGAAGGGAATACGTAATATCTGATAGTTCAGCTATGAAGGTTAGAGCTGAAGATGGCAGAGCAATAATAAAAGATGACATATCATTATTTATAAATAACCTGCCAAATGGAAAAGACACTAAGAAATTTACAAGTGAAAATGCTAGTGGTAGTACATCACAAGCTGCAAATATAGTTGAAGCTATAGAATCAGACAGTAATTTATTACTTATAGATGAGGATACATCAGCAACTAATTTTATGATTAGAGATGATGTTATGCAAAGCTTAGTGTCTAATGAAAGTGAACCAATAACTCCTTTTATAGAACTTGTTAGAGGAATATATGAAGAAAAAGATATTTCAACTATTATAGTTGTTGGAAGTTCTGGAGATTATTTTGATATTGCAGATACTGTAATTCAAATGGATTCATATGAACCAAAAGATGTAACACAAAAAGCAAAAGAACTAGCTAAAGGTCTTATACTTAAGAGAATACAAGATAGAAAGATAAATATTAATATAAATTTTGATAGAAAAGTGTTAAAAGGTTCAATAGAAAAAGGTCCAAAAGGAGTAAAGATAAAAACTTTAGGAGTAGATGGACTTACTATAAATAAAGAAGAAATAAACTTAAGGTCAGTTGAACAAATAGTAGATAAAGAGCAGGTAACTACAATAGGCAATGTTATGAAATGGGCTGATGATAAATTAGTTAATAATAATCTTACTATGATTGAAATAACAGATAAAATATTAGATGAAATAAAAAATAAAGGATTATTATCAATTAGTGGAACAAAAGGTGGATCTGGAAATTTAGCACTTCCAAGAAGACAAGAAATAATGGCTGCA
>NZ_JAXFPT010000029.1:0-7479 GCF_034179595.1 Clostridium sp.
TTATTAATATTTTTGGAACTCTATTTATAATTTTTGTAGTATTACTTTTAGCCAATTTATTAGGTATAGAATATTCAAGATATCAATATATATTTGCTGCAATTATTTTAAGTATTCCTGCAAGTGAAATAGTTGTTAATGCGATAAATTATTTTACTTCTAAAAATGTTCCTATGAGGCATGTTCCTAAGATAGATTTAAAAAATGGTATAAGTAAGGATGAAAAAAGCACAGTTATAGTTCCAACTATTATAAATTCTATAGCTAGTGGGAAAAAGCTTATAGAAAAGCTAGAAGTAATGTATCTTGCAAATAAAGAGGAGAATATATTTTTTGCTATTTTAGCAGATTTTCCAGATAGTGATAAAGAGGTTGAGGAAAATGATGAGATAATAAATAATTACATATTAAAAGAAATGGATAAATTAAATAAAAAGTATTGTTTAGATAATAAAAATAAGTTCTTTTTCTTTAATAGAAAGAGGATTTATAATTCTCATGAAGGTGTGTTTATGGGGCGTGAAAGAAAAAGAGGAAAGATAATGGAGTTTATTGCTCTATTAAAAGGAGAAGATAAACATACCTTTAATGTTATAAGCAGTTCAATAGAAGAACTTAAGGATTCAAAATACATAATAACATTAGATACGGACACCTTTATGACAAGAGGAGTTGTGAAGAAATTAATAGGGGCAATGGTTCATCCTTTAAATAAGGCTATATATGAAGAAGGAGTTATAAAAAGAGGTTATTCTATAATGCAACCTAAGGTTTCTATATCCTTAGAAAGTAAAAATAAAAGTGAATTCTCTAAAATTTTTGGTGGGGATTCTGGTGTAGATGGATATTCAACATCTTATTCAGATACATATCAAGATTTATTTGCTGAAGGTTCATTTACTGGTAAGGGGATAATTGATATAGATGTATTTTATGATATTTTAAAAAATGAGATACCTGAAAATAGAGTATTAAGTCATGATTTATTAGAAGGATGTTATACAAGATGTGCATTAGTTACAGATTGTGAGTTTATTGATAATTATCCATCAACTTATATAGCAAGTACAAAAAGGCTTCATAGATGGATTAGAGGTGATTGGCAGTTACTACCTTGGCTATTTTCATCTGATTTATCTATGTTATCTAAGTGGAAAATATTTGACAATTTAAGAAGAAGTCTGTTAGCACCATCAATTGTTATAGGGCTTGGTGTTTCTTTATTTTCATTAAAAAGAGGTATTGAGATAACTATAATTTTATCTTTAGCATTAATGATGCCCATATTATTTACTGTTACAGATTTTGTAATAACACCAAAAAATAAATTGATTGGAACTATGAAAACTTTAAGACAATTAATTCTTATAATTAGTTTTATACCATATCAAACTTATATTGTTATAGGAGCTATTTTAAAAGCAATTTTTAGATTATTTATTTCTAAAAATCATTTATTAGAATGGCAGACAGCTGAAGATGCTGAAAAATCAGTAAAAGATACGATTGGATATTACTATGAAAAGATGTGGTTTTCAGTCATATGTGGAGTATTATTTATAATTATTAGTTTTAATTCATCGTTTATACTTGGAGTGATCATAAGTATATTATCTATTGTTTGGATACTTTCACCATTATTAGCTTATGGGATTAGTAAAACTCATGAGGAAGAAAAGATTAATTTAGATGAAGAGGATAGAAGTTATTTAAGATGTATAAGCAGAAGGATTTGGGCTTATTATGAGGACTTTGTAAATAGTAAAAATAATTATTTAGCTCCAGATAATTATCAAGAAAAACCATATAAAGGAGTTGCACATAGGACATCTCCAACAAATATAGGAATGGGGCTTATATCTAATATAGTTGCATATGACTTAGGATACATAACTTTTTTGGAAGTTATAAATAGAATAGAAAAAATATTAGAAAGCATGAATAAGCTTGAAAAATATAAGGGGCATTTTCTAAATTGGTATGATACAAAAACAGCAGAGCCTCTATCACCTAGATATGTTTCAACAGTAGATAGTGGAAATTTATTAAGTTATTTATGGGTAGTAAAAGAAACACTAAAAAAATATAAGGGTAATCTATTAGTAAGAAAAGAAGAAATTATTGCTTTAGAAGATATTTATAAAATTTTAGAACTTGATACTAATCTTGATTTAGATAAGTTAAATAAAGAAGATATAAATTCATATATATCAATTTTGGAAAATGAATTAAATAAAATAGAAGAAATAAAAGAAAAAAATAAAGATGATGACGAGTTTAGCTATTGGATAGAAAAATTAGAAAATGAGATTAATACAAAAATAAATGATGCTACTTACCTTAAAAACTTAGATAGAAATTTTGTAGAATTAGAAGATATTAAAAATAGGATAGAAAAGATCATTACAAACATAGAAAATATGATGGAGAAAATGGATTTTTCTATATTATTTAATGAAAAGAGAGGCTTATTTTCTATAGGATATAATCTAGAAGAAAATTCATTAGGAAATTCTTATTATGATTTATTAGCATCAGAATCAAGGACTACATCATTTTTAGCAATAGCTAGAAATGAGGTTGATACTAGTCATTGGTTTAAGTTAGGAAGAGCAATGACTAATGCATTTAGAAGAAAGAGCTTAGCTTCATGGAGTGGAACTATGTTTGAGTATTTTATGCCTAACTTATTGATGAAAAATTATAGTGGAACTTTGCTAGATTTAACTTATAAATCTGTTATAAAAAATCAAATAACTTTTGGTAGAAAGAAAAAGATTCCGTGGGGTATATCTGAATCAGCATATTATCAATTTGATATAGGAGAAAATTATCAATATAAAGCTTTTGGAGTTCCAGGGGTAGGCTTAAAGAGAGGGCTTGAAGACGAAATTGTAGTATCGCCATATTCAACATTAATGGTCTTGCCTTTAGCAAAAGATAAGGGAATAGAAAATTTAAGATTATTAGAAAGTGAAGGTGCTTTAGGAAGATATGGTTTTATAGAAGCTATAGATTTTACACCAAACAGAATAAATAAGAGTTTAAGTGAAGACTTTGTATTAGATGATGAAGACACATCAGAAGAATTAGTAGAAGATAATAGTAAAGATAATTTATATGAGAAAAAATATATAAAAGAAAAGATGTATAAAGTAAGAGCTGGTGGAAAACAAGTTAGATGTTATATGGTGCATCATCTAGGAATGTCATTTTTAGCACTTGATAATGTATTAAATGATAATATACTTCAAAAAAGATTTCATGATATACCAGAAGTAAAGGCTACAGAGATCTTGCTTAAAGAAAAAGTTCCAAAGTATATAACTTTTGAGAGAGATATTGAAATTGAAAGTGAAAGAAAAAGCTTTGAAATAGAAGAATTTGAAAAGAGAGTATTTCATGGGGCATTACAAGATAATCAAGAAGTTTTATTATTATCAAATGGGACATTTTCAAGTATGTTAACTTTAGGTGGTAGTGGCTATTCAAAAAGAGGTGAAGAGCTTCTTTATAGATGGAAGGGCGATAGTACAGTAGATAATAGTGGGCTATTTTTTTATATAAAGAATTTAAGTTCTAATGAGTATTGGAGCACTACTTATGAGCCATGTAAAAGTGAAGGTGAAGATTATACTATAGAGTTTTCGGTAGATAAGGGTAAATTTAGCAAAAAATATGATGGTATAGAAACTAAGATGGAAGTTGTGGTATCACCAGAGGACAATATAGATATTAGAAAGATAACACTAAAAAATATTAGTGATAAGGAAGCAGTTTTAGAAATAACAAGCTATATGGAGATAACATTAGCTAGCTTTGAATCAGATTCAGCTCACCCAAGCTTTTCTAATTTATTTATAGAAACAGAATATGATGATGAAACTTCTACATTACTTGGAAAGAGAAGATCTAGAACGCCAGGTGGAAAAGTGCCTTTCATATTCCACAAGTCTATAACTTTAAGCGATTTAGAAAATAGTTTAAGTTATGAAACATCAAGGGTTAATTTTATAGGTAGAAATAGAAATTTGCAGTATCCAAAAGCATTAGAGAATGATGGATTATTAGAAAATACTTGTGGTATAGTTTTAGATCCTATAATGAGCATAAGAAATAGGATAAGTCTAGAGCAAAATGAAGAAAAGGTTATTTATTTTATAACAGGTATAGCAGATAGTAAGGAAGAATCTATAAAAATAGCTAATGATTATAGCAATATAAATAAGTTAGAAGCATCATTTGATATGTATAATAAATCAATGCAAATTCAACTTAGAAATCTTGGGATTAAATCTAAGCAGGCAAATATATATCAAAGTTTAGCTTCATATATATTATTCTTAAATGATGGAAGACAAAATAGAGAAGAATATATAAAAAATATAAGTAAACACCAAAAAGATTTGTGGGCTTATGGGATTTCAGGTGATTTAAAGATAATTATGTTAGTTGTAAATGATGAAAAGGATATAGATATAATAAGATCTACAATAAAGATGCATAATTACTTCATAAGCAAAGGCCTTAAAGTGGATTTAGTAATATATAATGAGGAAGAATTAAGCTATAAGCAGCCACTTCAAGAAGATATATTTAAATTAGTAAATGCATTAAGTGATAGTGATAATTTAAATAAATCTGGTGGAATATTTGTTCATAATAAATCTACGATGAATGAAGAGATAAGAGACTTTTTAATTGGAATTTCAGCGTTATATATAGATAGTAAAAATGGTAGTATATTAAATCAAATAGAAGAATTAAATACAGAAAATGAGATTATAAAAAGACATAAAAAAGTATTAGAAAATTTAAATACAAATCATAAATTACTTAAAGAAGATGATTATGAAACTGATGATGAAATAGAAAAAATAAAAGAAAATTTAGATTTCTTTAATGGTTATGGTGGTTTTGATAAAAAGGATGGAAGTTATGTAATAATGCTTAAAGATTACAATAACACACCATCTCCATGGATAAATGTAATTTCAAATGAAGACTTTGGTTTTCATATATCAGAAACAGGCTCATCACATACTTGGTGTGGAAATAGTAGAGAAAATAAAATAACACCTTGGAGTAATGATTGGATTCAAGATCCTTTAGGAGAAGCTATATATATAAGAGATAATTTAAATAAAAATTGTTTCTCAATAACACCTAAGCCAATAAGAGATAAAGGGCTTTATATAATTCGTCATGGGTTTGGATATTCAAGCTTTAAGCATACTTCTTCTGGAATTAAAAGTAGTATGACTGTATTTTGTCCAAGAGGAGAAAAAGTAAAGATTCAAAAGATTGTACTTGAAAATATATCAGAAGAAGAAAAAGATATATCAGTATTTTATTATGCGCAGTTAGTTTTAGGAGTTTTAAATTATCAAACAGCTAGATATATAAGCACATATAATAAGGGTTCATATATATATGGTCAAAATCCTTATTCTGAGTATTTTGGAAAGCTTAAAGCTTATTCAACTATATTAGGTGGAGAAACTTTAAACTTTACATGTGATAGAAGAGAATTTATTGGAAGTTTAGGAAGTATTGAAAATCCTATAGGTTTAAACTATGAAAAATTACAAGAAAGCTTTGGAAGTATTTTAGATCCATGTTTAGTTACACAATGTAATATAAAATTAAAAAAAGGTGAAACTAAAGAACTTATTGTGCTTTTAGGAGAAGATGAAAGAGAAGATAATATAGAAAAAATAATAAGAAAATACAGCTGTATAAAAAATGCAGATGATGAATTAGATAAGGTTAAAGATTACTGGAGAGATTTCTTAGGAACTATAAAAATAAAAACTAAAGATAAGCAAATGGATTATTTATTAAATGGATGGCTGCTTTATCAAAATTATAGTTGCAGATATTTAGCAAGAACTGCATTTTATCAATCAGGAGGAGCATATGGATTTAGAGATCAACTTCAAGATTCAATGTCTATAGGATTAATAAATCCTAATATAACAAAGGATCAAATATTAAGAAGTGCATCAAGGCAATATCTTGAAGGGGATGTACAGCATTGGTGGCACCCTATAATAAATAGTGGAATAAGAACAAGATTTTCAGATGATTTATTGTGGTTACCTTTTGTTGTAGCTGAATATATAAGCTTTACTGGAGATTATGATATATTAAATGAAAAATCTCCTTATTTAGAAGATGAGCCATTAAAAGAAGGAGAAGATGAAAGATATACTATAGTAAATCAATCAAATAAAGATGGTACTATATATGAGCATTGTATAAAAGCTATTGAAAGAGGTTTAAGTTTTGGAGAGCATGGAATTCCGTTAATGGGTAGTGGTGATTGGAATGATGGAATGAGTACAGTAGGTAATAAAGGAAAAGGAGAAAGTGTATGGCTTGGATGGTTCCTTTATAAAATATTAGATAGCTTTGAAGAGATATGTGCTTATATGAATGATGATGAAAGAAAAGATAGATATCTTAGAACCAAAGAATATATTAAAGAGAATATCGAAAAGAATGCTTGGGATGGTGAGTGGTATAAAAGAGCATATTTTGATAATGGAATGCCACTAGGTTCTAAGGAAAATGGAGAATGTAAAATAGATTCATTAGCTCAAAGTTGGTCAGTAATATCACAAGGTGGAAATCTAGAGAAAAGCAAAAAGGCTATGGAATCTGTAGAGAAAAATTTAATTGATGAAAATTTAGGATTAATAAAGCTTTTATCACCACCTTTTGCAGATTCAAAAGAAGAACCTGGTTATATAAAAGGTTATGTTGCAGGTGTTAGAGAAAATGGTGGCCAATATACTCATGCAGCTACTTGGGTGATCCTAGCATTTACAAAGCTTGGCATGGGAGATAAGGCAGTTAAGTATTTTGATATGATAAATCCAATAAATCATACAACTACAGAAGAAAAATGTAAAAGATATAAATTAGAACCATACGTTATGGCAGCAGATGTTTATATAAGAGAGCCTCATGATGGTAGAGGAGGTTGGAGTTGGTATACTGGAACTGCTGGGTGGATGTATAAGGTAGGTATTGAAAATATATTAGGTCTTAAAATGTATAAGGGTAAAGGTTACAAAATAAAACCTTGTGTTCCTAAATCATGGGATGAATTTGAGGTAAATATAAATAATGAAAAAGAAAATTATAATATAAAAATTATAAAATCAAATCAAGATAAGATAATTATAAATGGAAAGCAAATAAATAGTGATATAATACCTAAGAATTTAGGAAAAACAAATATAGAAGTTTATTATAAATAATTATTTAGTAGTCTCTTAAAATAGAGGCTACTTTTTTTATAATTAAAATCCATATAAAATAATTTGTTAAAAAAATATCTAAATTGACATATAAATTTTAAAGTGCAATAATAAATAGTATAAGTAAACATTTACAAAAATAATATATAGAGGAAGCAATTATGGATTTTAGTGAAATTTTATTGGACAACCCAGTGATAGCAGCAGTTAA
>NZ_JAXFPT010000044.1:0-2470 GCF_034179595.1 Clostridium sp.
CTTTATTCATGGTAAGGAATTAACTCCAAAGTATGGAGAGCGTGATTCTTTAGCTGATGTTATATTAGTTAATAGATTAAGAAAATCACTTAAAAGGCTTAATCCTTGGATGAATGAAGAAAATTTAGAGGAAGCGGTAAGGTATATTAATACGGCAAATAATTTAGGGACAGGCTTATTAGAGATAAATGAAAAGTTATATGATGACTTTGTAAATTTAAATTTTACAGTAAATCAAGATATATATGGTGATGGTCAAAAGAAGCCTCAAACGGTTAATTTTATAGATTGGGAAAATCCTTATAACAATGACTTTTTAGTTGCTCGTCAATTTGAAGTACAAACTTTAAGTGGAAAGTCTATCTTTCCAGACATAGTTATCTTTATAAACGGTATGCCTGTAGTTGTTTTAGAAGCTAAATCTCCATTTTTAGAAAAAAACTATAACGAAAGCATTGGGAAAAAAGATGCTTTTGAACAATTAAGAAGATATATGAATGTTAGAGATGAAGCTTTAGGTGAAGGAGCACCAAAGTTATTTTATACAAACTTCTTTACAGGGATTTTAAATAAATATAATGCATATGTTGGAACAATTAGCTCAAAATATAATCATTATCTAGAGTGGAAAGATCCATATCCATTTAAACTTAATGAAGTAGAAGATTATAAAAATTTTGGTCAGAATATATTCTTACAAGGTTGCTTAGAAAAGACAAATTTACTTGATTTAATGAGAAACTTTATTGTCTTTGAAGCAGATGATGGAACTAAAATTAAAAAGATATGTAGATATCAGCAATTTAGAGCAGTTAATAAGGCGATTGAAAGAATTGAAAACGGAAAAGATAAATTATCTAGGGGTGGAGTAGTTTGGCATACTCAAGGTTCTGGTAAATCTTTAACTATGGTTTTCTTAGCAAGAAAGATTAGAAGAACTGAAGGATTAACTGATTCTACAATACTTGTAGTTACAGATAGAATAGATTTAGATAAGCAGATTACTGAAACTTTTGAAAATACATTAAGTAAAATAACTACACCTGTTAGGGCAAATAAAATTGAGGTTATGAAAACTCTATTAAAAAATCCACAACCTCAAATCATAATGACAACTATTCAAAAATTCCAAAATGAAGTTGAGGAAAAGGAAGTTATACTTAATGGAAAGAAAACAGTACAAAAATATTCTGTTGATTATCCAGTTTTAAGTACAAAACAAAATATTATTGTATTAGCTGATGAAGCACATAGAAGCCAATATAAAGATACAGCAGCAAATATGAGAAGAGCTTTGCCTAATGCAGTATTTATTGGATTTACAGGAACTCCTATAGATAAGGAAGATAAATCAACAAGAAGGACTTTTGGTGATTATATAGATAAGTATTCAATTAAACAAGCTGTAGATGATGGAGCAACTGTTAAGATTATTTATGAAGGTAGGAGACCAGATTTACAAGTTGTTGGCGAATCTTTAGAAGATTTATTTGATGAAGCGTTTTTTGATAAAACTGATGATGAAAAACAAGCTATTAAACAAAAATATGCTACTAAAAAGGCTATAGTTGAATCAGAAAGTAGAATTGATGAAATAGTTAAGGATTTACTAAAGCATTATAAAGAACAGATACTTCCTAATGGGTTTAAAGCTCAAATTGTATGTGTATCAAGAGAAGCATGTGTTAAGTATTATGAAGCCTTAAATAGACATATGAAGGATATATTAGGAGAAGGGTTTGAAGCTCAAGTAATATTCTCTGGAAAAAATAATGATAAAGTGCATTTAAAAGAGCATTTTACTACAAAGTCAGAACAAGAAGCTATAATAAATAGATTTAAAAAGACGGTTGATAAGGATAAATTATGTTTCCTTGTAGTTAAAGATATGCTTTTAACAGGATTTGATGCTCCGATAGAACAAGTTATGTATATAGATAGACCACTTAAGGGACATACTTTATTACAAGCAATAGCAAGAGTTAATAGAACTTGTACTAAAGAGATTGAAAGAAAATCAGATGATGGGGAGATTATAAAAGATAATATTACAAAGCAATGTGGTTATATTGTTGATTATTATGGTATTTCTAACTTTTTAGAAGAGGCGCTTGCTATTTTTGATAAAGAGGAACTTGGAAAACCTATGGATTCTTTAGATGATTTATATAATGAAATGCTTGGCTTTAGAGAAGCTATAATGTCTATGTTTAGGGGAATTGATAAGGATAATTTAGATGAACTTGTAAATAAAATTGAACCAGAGGACAAGAGAGCAGAATTTGAACTTATGTATAAGAAATTTTCTGGAGCAGTAGAGAGTTTATTACCAACTCATGTTGACACAAAGGTATTAAATGATTTAAAATGGCTTTCTTATATTAGAGCAGCAGCTAAGGCTAAGTTTAATCCAAGTGAGCAAATGGATATTTCAGATTGTGGAGAAAAGGTAAGAGAGATAATAGAAACT
>NZ_JAXFPT010000068.1:0-54831 GCF_034179595.1 Clostridium sp.
ATTTTTGCTATTTACCATACCAATAACTGCACATGCTCCAGAAATAGCACCACAAGTACCTTCCATAGTTGCCATTCCAGCACCAAAAGCTTGTGTTATATTTGCCATAGTTTCTTCATCTATACCTGCATAATCACAATAAGTACAAGCTACTGCCTGTGCACAATTAAGCCCACTTCTCTTTTTTCTTGCTGCTTCTTCTTTTCTAGTTTCCATTATAATTCCTCACTTTTTCTACTTTTTATTTTACAAATACTCTGTGTTAAAGTTCCCATAGGACAAAATACACACCAAGTCCTTGGTTTATATAAAATCATAACAATAAGTCCAATTAGTGTTGATGTAAGCATTAAACTATATAACCCAAAGCTATATTGTGCAATCCAATCACTTACAATTCCATTTGAATATGCCCAACCCCATGGAAGTTTAAATGTCCAAAATAGTTTAACCACTTCTCTTAAAGATTCTGCACCCGAAAATACTAGGTAAGTTTGAAAAATCATATTACCAAACATACCAAAAAAGAATACTAAAAATGCATAGCGAAACCACTTTGATGAAATCCATCTAGGTGATTGTTTTTTTCTAGATAATCCACATTTATTTCCAAGTTGCAAAAATAATTGTCCTCTTCCACACATATTATTACAAAACCATTTATCTCCACGAAATATTGCTATAATAATTGGGATAAGGAAATCTATCATACCTAACCATGCAAAAAGGATATTGAAAAATCCTAATATAAAATAAATTATTGACCATATCCATAAATAATTATACCATTTTTTCTTTTTCATCTTGTCTCCTTTTTACAATTGTAATAGATCCTGCAGGACAATTTTTTGCACATAACCCACATCCTACACATAATTCACTATCTATTATTGCATAACTTCCTTTGTAAATATTAACTGCATTACGAGGACACCAGTTAGTACATTCTCCACATGCAACACATCTACTTTTATCTGCTTCTGCTTTATTTTTTAGCATTACATACACTCCTCAAATTATGATTTATAAAAGAAACTACCCTCTTTCTGATAGTAGTCTATCAAAAAAATAGTATCCTGTATGTAATTAAATCACATTACAAATATTTTTTTAGCTTTTCTTTATCCTTTACCGTTATTTTTCCCCTACCAAGTACAACAAGTCCTTCATCTGAAAAATACTTTAATACCTTTGTTACTACTTCTCTAGCACTGCCAATTAAGCGTGCTATTTCATCATGTGTAAAATAGATGCTATTACTTTTTATCATTTGTGTTTCATCAAATATAAAACGTGCTACTCGTTTATCAACTCCAAGAAATAAAATTTGTTGCACCATCCATATTATATCTGAAAAATGTTCTGTTGAAGTTTTATAAAGATATAATTCAATCTCCATATGTTTCTCAATAACTTTAGCTAAAATTTCTGAAGGAATCATTAGAACACTAGTATCTTCTATAGCATCAATCATTACATTAAAAACAAGAGATTCCATAAGACATGATGCTGATAATACACATACATCATTTGTCCTAACTCTAAATAATGTAACTTCTCTGCCTTCTTCAGAAACAATAAATGTGCGAAGTTGCCCCTTTTTGATGAACATAAGCCCTTTACAAGCTTGCTCATTATTATAGATAATACTTCCTTTTTTATATTCCATATTCACAATATTTTCTGCAAGAAATATTTTTTCTTCTTCTTTTAAGTTATCCCAAAAAGGAAAAAACTTTTGTAAATATTCCATATTTTCATTATTCAACATGATTATCTTCACTTTCTTTCATATTTAACTTTTATTCCATATATATTTCACTTAATTCTAAAAATAATACACCTTAGTTTTTTTGTAAATACATAAAACAAAAAGGAATACTATAAATTTAGTATTCCTTTAAAGTATAATTTATTATTTTCTAACAAGTTTCGCTACATTTTCTATATGAGCTGTTTGAGGGAACATATCTACTGGTTGAACTTTTTCAGTTTTATATCCAAGTTCATCTAATATTTTTAAATCTCTAGCTAAAGTACTTGGATCACAAGATACATATACAACTCTTTCTGGCTTAGTTTCTCCTATAGCTTTTAATAATTTAATATCACAGCCTTTTC
This sequence comes from Clostridium sp., assembly GCF_034179595.1. Taxonomy (GTDB): domain Bacteria; phylum Bacillota; class Clostridia; order Clostridiales; family Clostridiaceae; genus Clostridium. The sequence continues at coordinate 2,122 of NZ_JAXFPT010000068.1, forward strand.
TTGGAGGGTCAACAACTATTACGTCAGCCTTAACCCCTTCTTTTATAAGCTTTGGAATAACTTCTTCTGACTTACCTACAAAAAATTCTGTATTAGATACATTATTCATTTTTGCATTTTCTCTTGCATTAATTATTGCAGGCTCTACAATTTCTACTCCATAAACCTTTTTAGCTTTTTGTGATAAAAATAATGTTATTGAACCTGTTCCACAATAAGCATCAAATACAGTTTCTTTACCTGTAAGTTTTGCATATTCTAAAGCCTTATTATATAAAACTTCAGTCTGCATAGGATTTACTTGGAAAAATGAAAGTGGTGATATATTAAATTTAAAGTCACCAATATAATCTTGTATATAATCTTCTCCCCATAATGTATAACATTCTGGTGTAAGTATTACATTAGTATCTTTAGCATTAACACATAAAACTACGCTCTTTAAACCCTCTACATGAAATTCTAATTTTTTTATAAGCTCATCTATGTGTTTTAAATCTTTTCTAGTTGCAACTATAACAACCATAACTTCGCCAGTTTTAAAGCCTTTTCTTATCATTACATGTCTAAGAAAGCCTTTTTTATTAAATTTCCCATCAACAAAAGCTGGCATTATGTTAAATTCCTCAATCCACTCTCTTGTTATCTTACTTATCTTATTTGCATCTTCTTCTTGAATTAAGCATTCTTCTATATCTATAATATCATGACTTCTTGGTGCATAAAAACCTAATACTGGTTTGCTTTTATCCATTCCAATAGGTAATTGAACCTTATTTCTATATTTATAAGGATTTTCTTCCATTCCAATTGGATATTCAACTAAATCTTCAGAAAGTCCACCTATTTTTTTAATACAATCTTTTACTCTTTCCCACTTAAAGTCTAATTGAGTTTCATAATTCATGTGTTGTAACTTACAACCACCACACTTTTTAAAATACTTACATTTCGGCTCAACTCTACCTTCTGATTTTTCTATAACTTCTAAAAGTTTTCCATAGGCAAAATTCTTATTTACTTTAACTATTTTAACCTTTACTTTTTCTCCTTTTAAAGCACCTTCTATAAATATTGGATAACTATCTATTTTTGCTACGCCTTCTCCTTCATAACCTTGCGATACTATATCTAAAATATATTCTTCATTCTTTATAACCATTAAAATTCACCTTTTTCTTACGAACTAATATTGATTAATTATATCATAATTTCAATTAATATTGTAAATTGCATTTACTATTACTTCCTTTTTAATTGATTATAAAAAACTACTGAAATAAATTCAGTAGTTAGAATATAATATAAATATTATTTTTTAACCTTTGTAGAGAGGAATATTAATCCTCCAATACTCATAAGTACTGCTGCTGTGCCAGCCCCTAATATTGTTGCAGTTTTTTTCTTATCAGAACATATCAAAGTTTTTATGTCTTTCATACTTTACACCTCATATCATAAACTTATTTATAAGCATTTTTAATATATACTATGCTTTTTTATCTTTTATTGTTTTTCTAATTTGATATTTTATGTGCTAATATGATTCTATAAAAGTTTCGCATTGAGTTTCAGAACTCTTTGTTGGCAAGTTTCCAACTATTATTAAGTTTCTAGCTTCGCATTTTCCATCACCATTATAAAAGCATTTTTTAGCACTACATGATACAGTTGGTGTAAATTTAATCTCATCTGGACCGCTCATCATTTGCATTATTTCTCCCAAAAAATTTGTATTAGAAACTACTTTTATTTCATTAACTAAATTATCTTCTTTAAAATTACTACAATATGTTTGAGATGATGTATAAGCATCTTCACCTTCTATTAAAATATATCCTGCCCCACATAATCCACCTTCATTATTAACACAATTATGTGCTGTACATCCTAATGTAGTCATCAATAATCACGCTCCCTTTTATAATATATTATTGACAGTATATACGTGATTATTCATTTATATGATATTTTAGACTTAATATCCAAAATTTATAATTAACTTATTTTATTAAAAAAGCATAAAAAAATAGCACCACAAAGGGTGCAATAGAATCAGTTGCCAATACTAATCTTTTTTAAAATGTATTAAACATATATCTTATAATTTTAACATATACAACAAATAATATACAATATTTTTTTTACTTTTTAAAGATATTTTTGACAATTAATTATAAAAAATAACTCTTAGAGAAAATCTCTAAGAGTTATTTATAGTTGAGTGTTTAAACTATTTTACAACACTTACTTTCATTAAGTTAGTTGCTCCAACTTCTGCAACTGGTACTCCAGCAGCTATAACTACAGTGTCTCCGCTCTTAACGAATCCATTTTCTTTAGCTATTTCTACTGAGTTGTTCATCATTTCATCAGTTGATTCTACTCTTTCTGCAACTATTGGATATACACCCCATGAGAATGCTAATTGTCTAGCAACTGTTTGATCTGGAGTTACAGCTATAATTGGGCATTCTGGTCTGCATTGTGATAATCTCTTAGCAGTTGCTCCACTTTGAGTTGATGAAACTATAGCTGATGCGTGTAATTCGCTAGCAGCGTTACAAGCAGCTCTGCTTATTACTCCTGAGATTGCAGGAATGTGGTTTGTTGCTTTTGATACAGCAACTTCATATTTTAATTGCTTTTCAGCTTCTTCAGCGATTTTAGCCATTGTTCTAACAGCTTCTACTGGGTAGCTTCCGTTAGCACTTTCACCTGATAACATGATTGCATCTGTTCCGTCTAAAATAGCGTTAGCTACGTCTGAAACTTCTGCTCTTGTTGGTCTTGGGTTTCTGATCATTGAATCTAACATTTGAGTTGCAGTGATAACTGGGATTCCAGCTTCATTACACTTCTTGATTATCATCTTTTGAACAGCAGGTACGTTTTCTATTGGAATTTCAACACCAAGGTCTCCTCTAGCTACCATTATAGCATCTGATTCAGCTATGATTGCATCTATGTTATCAACACCTTCTTGGTTTTCTATCTTAGGACAGATAAGGATGTTTTCTCCACCATTTTCGTTTAGAACTTTTCTGATAGCTCTTACGTCTTCAACTTTTCTTACGAATGATGCAGCTATCATGTTTACTTTCATTTCACAACCGAACTTTAAGTCTGCTTCATCTTTTTCAGTTAAAGCTGGTAAGTTTATTGATACACCTGGAACGTTAACTCCCTTGTGGCTTCCAACTAATCCTGTGTTCATAACTTCACAGATTACTTTATTTCCTTCTACTGATTTAACTTCTAATCCAACTAAACCATCATCTATTAAGATAGTGTTTCCTGGTTTAACATCATTAGCTAATCCATCGTAGCTAACTGAACATTTAGTTGCATCTCCAACTATTTCTTCACCAACATAGATAGTGAATTCTGAACCTTTTTGTAATTCAAGCTTGCTTGGTTCAAAGTTTCCAGTTCTTATTTCTGGTCCTTTTGTATCTAAAACTATAGCAACTTCTTTATTAAGTTCCTTTGCTAGCTTTCTAACTTTTTCGATTCTTCCTCTATGTTCTTCATGGTCACCATGTGAAAAATTGTGTCTTGATGCATTCATTCCTGCTTCTATAATTTTTGATAAAATTTCTTCATTTTCACTTGCTGGTCCAATTGTGCAAACCATTTTAGTCTTCTTCATATGAAATAACACTCCTTTATTTTGTTTTGGAATTAATCCAAATCTATATATAAAAAATTATTTATAGCTATTATTTTGATAAGATTTCTGCTATTTTATAAGTTTCTTCATCGAATTTTCTTTCGATTGATAAAGCTTCATCTATATCCATATCAACTATTTTGTTGTCTACTATACCTATAACTCTTGAAGTTTTTCCTTCTTGTAAAACTTCTACAGCCTTAGCTCCCATTTTTGAAGCTAATATTGTATCAAATGCACTTGGGCTTCCACCTCTTTGAATATGACCTAATACAGTAGCTCTAGTTTCTATACCAGTAGTTTCTTCTACTTCTTTAGCAAGTTCAAATGCTCCACCTACACCTTCAGCTAAAAGCACTAAGTTATGCATTTTTCCAGCTTGCTTACCTTCTAATATAGTCTTGCATAATTCGTCTTTATCAAAGCCTTTTTCTGGTATTATTATTGCTTCTGCTCCACCTGCTAAACCTGCATATAAAGCTATATCTCCACAATTTCTTCCCATAACTTCAACAATTGATACTCTTTCGTGTGATGTTGAAGTATCTCTTATCTTGTTGATTGCATCTAATACTGTATTTAATGCTGTATCAAATCCTATAGTGTAATCTGTATAAGCTAAGTCGTTATCGATAGTTCCTGGTAATCCTACAGTCTTAACTCCTAATTTTGAAAGAAGTTTAGCTCCTGTAAATGATCCATCTCCTCCGATTACTACTAAAGCATCTACACCATAAGCTTTTAATATTTTAACAGCCTTTTTTCTTACTTCTTCTTGTTTAAACTCTGGACATCTAGCTGTTCTTAAAATTGTTCCACCTCTTTGAATTATATCTGAAACAGAACTTCTATCCATTGAGAATAATTCTCCATTTATTAAACCACTATATCCTCTTTGAACTCCCATTACTTCTATTCCAGCTGCTATAGCAGTTCTAGTTACTGCTCTAAGTGCAGCATTCATTCCTGGTGCATCTCCACCACTAGTTAAAATAGCTATCTTTTTCATGCTTACTCCTCCTTCTACCACTAGGACACAACTAGTCCCACTGGTAACAAAACTTCCCATGTTTATATAACCGTTTATATTGTACATAAATTGATTAAATTTATCAATGTAATTCGCTTAACTTTTTAAATATATACAAATTTTCTGTATCTATATAAATATTTTTAAATTAGTAATAAGATAACATTACAATTATTATTATAACCTATAAGAAGCAAAATTATATAAAAAATAAAATGCTTTTTTTATCAGTTTTATTTTTACAATATTTATATAGTTCTCATTAATTATTCTAATACAATTATCTAACTATTTTAATAAAATATCAATACTTAAATCATAAATTTTCAGTATTTTTAGATTATTTGTAAAAAATAAGTATGATGTATCAAATACACCATACTTTTAACCTATTAAGAATTAACTACTTTAACGTTATCTTCACCATATTTTTCCTTAAGAATTGTAGTTATATCAGTATTAAGATTTAACCATGCTTCTCTTGCTAATCTATAACTTTTATTATTAGAAGCATTAAATACATAAACAGCTGATTCTCCTCTATATTCACTTAAGTTTCTTCTTAATTCATAATTGACTTTTCTAGCTGATTCTTCATCATTTACTCTTATATAAACTTTATTAGAATCAACCTTTTCTAAGCCTTCAATTTTTTCACATATAAGTTTTGGTGGTTCATCTTCTTTTAAGCTAATCCTTCCCTTTATAGTAACTAATGCATCTTCTGAAATACTTTCTCTTACCCTATCTAATGTTCTTGGGAATACTATAACTTCTATTTCGCCACTTAAATCTTCAAGCTTTAAAAATGCCATAATAGTATTGTTTCTAGTAACTTTTTGCTTTACTTCTGTAAGTATTCCTCCAAGTATTACTGTTTGATTATCTTTAATAGGCATTTCATCTGACATCTCTTCTATATTTATTCCTTTTGAAATATTTTCTTCCATAGCCTTATAAACTTCAAAAATATTGTTTATAGATGTCGTTGTTTGCATTTTTAAGCTTTTTTCATACTCATCTAATGGATGCCCTGACAAATACATACCTGTCATTTCTTTTTCCATAGACAAAAGATGTTTTTTATTAAATTCTTTTATATCCGGATAATTAACTTCTGGTATATCTATATCTTCCTCTATTGAAAATAGGCTTATTTGTCCGTCAATATTTCTCTTTTTATCACCTGCAACTCCATCCATTAACTTTTCATATACAGCAAGAAGCTTAGATCTAAATACCCCAAATGAGTTAAATGCTCCTGCTTTTATTAAGCTTTCAACAGCTCTCTTATTTATTGTTGCAAAATCTAGTTTATTTATAAAGTCAATTATTGAAGTAAATTGTCCCTTCTCTTCTCTTGCCTTAACTATGCCTTCAACTACATTTACTCCAACATTTCTTATTGCAGCTAATCCAAAGATTATCTTATCACCTTCAACAGTAAATTTTGAAAAACTTCTATTTATATCAGGCGGAATTACTTGTATACCAAGACTTTCTGCAAATTTTATGTATCCTGCAACTTTTTCATTTATTCCCATAACAGAATTAAGCATGGCTGCAATCATTTCAACTGGATAGTATCTCATTAAATATGCTGTTTGGTATCCAACTACAGCATAAGCTGCAGCATGTGATTTATTAAATGCATAAGATGCAAAATCCATCATCATATCGTATATTTTATTAGCCACATCTTCTGATATACCATTTCTTAAACATCCTGGAACCTCAATATTTCCATCACTATCTTCTATTCCATATATGAAATTCTTTCTTTCTTCTTCCATAACCTTGTGCTTTTTCTTAGACATCGCCCTTCTAACAAGGTCACTTCTTCCCATCGAATATCCTGCTAGTTTTCTAACTATTTCCATAACCTGTTATATAGTGCAACCTCTATCTTCAGCATTACCTGTTAAGAGTTGAGATTTGCACTTGCCCGTTTCGGGTGTGATAGGTAACTCCACCTTCAACATTACTTGGTAAGGCTTTGTTTTCCCCCACTTCATACCGTACATGAAGCTTTCACTTCATACGGCATTCCATCGACTTTTAAATATTCTCGAACTACTTAATTTCTCCAGCTTTTAATTACTTTAATTCTTAGCTATTTATAATTTTCCAGTATTTATTAATCTTAATAGCCGTTTTATCGGATTTATTTATTATTACTATAGGTGTTTTCATATGAATTTTCTTATGACAATCGTAGCAAAGTGTAGCAAGGTTATTAACCTTATTTATTTTGTTTATAGGAAGAGTTTTATCAATGTGGTGTGTATTTGCTTGTGTATATAGGTCTAATCCACAACACTTGCATTTTCCTTTATCTCTGTTATAGGCATATGCTCTATTTAGTTGATATTCCACATTATATACAGGGTTGTTAAGTCCTAACTCATTGTATTGCAGTATACTGTTGTTAAACAATTCATCTGCTCTGACCTTTACAGGTTTCTTTTTGAGTTTTTTATTTCTTATCTCTCTTCCTTCTGGTGTATATGGAGTTTCTTTTGGGTCTTTTTGAGTTGCTTTTTCAAATTGACAAAAGCATAAGCTCGTCATACCTATTAGTTTATCTTGATATTTGATTGCATTTATTTTCTGTTCATAATTTTCATGTACTGATTTCAAATTATCAACTTGTTTAGCAGGTACAAATACACCTCCATATTTCTTTGCTACATTTCCCCAAGCGAATAATATTTTCCTATCATATTCCTTGAGATATTTACTTACATCAGTTGCTACTTGATAGTAGTTAATAATTCCTCTGATTTGACTATTTACTTTATTAATCTCATATATGACCTCTTGTTTATTTCTTGCAAATTTCTTTATTTGCTTGATATTCTGATTGATTTCTTTGACTTGTTTCTCAAGATTTTCAATATTGGGTTTAGTTTTTACACTTAGTCTCCCTTTATTGTTTTTATGAGCCTTATAGTCAATTCCTAAATAGCTTACTTTTCTTTTTGTGATATCTGTTATTAATGTCTTTTCTTCGGAAAGTTCTAATTTAAGATTTTCTTTCAGATATCTTTTAGCCATTAGTTTTAGCTTTATAGCATTTGCTTTGCTATTAGTTATTATTATCCAGTCGTCTGCATATCTGGTATAGTATATTGGGATTAAGTTAGATGAATTTTTCAATGCATGGATTTTAACATCTTCTCTTGAATATTCATTCTTTGTTTTCTTATTTCTCCATTGATTGTATAGCCATAAGTCGAAATCATGTAGATATATATTTGCCAATAGTGGACTTAATATGCCACCCTGTGGAGTTCCTAATTCATTTCTACTAATCTCGTTCATTATCCCTGCTTTAAGAGTGGATTTGATTATCATTAGTAGCTTTCTATCTTTAATACCCATTTTCTTAATCTTTTTAATTAATATACTATGGTCGATATTATCAAAGTATCCTTTTATATCTCCTTCGACAACGTATTTATATTGAGTAGTTAGCATTATTTGTCTTGCATAACTTATTGAGTTATGAGTTGTTCTTTGAGGTCTGAACCCGAAGCTATATCGGTAGAATTGTGCTTCCATTATTGGTTCTATTATTGACCTTATAATTTCCTGCATAATTCTATCTTGAAGAGTTGGTATTCCCAATGGTCTTAATTTACCATTTTTCTTAGGAATATATTTTCTTTTTATTTCTATTGGCTCATAATGGCTTATTAAATCTTGAAATGTTTTGATTGCCATTTCTGGCTTCATATTCAGATAATAATTTATATCCTTATTATCTATTCCAACTGTATAAGCTCCTCTATTTTTACTAACTTTCCTAATAGCACTAAGTATAACAGCTTCTTGTGTCATATATTTAATTAGATTATTATATTTAACTGGTTGATTGTTTTCGATACATTTTATTGTATCTTTGTATAACTTATCTTGTAACTTTCTAAATTGTTTTTCCGTTTTAAGTTGTTGAACCATTTTATTATCACTTCCCAACTATGAGAATGGTTTACTCATTTACGCCTACGGCTACCTTAATATCGGTAAGTTGGTTAAGTATCCTTAAATATTTATTTCTAAGCCGACTATGGACCTTCGCTCCGATTAGTTTGTATCCTCCTTCGTATGTTACCATACATAGTGACTAACGGCTAATCATCAACACTACTACGTCCTGCTGTCCTCATTCTTCATAGGTCATTTCCTACCTATTAGCAACATCTGGACTCTAATCCATTAACATTTACTGAATGAGTTCTTACGTTCCTATTATTCTATCTTTAACATATTCAACTTAGGCTTCCTCTATAAGCCGATAAGCACTTTTTCACCCGTCTGGAAGGATGGACTTAAAGCAAATATCCTTTATTGGATAAATGTAGTTTCAGCAACCAAGAATACTGTCACTACGCTTATAATGTGTTGCCACACCTATATAAGTATCTATCACCCTTATATATATCGTTCACGACTCGTACCCAACCGAGGATTCCTTTCGTAGCCATATTGAATTTATAGACCCCCGATTACTTCTCCAATCATTGTGATAGGATTGAATTTTTACCGACTTCTACGAGCTTAGTACAGTAGTAATTAGAGTTACTAAAGCACTTCGTAGTCTTAGGGAAGAATTACCTTCCTTTAATTCTTAGTGAGAATTTCACTCACCTACTCGAATAATAAGTTAGATAAATTTTTAAATTTATCCCTTCGGTTTTAGCCCACATTTCTGTGTTTTTTAGCCGAAGAACGCAACGCACCTTGGTAGACCATAACCCCATAAGTAACATTTAATATATCTTCAAGCTCAGGAGTTAAATATTCAACTTTTTCAGGATTTCTCTTTCTTTCAATATATCTTGGTATTTCTGCCATTGGACCTGGTCTATATAATGAAATACCGGCAATAATATCTTCTAATGAATCTGGCTTAAGTTCTTTCATGAAAGATACCATACCAGCTGATTCTAATTGAAAGACACCAGCTGTTTTTCCTTCACCAATCATCTTATAAACTTCTTTATCATCAAAGTCTATTTTATCTAAATCAATATCTACGCCTCTATTATATTTAATCATCTTAATAGCATCATTCATAACTGTAAGAGTACGAAGACCTAAAAAGTCCATCTTTAATAAGCCAAGTTCTTCTAAAGTATTCATGCCAAATTGAGTTACTATCATTTCTTCATTTTTCTGAAGTGGTACATACTCAACTAATGGCTTTGATGCAATAACTACACCAGCTGCGTGAGTTGATGAATGTCTTGGTAAACCCTCTAAATCTTTACTAACATCTATAAGATTTTTCACTCTAACATCTGTATCATAAGCTAGTTTAAGTTCCGGATTTAACTCAAGTGCTTTTTCTATAGTTATTCCAAGCATTGTAGGTATCATCTTGGCTATTCTATCAAACTCAGCATATGAATAATTCATAGCTCTACCAACATCTCTTATACAAGCTCTTGCAGCCATTGTACCAAAAGTTATGATTTGAGATACATTCTTTTCTCCATACTTTTCAACAACATAATCTATTACTTCTTGTCTTCTTTCATAACAAAAATCCGAATCTATATCCGGCATGCTTACTCTCTCTGGATTTAAGAATCTTTCAAAAAGCAGGCTATATTTTATAGGATCTATCTTTGTTATTCCAAGAGTAAATGCAACTATTGAACCTGCAGCTGATCCTCTTCCAGGGCCCGTTGGGATACCATGTTCATTTGAATATCTTATAAAATCCCAAACTATAAGAAAGTAATCAACATATCCCATTTGATTTATTACACCAAGCTCATAATCTAATCTATCAATAAGTTTTTTAGCTTCCTCATTTTCTTCTCTCATTTTGAATATCTTGTCGTAATCATATTCTTCATTCTTTATTTCATCAAATACACTATATCTTTCTAAAAGCCCTTTAAAGCATGTATCTCTTAAATAAATATATGGGTCATATTCCCCTTCTGGAAGTGGAAATTTTGGAAGCTTAGATACATGAAACTCGTAATCAAAATTACATTGATCTGCAATCTCTATTGTATTTTCTAAAGCCTCTTCAACGTATGAAAACATATCATACATTTCATCTGCTGATTTTAAGTAAAATTGGTCTGATGGATATCTTCTTCTATCTTGATCCTCAACCGTTTTACCTGTTTGAATACACATTAATATATCATGAGATTTTGAATCTTTCTGCTCTATATAATGCACATCATTTGTAGCAACTAGAGGAATTCCTGTTTCCTTAGATAATCTTATGTTAAGTTCATTTACCTTTCTTTGCTCCTCCATACCATGATTTTGAAGCTCTAAATAAAAACCTTCTTTAAATATATCTTTATATAATAATGCAACTTCCTTTGCCTTTTCATAATTATCATTAAGAAGTGCCTTTTGTACTTCTCCTCCAAGGCATGCACTTAATGCTATAATTCCTTCGCTATGTTCTCTTAAAAAATCATGATCAACTCTAGGCTTATAATAAAAACCTTCAATAGATGCTGTTGATACTATTTTCATAAGATTATCGTATCCAGTTTCATTCTTAACTAAGAGAACTAAGTGATTTGTAGCATTATCCTTATCCACATTTTTTATATGCATAGATTTACTAGCAACATAAATTTCACATCCAAGAATAGGCTTTATTCCTGCTTCTTTAGCCTCTTTATAAAAATCTACACAACCATACATAACTCCATGGTCAGTAATAGCCATGCTTTCCATACCTAACTCTTTTGCTTTTTTTACAAGCTTTTTAATCTTACCTGATGCGTCTAAAAGACTATATTCTGTATGAAGATGTAAATGGCAAAATTTCTTATCTCCCACTCAATCACACTCCTTTATATATAAGAGAAAGGCCATTAGTATGAACCTGACCTTATCTCTTCTGCTATTTTTTCAATTTTTCTTAATCTATGATTAACTCCTGACTTTCCAACTGGTGGTTCTAACATTTCACCTAATTCTTTTAATGATTCTTCTTGATATTTAAGTCTAAGCTCAGCGATTTCTTGAAGATTTTTAGGAAGTCTTTGAAGTCCTATACTATTTTGAATAAGTTTAATGCTTTCAACTTGTCTAACTGCTGCATTAACTGTTTTTGAAAGATTTGCTGTCTCGCAGTTAACTAGTCTATTTACATTATTTCTCATTTCTTTTTTTATTCTTATATTTTCTAATTCAAGTAAACAAGTATGAGCTCCAAGTATATTAAGTAAATCTACTATTTGCTCTCCTTCTTTTATATAGATAATAAAGCTATTTTTTCTTTGAATAACTTTAGAATTAAGTCCACAACTATTTATAAGTGCACATAAATCATTTGCATATTCTTCACTATGAGTAACAAATTCTAAATGATAAGTTTTTTCTGGATTACTTATACTTCCCCCACCTAAGAAAGCCCCTCTTATATATGCCCTCTTAGTTTCATCAGTGTTTACCATATTAGGATCTATAGTATAATCTAAACTCATTACACCATCCACTTCTTTAAGTATTCCAGTTTGTTCTAATAAACCTCTAACCCCCATCTCTTCATCTATAACAACCATATATATGTTATTCTTCTTAAGAGAATTGCTTTTCTTAACCATTAATTTAGAGTGAATATTAAAATGTTCTTTTAATAAAGTAAATATAAGTCTTGCACTTGCAGGGTTCTCAGTAGTAATCCTAAATGACAATCCTTTTCCAGTAAATGCAATCGTTCCACTTACTTTCATTATTGCTGAAATTTCTGCTAGAGTTTCCTCTCTATTTATATCACTATATCTACAGATTTCTCCTTTAACTTTTGATGAAAACGACATTTATTGCTCTCCTTCTATATATATTAATTAAAATATATCTAACTATACACAGTAGTTAATTATAACACAAAATCTCACAAATAATTATTGTATTATATTTATATAATATATATTAATATTATAAATTTAGGAAATATATTCTTTATTGTTTTATATATCCTTAAAGCTATTATATTTAGTAAAATAAAAACCAACAAAATACTTTGTTGGCTTCTATTTAAGCTTTTCTTTTTTTGAACTAATTCTTTTGAATTTCTTTTCGTTTTTGTCCCTCTCTTTTATACGTTGAGAAAGATACATATATTCAATTATTTTCTTTCTATCATAAAGAAGTTTTTTCTCCATAATAGTTTCAACTAAAACTTGTGCTAAATAATCAGAGTCATGCTTAATAGTTCCTTTATTAATCTTTACAAGATTTTTTTCAACTATATCTATATCAAGATCTTTAAGCTCTTCTCTATCAATACTAACGATTTCTGATCCTTTAGATTTATATTTTTCTTTCATGTCATCACTTATATTTCCAACATTTGCGATAACACAATTAACTATATCTTTCCCGCCATATTTTCTCAATACTTTTATATGGTCAGATACATTAAAATCATCCGTTTCTCCAGGTTGAGTCATAACATTTGATATATATATTTTAAATGCATCACTCTTTCTTATCTCACTCGCAATTCCCTTAACTAAAAGATTTGGAAGTACGCTAGTATATAGGCTACCTGGTCCCATTACTATCGCATCTGCATCTCTTATAGCTTGTAGTGCTTCTTCTAATGGCTTTGCATTGCTAGGTTTAATTGATAATCTTTTTATCCTAGACTTCTGATTTAATGCTTCCTTTGGAATATCAGATTCACCCTCGATAATACTACCATTTTCTAATTCAGCAACTAACTTCATATCATCTAAAGTAACTGGAAGTACTTTCCCTGTAACTGCAAGAACAGAGCTCATATACTTTACAGCATCAACAAAGTTATCAGAAACTCCATCCATAGCTGCTAAAAATAAATTCCCAAAACTTTGTCCTTTAAGCCTTCCATCTGTAAATCTATATTGAAGCAAATCTTCCATTAAAGGCTCTGTATCAGCTAATGCTAAAATACAGTTTCTTATATCACCAGGTGGAAGGATCCCAAGATCTTCTCTTAAATCTCCAGAACCTCCCCCATCATCTCCAACTGTAACTATGGCAGTTATATTTGATGTATAATACTTAAGCCCTCTAAGCATAGTAGATAATCCTGTTCCACCACCTATAACAACTATTTTAGGCCCCTTAACAAGAAGTCTCTTCTCTGTTATAAGTGTTTCGATTTTTTTACTATCTAAAGACATTCTTATATAACCTTTATTCATAAGTGCTATTACTGATTTAATTCCCTCTGTAATTGATATATATAATACGAATACACCTGTTACATTAAGACATATATAAAATAATTTATAATAAATATCATAAACTCTATGAATAACAAGCTCATTAAACCCAAAAGCAATTAACAAAATCCCAAAAAGTCCAAATGCAATCCATCTCTTAATTTTAACACCTGGTTTAAGCCACTCAGAAAGCCTCATAGCTTCTTTTCTCCCTTATTAACATCTTCAGATATATCTCTGTGTTCTATGCCTGTCTTATATCCTTCTGATTCTAAAATTTCATGTATTCTATTTGCTATAGCAACTGATCTATGTCTACCGCCTGTACATCCTATTGATATTATAAGTTGTCTTTTTCCTTCCTTAATATAATTTGGAATTAAAAACTTAAGCATATCTTTAAGCTTATCTACAAACTCTACTGTTTCTTTTTGCTCTAGAACATATTTTTTAACAGGTTCATCATTTCCTGAGAACTTTTTAAGTTCTGGAATATAGAATGGATTTGGAATAAATCTTACGTCAAATACTAAATCTGAATCAACTGGTATTCCATATTTAAATCCAAAACTTAATACAGTTACTGATAATTCCTTATCAGGTTCTTCACTTGAACCATAATAACTATTCATCTTTTCTCTTAAATCTCTAATTGTATATTTTGATGTATCTATTATTAAATCCGCTCTATCTTTAACTTCTCTTAATTTATTTCTCTCTTCTATTATACCTGTAAGAACACGAGATTTTGGTGAAAGAGGATGCGTTCTTCTAGCTTCTTTAAATCTCTTAACTAATACTTCATTTGATGCTTCTAAGAATAGTATTTCATACTTAAAATCATTGTTTTTTAAGTAAACTAAACTTTCAAATAAATCATCAAAGAATACCCCACCTCTTATATCTGTGACAATTGCCACTTTTTCAATACTTCCGTTATTACATGCTTCAGCAAACTTAGGTATTAATTGTGGTGGTAAATTATCTACACAAAAGTAACCTAAATCCTCTAAACTTCTAGTTGCTTGTGTCTTACCAGCCCCTGATAATCCTGTTACTATTACAAATCTCATAACGAATCCTCCTTTTTAAATAATTTATCTAAATTATATCATATATATATGCTTCATTATACAATCTAAAATTTATAAATACATAATTTTTATAACAAAAAGAGTTATGAATAACATAACTCTTAATATTAACTATTAACTTTATTCTTTATCGCTTCTCCTAAAAGCTTTATAAACTCCTTATTATCATCCTCTAATCCTATAGATACTCTAATCCATCCTGGCATCCCAAGTAAAAAACCTGGTCTTATTATGAAGCCTTTTTTCAATAAATACTCATATATCTTTTTGTCATTGCCTTTTATGTTTATCATAATAAAATTAGCATGTGTATCTAAATACTCAAGTCCTAATTTTTTAAGCTCTTTTTTTAGATATTCTCTTTGCAGACTATTATTTTTAGTTGCATATTCTAAAAAGTCCTTATCCTTTAATGCCTCTACCGCAGCCTTTTGTCCATATAAAGTTAAATCAAATGCATTTATAACTCTATTTATATATTGAACAAACTCAATATCTCCTATACCATATCCAACTCTTAATGATGCTAATCCATAAGCCTTAGAAAAAGTTTTAAGTAAAATTATATTTTTATGAGATTTTATAAGATTTAAAGTATCTGGGAATTGATTAGTTTCTACAAACTCTCCATAAGCTTCATCCATAACAATCAATACATATTTAGGTATTTTATTTACTATGCTAATAAATTCTTTTTCTGTAAATATTGTGCCTGTAGGATTATTAGGATTACAAAACCAAATCACTTTTGTTTTATCAGTTATAGCCTCCACCATTTTCTCTATATCTAATTTATTATTTTTCATAGGTATTTTAACTGGAATTGCTCCAACAAGTAATGTATTTGATTCATATCTTGGAAATGTAACTTCCCCCATTATACTTTCATCATATTTATTTAATACAGTCAAACATATATCTTTAATCAATGAATCAGATCCAGCTCCACAAAAAATCATATTTTTATCTATATTAAATGTCTTTGCAATCTCAGCTTTAAGATCACATGAAGCTGAATCTGGATAAAGATTAGAGCTATTAATTAATTTGGAAATTATATTTTTAACTTTATTAGAACATCCATATGGATTTTCATTAGATGCAAGCTTAACCACTCTATTAATCTTATATTTATTTTTAACCTCATCTATGGGTTTTCCAGCTATATAAGGTGCAAGACTTTTTATTTCATCTTTTATTAAATCTTTCATATATTTCTTCCCAATTAGGAAGCCCCCTCCTTTATATGATTTAATATATATTTCTATTATTTTATTATTTAAACTCAAAGTTAATTAATAAATATATTAATTTTCTTATATATAAAAAAAGAAACCTAATATATTAGGTTTCTTTTTTAGTTCAAAAAATTTTAATATTTATTTTTCTTCTCCGATTATTCTAACTTCTGTATAAAGGTCAACACCGAATTGCTTTTTAACTTCTTTTTGTATGTGTGCTATAAGATCAAGTACATCTTTTGCAGTTGCATTACCTTTATTTATAACAAAACCTGAATGCTTTTCTGAAACTGCAGCATCACCTATTGAGTAACCTTTAAGTCCAGCATCTTGAATAAGTTTTCCAGCAAAGTAACCTTCTGGTCTTTTAAATGTACTTCCTGCTGAAGGATATTCAAGAGGTTGTTTTGATTCTCTCTTTTCCGTTAAATCATCAACTCTAGCTTTTATATCTTCATGATTTCCATTTTCAAGTGCAAATACTGCTTCTAATACTATTGCATTTTCTTGCATTACTCTTGATGTTCTATATCCTAAATTTAATTCTTCTTTATTATAAGTTACAATCTCTCCATCTTGTGTTAAGACTTCAGCACTTTCAATTACATCTTTTATTTCTCCATTGTAAGCCCCAGCATTCATAAATACAGCTCCTCCAATAGATCCAGGAATACCACAAGCAAACTCTAATCCAGTAAGATTGTTATCTAGTGCTTCTTTAGAAACATCTTTTAATAATGCTCCTGTTTCAGCTGTTATTTTACCATTTGCTGAACTTATCTTATTAATTTCAGTAAGCTTTATAACAACGCCTCTCATACCACCATCTTTAACAAGTAAGTTTGAACCATTTCCTATAACATAGTAAGGTATGTTATTTTCTTTACAAACTTTTATAGTTTTAACAACTTGTTCTTTTGTGTTTGGTACAAGTAATACGTCAGCTGGGCCCCCAACCTTAAAATATATATGTTCGCTCATATTAGCGTCAAATTCTATTTGATTTTCTGAATATATGTCTTTGAATAATTCTCTGTATTTATTCATTCATAAAAACTCCTTGAAATATATTTTTTACAATTATTTAGTATATTCTAAATTGGAAATTAAAACAAGTCCCCAAAGTTTACAATTAATTCACTTTCTTTCATTTTTTATAACCTTTAAAATATTCTATTATACTTTCAGCAGCTTTATTGTTAATACTTGGGACTTCTAATAATTCTTCTATAGTTGCATCCTTCACTCTTTCTACACTTCCAAATTTCATAAGAAGTTCCTTTCTTCTTTTTGCTCCAATATTAGGTATATCATCTAATATTGAATGAAGTGTCCTCTTATCTCTAAGAGATCTGTGATATGTGATTGCAAATCTATGAACTTCATCCTGAATTCGTCTTATAAGTTGCATAAGGTTTGAACTTCTATTTATTATTAACTCTTCATTGTTATATATGATTCCTCTAGTTTGATGTTTATCATCTTTTACAAGACCACAGACTGGAATATCTATATCAAGCTTTTTTAACACCTCTAAAGCAATATTAACCTGTCCTTTTCCTCCATCCATCATTATAAGGTCTGGGAAATTCGAAAATTTACCATTTGAAAATACTAATTCTCTCTCTTGTATTTCTTTTATTTCTTTTAATCCATGAGTAAATCTTCTTTCTAATATTTCTCTCATACTATCATAATCATTAGCACCTTTTACGGTTTTTATTCTAAACCTTCTATAGTCGCTATTTTTTGCTTTCCCATTTTCAAAAACTATCATACTTCCAACAGAATCTACACCTTGTATATTAGATATATCATACGCTTCTATTCTATGTGGCATTTCATCTAATGAAAGCATTGTAGCAAGTTCACCTAAAGATACTCTATTTATTTCCTTTTCTTTTAATATTTTATCTTTGAATTGATCTAAAGTTATCTTAGCATTTTCTTTAACCATCTCTAGCATGCTCTTTTTATCTCCCTTTTGAGGAGTTTTAATTAAGACTTTAGAACCTCTCTTTACACTTAGTAATTCTTCTAATATATCTTTGTCTGAAACTTCTGGACAATATATATTTTTTGCAACGGTAGATGAACCACTATAAAAATTAACTATAAACTTAGATAATACGTCTTTTGAATCTTCACCTACAGTATTTTCTATCATATAATGTTCTCTTCCTGTAACTTTACCATCTCTTGAGAAAAATACCTGTATGCAACTATCTTTTTCATCACTATATATATTTATGAAATCTTCATCCTCATCTGTTACTTTAAACATTTTTTGTTTTTGAACTAATTCATTTATAGCTGCAATTTTATCTCTATAAGAAGCTGCCTTTTCAAACTCAAAATTTTCTGCACACTTTTCCATATTCTTTTTAAGTTCACCTATTATTTCTTTATCCTTGCCATTTAATATATCTATAACAGAATTAATCATCTTTCCATACTCTTCTTTTGATACATGCCCACCACAAGGTCCATTGCATTTATTAATATGAAAATTTAAACATGTCCTTGTAGGTTCTTCCCCTTCTTTTATAGACTTTTTGCAAGTTCTAATAGGAAATACCTTTCTTATTAGATTTATTGTTTCATAAACAGCCGCGCCATTTGTATATGGTCCAAAATATTTATTCCCATCCTTTGCAAAATTTCTAGTTACAAAAACTCTAGGAAAATCCTCATTTGTAGTAACTTTAATAAAAGGATAAAACTTATCATCTTTTAATGAGATATTATATTTAGGACTATATTTTTTTATTAAATTACATTCTAAGATTAGAGCTTCCATCTCAGAATCTGTTACTATATATTCAAATTCAGCAATATTTTTAACCATTGCTTTTACTTTTTCAGAATGATTTTTAGAAGTTCTAAAATATTGTCTAACCCTATTTTTTAAAATTTTTGCTTTACCAACATATATAACTTCTCCCAATGAATTTTTCATCAAATAAACTCCAGGTTTATCTGGTAAAATTTTTAATTGATATTCAAAATCAAAAATTTTAATCCCCTCCTATTCCTTTGTTTAAATTTATATAACAATTATAGCACTTATAAAAAATAGGATACCCTGTAAGATATCCTATTTCTTTATAATTTATTTTATATTTTAATTATTTCCTAATTTTGCGTTTATAACCGCTCCTCCAACTTGAGCTGCTTTTATTGCTCCAAATCCTCCATTTTCAACAATTACGGCAACTGCTATTTTAGGATTATCAGCTGGCGCAAAACTTACAAACCATGAATGTGGTGTTGCTGGGGTACCATCACTATTATTATAGTCTGCTGTACCTGTTTTTGCAGCGGCATCAGTTCCAGCTAGATAGCTCCAAGTTCCACTATCTATATTTTTTTGAACTAAGCCTTTCATATATCCTTTTATAGTTTCAGCATCGCTTTTATCCATAACTTTGCTAAACTCTTTAGTCTTAATTGTTTCTACAACATTTCCTTCTTGGTCTAAAACTTTACCTACAAGATTTGGCTCCATTATAACACCATTATTAGCAACTGCACTAGCTACTAATGCCATTTGCATTGGAGTTGCAAGTATTGAACTTTGACCTATACCTGTTTGAGCCAATTGTCCTGGATTAGATTCTTCTGGGAATGAGCTTTTTGTTATAGTAAAGCCATTAGCTGGTATATCTTTATTAAATCCAAACTTCTCTGCAGTCTTCATAAGTTTTTGATTTCCAAGTTCCATTCCAAGTGTTCCAAATACAACGTTACTTGATGCAATAAATGCACTTCTTAAGTTTATGCTACCATTTGCTATACCTTTTACATTACTTAAGCTTCTTCCATCTCCAAATGTAATACTTCCATTATCATTAAATATTCTATTTTGAATTCCTGGTATATTTTGAAGAGCACTTGTAGTTGTAACAATCTTAAATGTTGATCCTGGTGGATATAATCCATTTATAGCTCTATTTATTAAAGGACTGTTTTCAGCTGTTCCTTTATTAGCTTTTTTCATTTCCTCTTCTAAATTATTAGGATTAAAACTTGGTTTAGATACCATTGCTAAAACTGCTCCTGTTTTAGGATCAAGTGCAACTACTGCTCCTTTATTACTTCCTAAAGCTTCAGATGCTGTCTTTTGAAGCTTAGTATCTAGAGTTGTAACAACAGTATTTCCAATCTTATTTTTATGATTTCTAGTAAAAAATGCATCTTTTAAGTTTTCTAAACTTGGATTACTTAAAAGCTTCTTAAATCTTACTGATGCATTATCACTTGTAGTTAATTCTTTATCATAAGCTGCTTCAAGCCCTGATTCTCCATATATACTACTAATATATCCTATAGGATGAGCATATAAAGCACCATATTCATATTCTCTTTTTTGAGTATTATTTTTTTCTCTAATACTTTTTGCAATTACTTTTCCAGAACTATCTAGAATTTCACCTCTTAAAACTTGGTTCTTTCTAGCCCAAGCTCTTTGATTTCCAGGCATCTCTGCAATTTTTGGTGCTTTGAAAACCTGAAAATAAGCTATATAAGAAATAAGAGCTACAAGGAAAAATAAAAATACAATCATTACTTTTTTTACACTATCTTTAATATCACCTTTCATTGTTAGCCCTCCTCTGAAATCTTCTGCAATATACCTAGTGCAAAGAACATTGTAAGCATTGATGAACCACCATAGCTTAAAAGTGGTAACGCTATACCTGTTAAAGGAATTATTGCAAATATTCCTCCTATTATAACTAGTATCTGACAAGCTATCATAGCACTAAATCCAACTGCATTAAGTTGAAGGAATTCATCATCTGTAACAAATGCAGTTCTTATACATCTATAGAACAATAAAAAATATACAATCATTATACCTATTCCAAATACCATACCAAACTCTTCACATATTATTGCAAAAATATAGTCTGTTGTATTAACTGGTACAAATCCTGGATATCCTTGACCAAGTCCTGATCCAAACATTCCGCCTGATGAAATTGAGTAAAGCCCTTGAACTATTTGATATCCTTGATCTTGTGCATATGCCCAAGGATTTCTCCATATTTCAACTCTTTGTCTTACATGTCCAAATATATTGTATGATACAAATGAACCTATAGCTGAAAGTATCAAACAAGTAATTATGTATAATTTATTACCCGTTGCAATATATAACATAGTTATTGATATACCAAAGAATATTAAAGCTGATCCTAAATCTCTTTGAAGTACCATACATCCTAAACTAAACATAACTATTAGTGCAGGCTGAATAAGATGCTTTATATTACTTTTTGAATTATTTCCTGCTTTATATTCTTTAAGAGCTGCTGATAAATATAATACTAATGCTATCTTACCAAATTCTGATGGTTGAAAACTTACAGGACCAATTATTACCCAGTTTTTAGCTCCAAATACCTCTGTACCAATTATAAGGGCCATTGGCATAAATATTAGTATAAATATCATATAAACATTTTTATATTTTGAGAATTTTCTAAAGTCTGGAAATAATTTTAAGATTATTATATAAATAACTATACTTAACAAGAACCACATAAGTTGCTTTTCTGCAACTTTTGGATTTATTCTATATAGCATAGCTATTCCTATAACAACTAATAGACATGAAAACGTAAGAATAAATTTGTCTCCATTTGGATAAAATTTTCTTACGATAAAATGTGCAATAAAAATAACAACACATAATATTCCACCAAAATATAGTGCATTTTTATCTATAGGATCTTTTATTATAGCTAAATTTGTAAAAAGTGCTATACACAGTATATATATCAAGCTTAGCATTATGGTTTCTTTTTTATCTTTAAACATTAAATCACCTCACGCTATTTAAGACAGTACTTTAAATACTGATGTTCCTATAGTTATTTGATCTTGTGCAAACAATTTAACTTTTCCCTTTATCTTTTCGCCATTTAAAAAAGTTCCATTTGTACTTCCTAAATCTTCTAATACTAAAGCATTATCTTGCACCATTATCTTGGCATGAGCTCCAGATACATATTGGTCTGATAATACAATTGTATTATTACTTCGTCTTCCTATTGTAGCTACATCTCTAATCGGTATTACCGATCCTACTTTTAGTGTCGCATTATCCCCTATTTCTATTACTTCTATTCCATGATGCCTCTTTGAAGGTGCTGGTTTTTTATTAATTGCACGCTTATTTTTTTTAATGTTTTTTGGTGCGCTTGCCCCACTTTTGACATCTTTAGCCATTATCTTTAAGGCATAAATTATTATAAAGTATAATAGTACGATAAAAATTATTCCAAATACGACTGCAATAAATTTTGAAAAATCCATCTTTTCACCTCGAAAAATTACTTTATCTTTTTGATTATACACCAAAATAATATTAATTTCCTACATTTATATTACAATTATTTGTTATTCCAATAATTAACTAGCTTTTAATAAGTAAACTTTTCTAAAAGCTAGTTAACTATTTTATAATATTTTATTTTCTCTGTTTACTTTAATATCTTATTTAGATAATATCCAGTATATGAATTTTCTATATCACATATTTCTTCTGGTGTTCCAACTCCAACAATCGTACCACCTTTATCTCCACCTTCTGGACCTAAATCTATAATATAATCAGCACATTTTATCATATCTAAATTATGTTCTATTACAACAACTGAATTTCCTGCATTCACTAATCTTTGTAGTATTTGAACAAGTCTATTAACATCATCAATATGAAGCCCTGTTGTTGGTTCATCTAAAATATATAAAGTTTTACCTGTACTTCTCTTTGAAAGCTCATATGCAAGTTTTATTCTTTGTGCTTCTCCACCAGATAATTGAGTTGAAGGTTGACCTAATCTTATATATCCAAGACCTACATCATAAAGTGTTTGAAGTTTATTTTTTATTCTTGGTATATTTTCAAAGAATTCTAAAGCTTCTTCTACAGTCATGTTTAATACATCATCTATATTCTTACCCTTATACTTAACTTCTAATGTTTCTCTATTATATCTTTTACCCTTACAAACTTCACATGGAACATATACATCTGATAAAAATTGCATTTCTATTTTTATTATTCCATCACCAGAACATGCTTCGCATCTTCCACCTTTAACATTAAAGCTAAATCTTCCTGGCTTATATCCTCTCATCTTAGCTTCTTGAGTTTGAGAGAATAATTCTCTTATTATATCAAATGTTCCTGTATATGTTGCTGGATTTGATCTTGGAGTTCTTCCTATTGGACTTTGATCTATATCTATTATCTTATCTATATTTTCATATCCTTTTATTTCTTTATGAGCTCCAACTGGATTTTTGCTTTTATTTATAAGCTTATTTAAGCCTTTATAAAGAATTTCGTTTACTAATGTACTCTTTCCAGAACCTGATACTCCTGTAACCATAGTTAGTACGCCTAATGGAAAATCTACAGTTACATTTTTAAGATTATTTTCTTTAGCTTTTGAGACAGTTATCTTATTACCATTTCCTTTTCTTCGTTCTTTTGGTATTTCTATCTTCTTTTCTCCTGTTAAATATTGAGCTGTTATTGAATCTTTGCATTTTTTAATCTCTTCAACTGAACCTGCTGCAACAATATTTCCACCATGTTCGCCAGCTCCTGGTCCAATATCAACGATATAATCTGCCTCTCTCATTGTATCTTCATCATGTTCAACAACTATAACAGTATTACCTACATCTCTTAAATGCTTTAATGTTTTAATTAATCTATCATTATCTCTTTGATGAAGTCCAATACTTGGTTCATCTAATATGTATAAAACCCCCATAAGTGCAGAACCTATTTGAGTTGCAAGCCTTATTCTTTGAGATTCTCCACCTGATAAAGTTCCTGAACTTCTTGAAAGATTTAGATATTCTAATCCTACATTAACTAAAAACTCTAATCTACTAACTATTTCTTTTACTATTTGCTCACTTATTATTTTATTTTTCTCAGAGAACTCAATGTTTTTTATAAAATCTAATTCATCTTGTATTGAAAGTTCTGTAAATTCATATATATTTTTTTCTCCGACAGTTACAGCAAGAGCCTCTTTATTAAGTCTAGCTCCCTTACACTTAGGGCAGTGTTTATCACTCATATACTGTTCTATTTCGCCTTTTATAATATCTGAATTAGTTTCTCTATATCTTCTTTGAAGACTATTAATTTCTCCTTCCCATGCAGAATTATAAGTAGCCTTTACTCCATCTTTTACATAGTCTACCTTAACTCTTTTCCCTTCTGTTCCATATAAAAGCATATTAACTATTTCTTTTGGCAAATCTTTTATAGGTGTATTTAAATCAAATTTATATTCTTTACTCAATGACTTTAAAAACGCAAATGTCCATGAATCTTCTTTTAATCTACCTTCACCCCAATGAGCAAATGCTCCTTGCATAATGCTTAAATCTTTGTTTGGTATTACTAAATCTTCATCTATTTCAATTAATGTTCCAAGACCATCACAGTAATCACATTTACCAAATGGTGAGTTAAATGAAAACATTCTTGGTGATAATTCCTCTATACTAATTCCACAATTAGGACATGCAAACTTTTCGCTATATAATGTATCACTTCCACCTATTTCATTTATTATAATTAATCCTTCTCCTAATTTTAATCCTGTTTCTATAGAATCTGTAAGTCTTCCTTCTATACCTTCTTTAATAACTAGTCTATCTATTACTGCTTCTATGTTATGTTTTTTATTTTTTTCAAGTTTTATATCTTCTTCTGTAAGGTCATATATTTCACCATCTATTCTTGCTCTAACAAAACCACTCTTTTTTATGTTTTCTAATATTTTTTCATGAGCTCCTTTTCTTCCTCTTACAACTGGAGCTAATATTTGTATTTTTGCTCTCTCTTCAAGTTCCATAACCTTATCTATGATTTGGTCTACTGATTGTTGACTTATAACTCTTCCACATTTAGGACAATGTGGTGTACCTACTCTAGCATAAAGAAGTCTTAAGTAATCATATATTTCTGTTATTGTACCTACAGTTGATCTTGGATTTTTACTTGTTGTTTTTTGATCTATTGAAATTGCAGGTGATAAACCTTCTATGTTTTCAACATCAGGCTTATTCATTTGTCCCAAAAATTGCCTTGCATAAGCTGATAATGATTCGACATATCTTCTTTGCCCTTCAGCATAAAGAGTATCAAAAGCTAATGACGATTTACCTGACCCTGAAAGCCCAGTAAATACTACTAATTTATCTCTTGGTATTTCTAAACTAACATTTTTTAAATTATGTACTTTAGCCCCTTTTATTATAATTTTGTCCTTCATATAATAGTACCTCTCTTCTTCAACTATGATTTTATCCTAAGCATATAGATGTAATATTTAAAAAATAATCGAACAAACGTTCCTATAAAATAATTCTAAAGATATCTAATTATATTGTCAATTATATCACTTGTAATTTCTATAATTAAGTTACAAATGCTCTTACTCATTAAATTTTATTAATTATTAAAATTTTAATAAATTTGCTCATATTTAAATTTTATTATGCCCAATAAATAAAATAAAAAAAAGTGATTGCTAAAACGTTGCAACCACTTTTTTTTAATAACATCAAGATAAGAATGCAATAACAAGAGGTCCTAATACAGTAATCAATATATTACCTACTGCATAAGCAGGTGTATAACTTAAAGCAAATATACTGCTTCCATTTTCTTCAGTAATAGCATTTAATGCAGCTGTTATTGTACCTGCACCACAAAGTGAACCAATTATATCTACTGCTTCTAATTTTAATACATACTTTCCAAAGTATACTGAAAGTATATGTGGAATTAAAGATACTAATGCACCTATTAATACAATTGAAAATCCCATTGATTTTAATGCTGGAATAAATGCATTTCCGGATTGTAATCCAACCACAGCAATAAATAGGTTTAATCCCACACTCTTTAAGAACCATCGTGTTGATGATGGTATTTGTCCAATACGTTGATGCTTATTTTGATACCATCCAAAGAATAATCCTGCAAATAATGCTCCACCACCACTTCCAAGAGTTATTGGTATATTATGAATTGTTAATGTTAATGCACCTATTAAAATTCCAACTATAATACCAAATGTCAAATAAGTAACATCTGTTTCTGTACCATTAGTTTTAATATATCCAAACTCTTTTACTATTTTTGATATAGCATGTTTAGGACCAATAAGTTCTAATACATCTCCATTTTTCATTTCTGTTTCGTCTTCTAATTTCTTACCATTTCTTTTAACTGATTTTATCATTATATTATTGCTATATAAATCTTTTAAATTTTTTATATTAAATTCTTTAGTTAGCATTATTTCTGATTTTTGTAATGGTATGTTCATATATTTTTCATCAGCTATTTCTGATAACCCATTATTAGAAGCTTCTACAATGTCTGTTAAATCTCCTATTAAAGTAATATAATCACCTGAATTTATAAGTGTATTTTGATCAAAATCAGTATCTTGTCCATTTTTAAATATCTTTTCAAAAGTAATTTTATTTTTAAAGTCTTTTTCTATGTTAGCTACTGATTTTCCTACATATGTTGAATTTTCATTAACTAAAAAAGAACGCATTTTTATATTACTTATTATGCTTGAACCATCTGCATTATCCCCTGTAAAGTGTAGTTTTTCAATCATTTTCTTTGTTTCTTCTTTTAAATTTACACGTAAAAGCACTGGTGCAATGTTCTTTAAAAATATAAGTACTCCTACTGTCCCAAATACATATGTTATTGCATATGCAATTGCAACCTTAGATTGCATAACTGATTTTGCAGCACTTGAAATATTAAGTGAATTTATAGCTGATGATGATGTTCCTATTACTGCTGATTGAGTTAAAGAACCTGCAATTATACCAGCACCTTCTCCTGCATCTACATGGAATAATTTAAAACAAATCATAGCTGCTATAAATGCAAATACACTAAAAAATACTGCATGAATAATAACCTTTATACCTGATTTTTTTAAACTATTTACAAAAGCTGGTCCAACTTCATATCCTATTGTAAAAATGAAAAAACTAAAAAATATGTTTTTTACTACTGGTGATATATTAAATATCCCAAAATGTCCTACTATTAATCCAATTATAAGCGTCCCAACAGTTGATCCTAAGCTAAATGATTTAACCTTAAATTTTCCTATCAGATAACCAAGTGCTAAGCAAAAGAATATTGCTACACTTGGATTCTTTTCTAAAAAACTAATAATCACCCTCATATAAAATCACCTTCTGTATTTACTAACATTTTTATAGATTGTATTTTTCCTTATAGTCGCTATAATATTCAGAAATTAATTCTAATACTTGTTCTCCTATCTTTTTATACGCTTCATTTGGAAGATTAGCTTCTGATACTCTTAAAGTTCCTGGTTTTGCTCCAAATCCTACACCTTCCATTAGTACAACACCATTTTTTTCTGCTAATTTTAATAAGAAATCAATTGGTTCAAATTCCTTTTGTAGATATTCTTTAAACTTAGTATCATAATGCTTTTCTGCTAAACTATATACATCTATTATTGAATAGTATTTTGCATTTTCTCTACTATTATCTTCATCAATACCTATTGTTGAGAATAAATCATGATATCTTGCTCCTACTAATTTTTTAGAAGCTTCGATGTATGGATCTTTTTCTTTTGTAAGTATTGCTGTTGATGCAAATAAAGCCATCATAACTTGTTGTGGTGTAGATAAACCTGATGTATGATAAAGTCCTATTGAACGACTATCTGCAACTAAACGATCAATGAACTTTAATTCACGTGGGTTTAAAGTTACAAGTCCATATCTTTTATCAAGCATTTCTCGTTCTTCTTCTTTAAGATTTCCTATCAGTCTATCAAACACATTATCTTCATTTACAGCTATTAATCCAATTCTCCAACCAGTTGATCCATATAATTTTGAGAATGAATAAACAAGTAAAGTATTATGTGGTGCAACACTATAAACTGTTTGGAATTCATTTACGAATGTACCATAAACATCATCTGTTATGATGATTAAATCCTTACGCTTTTCAACAATCTTAGCTATCGCATCTAAAGTTTGCTTATCTAATGCTTTAGAACCTGGATTTGAAGGATTTACAAGAAATAAAGCTTTTACGCTCTTATCTTCTAATTTTGATAATTCATCTACAGACATGCTCCATTTATTTTCTTCTTTAGATCTTAAATCTACTTCTACCATTTCATAATCATTGAGTTCTGGAATTTGTAAGTATGGTGTAAATATTGGTGTATTAATTGCAATTTTATCTCCTTCTTTTATTAACTTATTTTCTTTAAGTGAATTAAAGATATAGCAAATTGCTGCTGTACCACCTTCTGTTGGAAATACTTTTGTTTGATCTTTAAGATTTACACCATTATATAATTCCTTTTGTAGATACACATTTAAAATCTTTTCAACATTAACTAAGCAACGACTTGGAACAGGATAATTATTACCAATTGCACCATCAACTAATTCTTTAACTAATTCATCGCCATCTATTTTTAAATTATTTATATGATATTTAATCATATCTTTTAAGAACCTATCTGTATCATTATTATCATTTAAGAATGATTCAAATCTTTCCTTAATCCCTTTTAATGTTGTATAACCAGCTAAATCCCCATTATGCATTGTTCTTTCAGATTCTAAAACTCCAAATTCAACAATTCTCCCAAAAGCTAATCTAGCCTTAGTATTAATCCAATTAGGATTCCCTCTACCTGCATTTAAAAATACATTATGCTTCTCATTATTTTGAGCAAGCTTTAACATATCATTGCTAATTTCAAAAGCTCCTAACCCTTCTAATTTTTTTTCATATTCTTTTGTGATCATTTTCCTCACTCCTTTAATATTTAGTTCCCTTTGACTTAAATATTAGTTTTATACAAAAATAATCACCTAAATTAAATATATGCTTAAAATTTACCCGTGTTTTTATATTACCATTTATAGTAATTTTTTTAAATCTATAAATATTTAATTCTCTAAAATTTTACGCATCAATATTAATAAAATTTAATCTTATCACTTATAATTCTACTAATTTATCTCATATTTCCAAATATTTTTCTACTTATTATAATTATTACATTATTTTGTTTAAACTTTGTGAATTATTAAAAATAATTTAAATAAAAAAGACTAAAGGAGGTCTCCTTTAATCTTTTAAAGCCTTTATCATATCCCTAAGTTCAGCTGCTCTTTCAAATTGAAGATTCTTTGAAGCATACATCATTTCATCTGTATATTTCTTAATTAGTTTTTCTTTTTCTTTCTTAGTAAGCTTCTTAGGTTGATTTTCTATTTCATGTTTAGTTTCTTCCTCAGCAGCCTTTGTTGCCTCAATTACTTCCCTTACATCTTTTATAATTGTCTTAGGAATAATATTATGTTCTTCATTATATTGTTTTTGAATTTCTCTTCTTCTCTCTGTTTCTTTAATTGCTCTATCCATTGAACCAGTTATATTATCTGCATACATTATAACTTTACTTTCAGAGTTTCTTGCAGCTCTTCCTATCGTTTGTATAAGCGAAGTCTCAGATCTTAAAAAACCTTCTTTATCTGCATCTAATATTGCAACCAAAGCAACTTCAGGGATATCAAGTCCTTCTCTTAGAAGATTTATTCCAACTAAAACATCATATTTACCTAGTCTTAAATCCCTTATTATTCTCATTCTTTCAATTGTATCTATATCAGAATGCATATATGTAGTTTTAACGCCAAGCTCTGTCAAATACTTTGTTAAATCCTCTGCCATTTTCTTAGTTAAAGTCGTAATAAGAGTTCTAAATCCTTTTTCTGTTGTCTTCCTTATTTCTCCATATAAATCATCTATTTGACCAGTAACTGGCTTTATGACTATTTCAGGATCTAATAATCCAGTAGGTCTTATTATTTGTTCTGCAACCACTTTTGCATGTTCTTCTTCATACTTAGATGGTGTTGCACTTACAAATACAACTTGATTTATTTTTTCTTCAAATTCCTTAAACTTTAATGGTCTATTA
Organism: Clostridium sp.; assembly: GCF_034179595.1. Classification (GTDB taxonomy): domain Bacteria; phylum Bacillota; class Clostridia; order Clostridiales; family Clostridiaceae; genus Clostridium. Next base: position 32,441 of record NZ_JAXFPT010000068.1, read on the forward strand.
TCATATGCACATGGAAGCCTAAATCCATATTCAACTAAAGAATCTTTTCTTGATTTATCTCCTGCATACATAGCTCTAACTTGCGGAAGTGTTACATGACTTTCATCTATAAACATTAAATAATCATCTTTTGGGAAGTAATCAAGTAATGTCTTAGGTGGAGTTCCTGGCGCTCTTCCATCTAATATTCTAGAATAGTTTTCTATCCCACTACAATATCCCATTTCTCTTATCATTTCTATATCAAAATTAGTTCTTTGTCTTAATCTTTGAGCTTCTAATAATTTATCCTCAGCATTTAAAACTCTTAATCTTTCTTCAAGTTCTTCTTCAATTATGTTAATAGATCTTTCTAATACTTCTTTTGAAGCAGCAAAGTGAGATGCTGGATATATTTGAGCATGATTTCTTTCCCCTAATATTTTTCCTGTCAATACATCAAATTCTCTTATCCTATCAATTTCATCTCCAAAAAATTCAACTCTTATCCCTTTATTTGAAGATGAGGCTGGAATAATATCTAAAGAATCTCCTCTAACTCTAAATGTTCCTCTTGAAAAATCAATATCATTTCTTTCATATTGAATTTCTATAAGTTTTCTTATTATCTCATCTCTATCTTTTTGCATTCCAGTTCTAAGACTTATTGTAAGCTTTTTATATTCTTCTGGGTTACCAAGACCATATATGCAGGATACTGATGCTACTATGATAACATCCTTTCTTTCAAAAAGAGCTGATGTAGCAGAGTGGCGAAGTTTATCTATTTCATCATTTATAGAAGCATCCTTTTCTATGAATGTATCTGTTTGTGGCACATATGCTTCTGGTTGATAATAATCATAATATGACACAAAGTATTCTACTATACTGTCTGGAAAAAATTCTTTAAATTCAGAACAAAGCTGTGCCGCTAATGTTTTATTATGAGCTAATACAATAGTTGGCTTTTGAACTCTTTCTATTATATTTGCCATAGTAAATGTTTTTCCAGATCCCGTAACTCCTAAAAGAGTTTGAAATTCATTTCCTGAATTTATTGATTCAACTAATTTATCTATAGCCTTTGGTTGATCTCCCATAGGCTTAAATTTAGATTTTATCTTAAATTCTCCCATTTTCTCACCTCAATTTAACGCAAAATATATATACTTAATTTTTTAGTAAATTTAATCTTATTTATACATTAGCCCAAAAATTATTCTTTTGCAATATACATTAAATTATAAAAGAGAGTGCTAAATCAGCACTCTCTTAAAATATTATTTATTCACTTTTTTATTTATAATTTCTAAAGCTTTTTTAAGTTGATTATCTTTATCCTTGCTATAATTTGAACTTGAAACCTCTTTAGAAAATTCAACAACTTCATCTGGTTTTATTCCTTTATGATGAATATTTTCTCCATTTGGAGTATAGTACTTTGATATTGTAACCTTTAATGCACTTCCATCATTAAATTGAACTGGTGCTTGAACTATACCTTTACCGAAAGTATTAGTACCAACTATAGTTGCAACCTTATAATCTCTTAATGCCCCTGTAACAACTTCTGATGCACTTGCACTTCCTCCATCAACAAGAACAACCAATGGCATACCTTCAGCTATTCCACCTTTTGAAACTTCTTCAGTTTTATTGTCATATTTATCTACTGTATATGTTATAAGCTTTCCCTTAGGAATAAATTGTGATGCAACTCCAACTGCTTCTGATAAGTAACCCCCTGGGTTTCCTCTTAAATCTAGTATCATCCCTTTCATTCCCTTAGCTTTTAAAGCTTCTATTTCCTTTTTAAAGTCATTTGTTACATTAGCATTAAATGATGTAATTTGTATATATCCAATATTTTTTTCAATCATTTCACCTTTTACTGAGTCTGTTTTTACAGTATCTCTCATAACTTTAATATCAAAGGGAGCATCTTTTCCTCTTTGAATAGTTAATGTTATTTCTTCTTTTTTCTTACCAGTTATTAAAGAAGTCGCTTTCTCTACATCAGATTCAACCTTTTGACCATTTACAGCTACAATAATGTCATCACTTTTAATTCCAGCCTTTTCAGCAGGAGAACCTTCTATAGGAGATATTACTGTTACTTTTCCATTTTTAACACCAACATAAACTCCTATCCCCATATATTCACCTGAATTTTGCTCATTGAATTTTTTAAACTCATCTTTATTCATATATACTGTATATGGATCACCTAAGGAATTTACCATTCCTTTAATAGCACCTTCTAATGCTACTTTATCATCAATTTTGCCATCATAATTTTTAATTAATGCATCTCTAACTTCAAATAATTCTTTATATTTATCTATGTTTCCAAATTCATTAAATGTATTACTTACCTTAGAATTAGTTGATGCAAGTACTAATCCTTTTGTTGCAAAGATATTACCTATATAAAAACTTCCAAAACATAAACAAATAACAAGTATTGCTCCTACTATTATATAGATTAGCCTGTTATTGTTTTTATTACTTCCTTGCCTCATTAAAAACAACATCCTTTCTAAAATTTAAACACTATGTTCGTTTTAAAGTATAACTTAAAATCCCTAATTTTTCCACATTAAAATAAACTCAGTAAGTTTATTCTTACTGAGTTTATTTTAATACAATTTATTCAATTTTATGCATTTTATACTATTAAGAATTTTCTTAATGAAGCATAACTTGAAACTCCACCAATTACTAATCCACCTAATGCAAATTGCCATAATAATGTTGTTCCAACATAGCTTACAGGTACTAATGAAATATATAACATTTTTCCTGCTATCCAACTAACTGCACCCTTATATAATAAGAATACTAATCCAGTTGATAATAATGAACCTATAAGTCCTATTATCATACCTTCAATTATAAATGGCCATCTTATAAACCAGTCTGTTGCACCTACAAATTTCATTATACCAACTTCTCTTCTTCTTGAGTAAACTGTTAACTTTGTAGTGTTCATTATTAAGAATACTGCAACACCAACTAATATAATAAATAATACTGCTCCTAATACCTTAACAGCATTTACAACCTTAGTTATTGTATTTATAAGATCTTGTTGGTTACCTATACTTTCAACTCCAGCTAAATCTTTAACTGCATCAGATACTGATTTTGCATAACTTGCATCATCTAACTTAACTACAAATGACGCTGGGAATGGATTTTTTTGTAGACTATATCCTTCTAATAATCCTTTATTATCCTTTGTATTTTCTTCAAAGTTTTTAAAAGCTTCATCTTTTGATTCATAATGAACTTCTTTAACTCCTGGAAGCTCATTTAACTTAATTTCTACTTCTCTTTGTTCAACTAATTTAATATCATCTTTTAGGAATACCTTAAGCTCAACTTTTGATTGAACATCATCAAGAGCTAATCCTACATTTTTAGTTACAAGTACAAATACACCTAATACAAAGAATGTTATAAGTACTGTAATAATTGAAGCAAAACAAATTGTTTTATTTCTTTTTAAGCTCTTAAAGGCAGTCGAAATAAAATGATTAACCGTATTAATTTTCATCATTATACCTACCTTTCTTCTCATCTCTTACAATATGTCCATTTTCAATAGCTATAACTCTTTTTTTCATGTCATTAACTATTTCTTGAGCATGTGTTGCCATAAGAACTGTTGTACCAGCCTTATTTATATCATCTAAAAGTCCCATTATTTCATTTGATGTATCTGGGTCTAAGTTACCTGTAGGTTCATCCGCAATTAAGACTGTTGGATTATTAACTATTGCTCTAGCTAATGATACTCTTTGCTGTTCCCCCCCTGATAGTTCATGTGGGAACATCTTGTACTTATGTGATAATCCAACTAATGATAATACCATAGGTACTCTTCTTCTTATTTCTTTTGGTGTAGCTTCAACTACTTTCATAGCAAATGCTACATTTTCATAAACATTTAAATTTGGTATTAATCTAAAATCTTGGAATACCATTCCTATCTTTCTTCTATAGTAAGGTGTTTGTTTTCTTTTTATTTCTGCTAAGTCTTTTCCAGCTACTATTAGTTGTCCTGAAGTAGGCTCAACCTCTTTTAATATCATCTTTATGAATGTTGATTTACCAGCTCCAGATGGTCCAACTAAAAATACAAATTCCCCTGATGCTATTTCTACGTTAACATCTGTTAGAGCTTTTACATTATTATCATAAACTTTAGATACATTCTTAAATTCTATCATCTCTAAACACTCCTTATATATTTGGACTTACTATATAAACCCCTTGTCCATTATATAAACTCATTATATCATATGTCATATGACATATAATATAAAATTTTATTAAGTTTTTTTATATTAGTGGCAAATTCAACAAAATTAATGAATTTTTTAAGTTTATACATTGTCTAATTCAGTAAATCCTTCTCCTAAAACTTCATGTACTTCTCCAACAGTAATAAATGCTTTATCATCTACTTCTCTTATGTGATTTTTTAATTTTATAAACTCATTTCTATTCAATATTGTGTATATAACAAAATTTTCTTTCTTAGAAAAACCTCCAACACCTTTTAAACATGTACATCCTCTTTCAAGTTCATTTAAAATAAAGTCACTTATCTTATCTGAATGTTGACTTATTATAATTACTTGCTTACAAGTATTAAATCCTTCAATAAATTTATCAACTGCAATTCCTAATATAATTACACTTAGTATTGAATAAAATCCTAAATCTAATCCAAATACATAAGCCCCTAAAAGTGTAATTATAAGATCTACCAATAAAAGTGCTTTACCAATATCCATGTGGAAAAATTTATTAAGTAACTTTGCTAATATATCAGTTCCGCCTGTTGACGCATTTTTATTAAATACTAATGCCATTCCAAATGCAGAAATTAAAGTTCCAAAAATAGTTGCTATCATTAAGTCTTTTGATATTGCAAAAGGATTTAAAAATTTTTCTATAATCCACATTATAAGTGATAAAACTAAACTTGAATATATTGTCCTACCTCCAAAATTTCCATCAATAAATAAAAATGCAACTCCGAATAATATTATATTTATTATTAATGTAATTATTCCAACTCCAATTCTAGGGAAAAAATTATTTATAACAATTGCTAAACCTGTAACTCCACCAGCTGCTAAATTATTTGGTGCAAAGAAATATTCTACAGAAATAGCAACAAGAATAATTCCAAAAGTCATTATTCCATATTCTTTTATTATATTTTTCTTCATATTAACACCCCAAATTATGTATTTTAAATTATGATATTATTTTTCCTAATTAAAAAAATACTATTCTATTTACCTAAAACTTTACTCTTTAATTATAAGTTTTATTATAGTCAAAATGGCAACATAGTATAACTGCTATGTTGCCACTTAAAATTTAATTTGTATTATACTATTTTTTTAAACTAATTGCCTTCTTAGCTTTTTTAGCTATATCTTTTGCTGTTAATCCATATGCTTCTAATAATTCATCTGGCTTTCCGCTTTCACCAAACTTATCTTGAACACCAACTTTTAATACTGGTACTGGATATTCTTCGCTTAAAACCTCAGATACTGCTGATCCTAAACCGCCTATAACACTATGTTCTTCAGCAGTTACTAAAGCACCTGTTTCCTTTGCTGCTTTAACTAATAAATCTTTGTCTATTGGCTTAATTGTGTGTATGTTTATAACTCTAGCTTCTATTCCGTCTTTAGCTAACATATCTGCTGCTTCTATAGCCGCATCAACCATTATACCTGTAGCAACTATTGTTACATCATTTCCTTCTTTTAATGAAACGCCTTTTCCAAGTTCAAATTTATAAGTATCCTTATCATTTACTACATTTACAGCAGCTCTACCAAGTCTTACATAGCAAGGTCCATTAAACTCTGCAATAGCTTTTATTACTGCTTCAGCTTCAACAGCATCAGCTGGATTTATAACTGTCATGTTTGGAATACTTCTCATTAAAGATATATCTTCAATTGCTTGGTGAGATGCACCATCTTCACCAACTGTTAATCCTGCATGAGTTGCACAAATCTTTACATTTAAATTTGGATAACATATTGAGTTTCTTATTTGTTCAAAAGCTCTTCCTGCTGCAAACATTGCAAAAGTACTTACATAAGGAATTTTGCCACAAGTTGACATACCTGCTGCAACACCCATCATATTAGCTTCAGCTATTCCCATATTAAAGAATCTTTCTTTTGCAACTGATTTAAATTCTGCAGTTTTTGTTGATTTTGAAAGGTCAGCATCTAATACAACTACATTTTCATTTATTGATGCTAATTCTTTTAATGCTTTTCCGTAAGCTTCTCTTGTTGCTATTTTATTACTCATATTATTGTTCCCCTCCAATTTCTTCTAAAGCTTTTTCACATTGTTCTCTGTTAGGAGCAGTTCCATGCCATGCTGCTTCATTTTCCATAAATGAAACACCTTTTCCTTTTACAGTTTTACAAACTATTGCTGTTGGTTGTCCTTTATGATTCTTAGCTTTTTCAATCGCATCTAAAATTTCATCATAATTATGTCCATCTATAACTAATACATTCCATCCGAATGCTTCAAACTTCTTATCTATTGGAGAAGGATTCATTACTTCTGTAATATCTCCATCAATTTGTAGACCATTAAAATCTATAAATATTGTTAAATTATCTAAATTATAATGTGCTCCTGACATAGCAGCTTCCCATACTTGACCTTCTTCTAATTCTCCATCTCCAAGTAATGAGTAAACTCTATAATTCTTATTATCAAGTTTTCCAGCTAACGCCATTCCTACAGCTGCTGATATTCCTTGACCTAATGAACCTGTTGACATATCAATTCCAGGAAGATCATTCATATTAGGATGACCTTGAAGATTAGATCCTATCTTTCTTAATGTATTTAATTCTTTAGGATCAAAGAAACCTCTTCTTGCTAAAGCACTATATAATGCTGGTGCTGCATGACCTTTTGATAAAACAAATCTATCTCTATCTTCCATTTTAGGATTTTTAGGATCTATGTTCATTTCATTAAAGAACAATGTAGTTATAATATCAGTTGCAGATAATGATCCACCTGGATGTCCTGAAGCTGATTCTGTTAGCATTGATACTATATCTTTTCTTATAATTTTAGCTATATTAATTAGCTCTTCTTTATTCTTTTTCATTTTATGTCCTCCTAGTTTAATTTAACATTTATAGATTTAGTTTTCCGTTTTTTACATGAATTATTTTACCATATATTTAACTGCTTGTATACACTATAATACATAATACTTTTTAAATAGTATCGTATATTTAATTATTTAGTATATACTAATAATCTATAATGTATATTATTTTTTTAATAAACATCACAAAATAACAAAAGCTACACAGATGTAATCATCTGCGTAGCTCTTTTTTAATTATCTAAATTAAATTTAAACTTATAAGTAAAGCTTTATTAACTTTTTTCATATCCTCTTCAGTCATATGACCAATCTTCTCTTTCAATCTTCTCTTGTCTAAAGTTCTAACTTGTTCTAATAATACAACTGAATCTCTATTTAACCCATATTCCTCTGAAGATATTTCAACATGTGTAGGTAATTTAGCTTTATTAATTTGAGATGTTATAGCCGCAATAATAACAGTTGGACTATATCTATTACCTATATCATTTTGAATAATTATCACAGGCCTTATGCCACCTTGTTCCGACCCTATAACCGGACTTAAATCAGCATAAAATATATCGCCTCTTTTTACTACCATAGTCGTCATAAGAATTATCACTCTCCGCAAAGCCATGCCTCATAATCATCAATATCAACTAGTTCACGTTCTGTCATCGAAGCTAATTGTAAATTTATAAAAGCCATTTCTTGGTATCCCTTTTTCATAACCTTTTCCATATCTTTATTAAATTTATCATCTATATATAATATTACGTTATCAGTATTATATTTACAATTATTTCTCTCTAAATACAATTTTTTTAATTCCTTTTGACATGACATGATAATCCCTCCTATTTATCAAAGAGTTTTTATGTATATTTAATTATATATAAAAATATGTCATTGTGTCAAAGGATTTGTAATATTTGTTCTACTTTGTTCTAATTTGTAATAATATGCAAATATTTTTTAATAATCGCATTAATTTTCCTACAATTTATAATATGCTTGTCTATAAATTGCATAAATTTATCTTTAATATTATCAAAATCTAAAATATATTAATAATATAATCTCACTTAAATTTAAATGTGGTCTCCATCACTTATGTACATTACTTTTTTGCTTCATTTAAGATGAACTATATTGTTTTTTAATGTTACTTAATTGGCTTATTTTATTTTTATTGATTAAATAATATATAAATATCATTCTTTATTTTTTTACTTCTCAATATTACAATATCCAAAAATTTTTATAATTGTCCCTTATCTTTTGTAATTTTTTATTTATTCTTACTGTTACCTAATAAATATTAATTTTATTTAATACTTAATCTCAAAATTTTCTTCCTCATATGTAATATCTTTATTAAATTCTCTATATTCTATTTTAACTCTTTCTGAGCCTTTATTGTCATAAATTTTTATTAACAATGGTTGTTTTTTAGATTTATCTATATATAAAGTAGCTTTATCTAAATGATTATTGTTTGTTATTAAATCAAAATCTACTTTTAAATATTGTAAATCTCCCCATTCTTGTTGTCCTTCAGATACTTCCAAAACAGGATTTTTAAATATTTCACTCATTACACCTAATGGATATAAACTATCTAAATCTCTTTTTACTTCATATTTTTCATTTTTCTTATTATATGCCATTACTATTTTATCTTCATAATAAAGTTTTGTAAGTTCTTCTCCAAAATCTATTCTAAATCCATGATCATCAAAAAATAAAATTTTAGTTTTTTCATTATATGTTGCTCTATTATTACTTATTGTGTATTCAGCAATAGTATCATATTTTTTCATGTTTTTTACATGTTCTATTATTTCTTCATTTGTTGGAGCTACAGCATGCCTAAATAAAATTGCTAAAATTATAGATATAAAAGGTATTATCATTAACAATGTAATTAGTATGTTTCTCTTTATATGACTTTTCTTTTTTATATCTTTTTCTTTGTTATTAATTGATTTTTTAGATTTCTTAAAAAATTTCATAATTCCTCCGCCATTTAATTATTCATTAATACTAATATTAAACTTTGAAGGATTTTATTCTAATTTTCACATAATTTTTCTATTGTTTTGGGTAAGTAATCTATTATATCTCTTGCATTTACTATATAATTTGATTTTGATAATTCATCACCTATATACCCATGTACATAAGCACCTAGAAGAGTTGCTTCTATAATATTATTCTTTTGACCTATAAAAGAAGCTATAATTCCAGTTAAGCAATCGCCCATTCCACCAGATGCCATTTTACTGTTTCCTGTTCTATTAATAAATACATTTTCACCATCTGTAATAACTGTATTGTATCCTTTTAATAAAACTATAATATCATTCTCTTTTGCAAATTTTTTAGCAATACAAATTCTATCCTCTTCAACTTCAGCAACACTTTTTCCAACTAATCTAGCCATTTCTCCTGGGTGAGGTGTTATTACAGTTCTTCCCTTTAGTCCACTAATTAAATCTTTATTTTCACTAATTATATTAAGAGCATCGGCATCTAAAACTAAATTGCAATTTGTCTCTTCTATAATTTTCTTTAATATAGCTTTGCTATTTTCACTTTTATCTAGTCCTGGTCCACATGCTATAACATCAAAATTTTCTAAGGTTTTTATATCCTCATAACTTGAATATTCCTGTATCATTGCTTCAATTAATCTGCTTTTTAATGCACTAGCAGCTTCTTTATGTGTCAATAAAGTCACTAATCCACTTCCAGTTCTAACACAAGCTTCTGTTGTTATAAATGCTGCCCCATAATATTTTTCACTGCCTGCAACTATTAATACCTTACCGTAATTTCCTTTATGACCTGTCTTACCTCTTATAGGTATTATTCTTTTATATTTTTCTTTTGATAATATGTAAATTTTTTCACTGTTTTGTTCTTTTATATAATTCGGTATACCTATATTAATTATTTTTATATCTCCAGTTAAATCTATAGCTTTAGTTGCCATAAAACCCTTTTTCATAACTTCAACTGTGCATGTAATATTTGCTTTTACTGCTACATTAAGCTTTTTTCCAGTATTAGCATCCATTCCAGATGGTATATCTACTGCTACTATAAACTTAGAAAATTCATTTATTATTTCTATTATATCTTTATAAATCCCTGAAACATCCCTATTTAATCCAATTCCAAATATAGAATCTACTATATAATCAGAACTTATAATCTTTTCTATTATATATGTTTTAGAAAACTCATCATTTATATTAGTTACAGGTATATTTAAATTTCTAACTATTTGAAGATTTAAATTACAGTCATTAGTTAACTTATTTATATCTCCAATTAAAATCACTTCTACATCTTTACCTAATAAATATAATTTTCTTGCTATTGCTAATCCATCTCCACCATTATTTCCTACACCACAAAAAACAATTATTTTATTTCCAATATTCTTTATAATATTAACTATTTCATTTGCTGCATTTTCCATTAAAACAATTGATGGAATTCCTACCTTATTAATTGTTTCATAATCTATTTTCCTACAATTATCTCTACTTAAAATTTCCATAGAAATTACGCCTCCTCAATTACAACAAATGCAACGGCAGTATCTAAATTATGAGATATAGTAGCATGTATTCTAACTTCCTTGATATTTAAATAATTTAGTATCTTTTCACTTAAAAATACTAAAGGTTTACCTAAATCGTTTCTTAATACTTCAATATCATTAAAAGCAAATCCTCTTATCCCAGTCCCTAAAGCTTTGCTTACTGCTTCTTTTACTGCAAAAGATCCTGCTATAGTTTCTGCTTTTAATTTTCTACTTTTAAAAAATTCAATTTCTTGTTTAGTAAACATTTTTTCTAAGAATCTAGGATTTCTATCAACCGCTTTTTTAACCCTATCTATCTCAATAATATCAGTTCCTATACCAATTATCATCTTAATTTATCCTCCTATGTAATACACTATATATACTACATTTTACTACAAATAAAGATGTTTGTTTTTCTATACTCTAACTATATTTACATCTTCTGAATATATTTTATTAAAATCACTAACATACTCATCAACATAAGGTCCTATTATATCAACTAAATGAATTGGTGATACTTGATTTTCATAAAGCATATTTAATAGTTTGATAACCTTTTCTTTTATGGGTGAAATTAACTCTACTGAATCTTTAAATGAATTTATAATTACATCTCCTTTAACTTCAATCCTTTCTACCTCTATACCAAACACTTCATCTTGTCCCATTAAGCTTTTTACAAGCTTATATTTATATTTTCTTTCAATGCCATTTGTAACTCTAGAAAACATAAATTCTTCTTTTACCATGATAATCCCCCTTTATATCCCATAAATATTTCTTCTAGTACAATATAACATATATATATTGTGAAATATGTCAAAGGGTGTTAATAAAAATACTTTTTTATTGACATGTTTCGTATTTTTACTGATACTATTTTCCATTTATAAGCCAATTTGAGTAATAATTAACTAAAATACACTATATTCTATATTAATATTTAATTTGATTTATAATTATATATTTAATGATAAACTATTATTATTTTTTTATATTTATATATAAAATTTTATAAAAAGTATAAAAAAAAGAGCTATTAAGCTCTTTTTCCTCTCATCTTCCCTAACAACCATAATTGAAACGTGAATACGTTACCACTAATTATAATTTCATTATACCATACAATTTTGTAAAGCTACAATATATTCTAATAATTTTTTGTAAATTTTATATCAATCTGCTAATTTATTTTCTTGATGATTATTTCTTCTACCAACGAATTTAAAATCTTCTAAAGAAACTTCAGCTATATATTTCTTATTTCCTTCTTTATCTTCATAACTTCCTGTTCTTAATCTTCCACTTAAACTTATATAATCACCTTTTTTAAGATATTTACATATAACCTCAGCTTTCTTTCCCCATACAGTTATAGGAATCAAATCAGATTTTCTTGTTCCATCTAAGGACTTAAAACTTCTTTCAACTGCAATAATAAATTTTGAATTGACTTTATCACTATCTTCTAGATATCTAAGTTCAGGGTCCTTTATTAATCTTCCTAGTAATACTATTTTATTCATTTTTCTACCTCCTGAGCAATTATATTTAAAAGTATTACCCTAATAATGGATATTATTCAAACTATACTTAAATTTAGATATTTTTAATTATATTATTATTGCTATAAAAAATTTTAATGATATAATTATTTTGATGGATAATTTTTAATGATATAATTATTTTGGTAGATAATTATTTTATGATGGTAAATAAAGTTATATACAAATAGGAGGACATTATATGGCAATACTAGTTTGCGGAGGTGCTGGCTACATAGGAAGCCACATGGTTGCTGAATTATTAGAAAATGGAAAAGAAGTAGTTGTATTAGACAACTTTGAGAAAGGACATAAAGACGCACTTCTTGGTGGAAAATTATATAAAGGTGATTTAAGAGATAGATCAGTATTAGATAAGATCTTTAATGAAAACGATATAGAAGCTGTAATCGATTTTGCTGCTTATTCTTTAGTTGGAGAAAGTATGACAGAACCACTAAAGTACTTTAATAATAATGTTTATGGAACTATAAGTCTTCTTGAAGCTATGAGAGATCACAATGTAAAATATATTGTTTTCTCATCAACTGCAGCTACTTATGGAGAACCAGATTCAATTCCAATATTAGAAGAAAGTAAAACTGTTCCAACAAATGCTTATGGTGAATCAAAGCTTCTTGTTGAAAAAATATTAAATTGGTGCGATAAAGCTTATGGTATAAAATATACTACACTTAGATATTTTAATGCAGCTGGTGCTCATATAAATGGAAAAATAGGTGAAGATCATTCTCCTGAAACTCATTTAATTCCACTTATATTAGATGTTGCTTTAGGAAAACGTGAAAAAATAATGATATTCGGTGATGATTATGATACTAAAGATGGAAGCTGTATAAGAGATTATATACATGTATCTGATTTAGCTTCAGCTCACTCTCTTGCACTTGAAAGATTAATGAATGGTGGAGAAAGTAGAATTTACAACCTAGGAAACGGAACTGGTTTCTCAGTTAAAGAAATGATTGAAATCGCTAGAAAAGTTACTGGACATCCTATCCCTGCTGAGGTTGCTCCTCGTAGAGCTGGAGACCCTGCAGTTCTTATAGCTTCAAGTGAAAAAGCTATAGAAGAACTTCACTGGAAACCTAAATTTAATAGTGTTGAAACAATAATAGAAACAGCTTGGAAATGGCATCAAAATAATCCTAATGGATATGAAAAATAATTTTTAAATAAAAGAAAGGATATATAAATTATAATTTATATATCCTTTCTTTGTGACTTTTCTAAAATAGAATTCAATTCAACTCCAAATATAAAAACTATTGATGTTATAAAAAGCCAAATCATTAAAACAAATACTGTCCAAATGCTACCATAAAACCTAGAATAATGACTAAAATTATTCACATAAAATGAAAAACCTAATGAAACTACTAACCAACCAATAGTTGATACTATTGCTCCTGGTAATACATTTTTAAATTTAATTCTTTTAGCTGGAGTTAATTTATAGATCATAGCAAATATTATAATCATCATAACAATTACAATTACATATCTTAATATATTCCAAATAAAATCTATAACATATGCAAATGGTAAATATTTATTTAAAATTTCTCCTATAAGTCCACCAAATACAAGCATTAAAAGCGTACTAATTATTGCCAACGCTAAGGCTACAACACTTATCATCCCTATCATAGCCCTTTTTATAAATGATCTATTTTCTTGTATATTGTAAGCTTTATTAACACCTTTTGTTACACCTCTAAAAGCTGAAGAAGCAGACCAAATTGTTAAGATTACTGATACTCCTAATAATCCAGTATGTTGAGAATTTATGACCTCTTCTATCGTGGTACTAGTTAATTCAAATACCGCTGTTGGAAGTATTCTTTGAAGTCCATCTAAAACTTCATTAGAATTTAATTTAATAAAACCTATTAAAGTAACTAAAAAAATTAAAAAAGGAAAAAAAGACAACATTAAATGATATGCTAACTGTGAAGCTAAAGCAAATATATCATCTCTTTTAACCTTAATTATCAGATATAAACATATATCTATCACCGACTTGTTATTAGAGTTCTTTTTCATCATATCACCAATACTATTTTTAATTTTTACTTTCATAATATATCATTTATTTTTATTTATAGCAAAATTATATGCATAAATAACTAGTAATCCATTTTAATTTAAATTCATTTAATCATTAAGGCTTTTTATTATAATATGGTTTTAAACTTTAATATTATACATTAATAAATTATGCAAATAAAAAGATGATGCTAAAGCATCATCTATAAACTATTCTTCATGATATTCACTTACTATCTTCTGAATTATCTTCTTTATTATACTTGCTTGAACTATTAATGATAATACTAATAAAAATGTTCTAACCTTTTCCTGCTCTTTATCATTTAAATTTAATTCTTTAACTATTTTCTCTAATTTTTCTTCCTCATGTATGTATGTTGATAAAAATGAATCTAAAGTTTCTTTTTGATTTTTTGAAAATATCTTATATGCCGCTTCCCATGATATAATATCATCAGATCTATCATTAATTTGATTAAAAGCTAAACTAAATACTTTTTTTATTTCCTCAGTAGTAAGTATAGGTCTCATATAGCTAAGCAATACTAACTGAACTAAATGTATTTTAGTATAACCTCTTTTTTTTCCGTCTTCAGGTTTAGTTATAACTTCACTTTTAATATAATTTTGAACTATATTATTTGTATATTTATCATCTACAAATTTATCATTTAAATAATCAATAACTTGAGATAAAAACAAATCATACTTTGGTAAATCATCATAAGAAATCATATTTCTTTTAGACATCTCTTCAGCAATCTCATTAATATACTCTGCATTAATTTCGTTAATCATTTACTTTCACCTTTACCTCCACATAAGTCTTACTTTTATTATATAGTATGCATAAACTTATTACAAGTTAATTTTAGCATTATTATATTTTTATTCTTTCCTTATTTAATATATTTAATCATATTTTTTATACCTTTATAATTTAATTAAAACCCTTCCCCTTTAAGTTATTGATTTATATTTTATTATTTTAAGTTTTTAATTGATATTCCTTTCATTCTAATTTGATTTTTTATAATTTTTTATTCTCTTTATAGTTTTTTGAATTTTAACTCTTGTAAGCAAGCTATTTTTACCTTTATAATAGTTAGGTGTCAAAATTTAATTTGTAAAGTATTGACATTTCAAAAAATTGGTAGTATATTGTTTGGTATAGTATTTAACAGCAAATTTTGTAATTTAATAAAAGTACTTATTTTTAATGTTGACTTTAAATTACAATTTTGGTAAGATAAATATAGAAATTGTCGAAAAATGAAGTATTTTGCAATTTATAAATAGATGATAATTTTAGGAGGAAACTTTTATGAAATCAACAGGTGTAGTTAGAAGAGTAGACGAATTAGGAAGAATAGTTATTCCAATAGAATTAAGAAGAACTTTAGATATAGCAGAAAAAGATGCTTTAGAAATATATGTAGACGGTGAACAAATCATACTTAAGAAATATGAACCAGCTTGTATCTTCTGTGGTGACGCTAGAGATGTTGTTAACTACAAAGGAAAGAATATCTGCAAGAACTGCTTAGCTGAATTAAAGAGATAATAAAATATTAATATAAATATATTTCCCCTAAAGTATATTTATATTATTATAAAA
The DNA here is from genome assembly GCF_034179595.1 of Clostridium sp. Lineage (GTDB taxonomy): Bacteria > Bacillota > Clostridia > Clostridiales > Clostridiaceae > Clostridium. The sequence continues at coordinate 48,436 of NZ_JAXFPT010000068.1, forward strand.
GCCATCAATTTTAAATTGATGGCTTTTTTAACTATATATTAGTTGAATATTTGTATATTTCGCTTTTAGGTAATTTTCTATCCTTTGCAACTTTCTTAATAGCATCTTTTTTACTTAAACCTTCATTTATATATTTAACTATATGCTCTTCTATAGAAAGTTCTTCAAATTCTGCTCTTTTCTCTTTTTCTATCTCTTCCTCACTTAATCCATCAAGAACAAGAACAAATTCTCCTCTTGGAGAATTATCTATAAAATGCTCCATTACTTCTGATAATTTCCCTCTAACAATTTCTTCATGTAGCTTAGTTAACTCTCTGCAAACTGCAATGTTTCTATCTCCAAAGTTTTTAAATAAGAAATCTAAGGTACTTAGTAATCTATGTGGAGCTTCATAAAATATTAAAGTTTCTTTTCTATCCTTTAATTCTTCCACTAAAATATTTCTTGATTTATTATCTCTTGGAATAAATCCTTTAAACATAAACGCTGAACTATCTAATCCTGAATATATTAAAGCTGTTGCAAATGCTGTTGCTCCAGGCAGAACTTCAAAATCTAGTCCTTCTTCAATGCATTTTTTAACTATAACACTTCCTGGATCTGAAATCCCAGGCATTCCTGCATCACTTACTAGTGCAATATTTTCACCGCTTTTTAATCTTTCTAGAATTTCGTTACTTTTTCCTTGTTCATTATGCATATGATAACTTATTAAGGTTTTTTTTAGATTAAAATGATTTAACAATTTTATAGTTTGACGTGTATCTTCAGCAGCTACTACATCAGCATTTTCAAGAACTTCTAAAGCTCTTAATGTTATATCTTTTAAATTTCCTATCGGAGTAGGAACTAAATATAATTTTCCTTGACTCATTACTTATTTTGCTCCCCTCTACCATAAATTTCATTTATTTGATCTGAATAGCTTCCATCTTCATTATAAACATAAATTGGATTATCCCATTTTAAAAATGCTCCTCCGTCTCTTTGTCCTTCAACTAGCACTATATTTGGAGCTTTATTTTTATTTGGATGAACCATTCTTATTCTCTTAGGCTCTATCTTATACTTTCTCATTAAAGTAATTATGTCTGCTAATCTTTCTGGTCTATGAACCATAAATAATCTTCCATTATCTTTTAATAAAACTCTTGATGCTTCTATGACATTTTCTAAATTGCATAATATTTCATGTCTTGCAATAGATAATTTATCTGAAGGATTTACTATTCCAGCATTACTTAATTTATATGGTGGATTAACTGTAACAACATCTGCTTTTTCTAACGTTTTTAAAAACTTTATATCTTTTAAATCACTATGTATAAATTCAATGTTATTGATTTTATTTAATTCCACACTTCTATTTGCCATTTCTACCATATCTTCTTGTATCTCTATTCCCTTTATGCTACTTGGATTATACTTTCCATATAATAAAAAAGGTATTATTCCTGTTCCAGTGCAAAGATCAATAACTTTATGCTTTTTCTTAACATTTGCAAAATCTGATAATAATACTGCATCTACTCCGAACTTAAATCCATCTTTCTTTTGTATAAGCATTAACCCATTTAATTGTAAATCATCAATATTCTCATCATTTTTTATTTCAACATTATTATTTATTGACATATTTATTCATCCTTCTAAATTAAAATTTCTTTTCTAATTATACCTTATAAAAAATCACTTCACAACTTAGACAAGATCATTAATCTTAATTAATATAACAATAAAGACCCTAGATTTTCTAGGGTCTTTTTCATGTATTAAAATTCTAATTTAATATTCTTCTTGCTCCATAGAAGCTCCATATTGGTGATACCTTAATAACATCACCTGTACGAGGTGCATGTATAATATTACCGTTACCTACATATATTCCAACGTGTCCTGCATGTGGGAATACTAAATCTCCTGGCTTAAGGTTATCTCTTGATACAGATACTCCTGCTCCAATTTGGTCATATGTCGTTCTACCAATATATATTCCTGTTGCCTTGCTATATGCATAGCTTGTAAATCCTGAACAGTCAAATGAATCTGGACCTGTTGCACCCCAAACATATGGTTTTCCTAATTGAGCATAAGCTACATTTAATACAGCTTGTACGCTTCCTGATTGAGTTCCACTATTTGATGATGAAGCATTATTTGATGATCCACTGTTTGATGAACTGTTATTATTTGAGCTGTTATTATTTGAAGAACTATTGTTTGATGAAGAGTTATTCACTGAACTGCTATGTGATGAACTACTATTTGATGAATTAGTAGAGTTGTTTGATGAATAACTACTTACTGATCCGCCTCTATTTTGAGAAGCTTGTTGAGCTCTTCTAGCTGCTTCAGCTGCTTCTCTTTGTTCTCTCTCTCTTCTTTCTCTTGCTTCTTTTTCCTCTTTTTCTTTCTTTACTACAGCTTTTTGAGCTTTATCTAAAGCATCATTAATTTCCTTAATTACAGTTGGACTCTTTATTTGATTATCTCTTATGTCCTTTAATTGTTGTATTGCACTCTTTAAATCGCTACTTGAGCTATTTGAATTGTTTATAGTATCTAATTGTGTTGAAATTACTTGTCTTTCAGCCTTTGAAAGATACTTAGCATCAAATTCTTTTTGTGCAGACTTAGCTTCTTCTGCTAACTTTTCTTGTTCACTCTTTAATTTCTTAAAGTTATCTAATTCTTTTTCAGTCTCATTATTTAATTCTTCAAGCTTTTTGTTCTTATTTTGAAGTGATGTCATCTTTTCATCTAAGCTATTTTTGTTTGCAAGTAATTCATTTGCAACATTTTTATCAAGTTCTACTAATCTGTTAGCAGAATCTAATCTACTTATTAAGTCTGAAAAACTATCTGCTCCAAATATTAATGAAAGGTAACTAGTTTGTCCACCTGACTTATATAATTCTCTAAGTCTACCATTAAGAACTTCTTCTTGTTGTTTCATCTTTTCTTTAGTTTGATCAATTTCTTTATTAGTAGTTTCAATTTCTTTTTTAGTATTTGAAATCTCTTTTTTGTTCTCTTGTACTTTTTGTACTAATGGTTCTATCTTAACATTTAAATCACTTATTTTATTTTGTATATCTGATATCTTTTGACCTAATTCAGCGTATTCATCTCTTACTTGATTTACTTGTGAATTAGTTGGCGTAGCATATGCTGGTACAGCAGATCCTACTACTAACATTCCTGCTATAATTGCAGTAACTATCTTTCTTTTCATGAGTACTTCGGTTCTTTATGAACCTACCCCCCTTCCAAATTCTGCATTTCTAAACTAGAAATACAATTATTATTATAACATTACCTTTTTAGTGGTACAAGCATAATTTATTACATATTCCTTAAAGTCAACTACTTTTTTAAAACAATTTTGTAAATATATATAATTTTTTTATAGTTTTCAGGCCTTAAATAAAATATATACTTTCCTATAAATTATTATTTTTGACTATATGCACCATACTGTATATAAATTTTACTAATCCAATTAAATTTTAGTTTATTAAAAACACTAAAATTATCCTCATCCTATACTTAACTCTTTCAAAAATTCCCTTACAGCTTTATTGAAAACAATAAAATTATCTTCATAGCAATATTAGTTGACAAGCTTATTATTTTTTAATATAATATATATGTTGTTACGGGGTGTGGCGCAGATGGTAGCGCGCATGGTTTGGGACCATGAGGTCGCAGGTTCGAGACCTGTCACCCCGACCAAAAAAGACTATGGTATTTATCATAGTCTTTTTTATTATATTTAATTATTTTTATTCTCATATTTATCTAAATTTATTCTATCAGAATTTTCTGCTTTCTCTAAATGCATTCTATCAGAACTTGCTGCTTTACATAAAGCTAAAGTTACAATAACAATTAAAACATATCCTATTCCCAATCCAAACCATAACATATATTATATTCCCTCTCCTTACAATATTTAATATATTTATATCAATTAGTATTTCCAGGATATATGTAATATAAACAATCAAATATTATTATGTCAACTATATTTTAAATTATTAATCGCAAATATTTTCATTAATTTAAAAATATTTGTTATATAACACTCCTAAAATGATGACATATATATAAATATACTTGTATAATTATTGCATGATAAGATTTATTATAAATTTATTTTAGCTTTAAAAGGAGGCATAATATGTTCAATAATATTAAAGGCGTAATATTTGATTTAGATGGAACTTTAATTGATTCTATGTGGGTTTGGGATCAAATAGATATAGAATATCTTAGTGAAAAAAATTTAGAGGTACCTAAAAACTTAAATGATGAAATCGGTCATTTAAGCTTTAATCAAGTTGCAGTATATTTTAAAGAAAGATTTAAATTAAAAGACTCTCTAGATGAAATAAAACAACGTTGGAATGATATGGCTTATTATCATTACTCAACTGACATAAAGTTAAAAGAAGGTGTAGTAGAATTCTTAAAGTTTCTAAAAGAATCAAACATAAAAATAGGACTAGCTACTAGTAATTCTCGTGATCTTCTTGAAGTTGTTTTGAAAAATAATAATATATATGATTATTTTGATGCGATAACTATAACAGATGAAGTATCAGTTGGAAAACATGAACCTGACGTATATCTTTTAGCAGCGAAGAAATTAAATGTATCTCCTAGCGAATGTTTAGTATTTGAAGATATTGTACAAGCTATTAAAGGTGCAAAAAAAGCCGAAATGAAGGTTATAGGTGTAGCTGATAGTAGAAATCTTGATGATAGAGATGAAATTATTTCATTAACAGATAAGTTTATTACTAATTTCAACGAAATGATTCCTGAAAAGATTTTAAATTAATTTCGACTTAAGATATTATTTAATTTATAATATTATCTAATTTAAAACATTATTTAACATAATAAAAGGTAATTTTCTTATGAAAATTACCTTTTATTTTACTAATTTCTAGTAACACCATATTTAGCTTCTAATTCTTTTAATACATCTAAATATTTTCTTTGTTGTCTTTCTTGAATTAATTGTTGAACAACAGAATCTTTTACTTCTTCAAATGGTCTTACCTTTGATTCATTTTTTTCATTAACTAAGATTATATGATATCCAAATTGAGTTTTAACTGGTGATGTAACTTTTCCGATTTCTGCTCCAAAAGCTGCTTCTTCAAATTCTGGTACCATCATTCCTCTGCTAAATGCACCAAGATTTCCACCTTGTTCTTTTGATGGGCAAGTTGAATACTTAGTAGCTGCTTCTTCAAAGCTCATTCCATTTTCTATTTCTTCTTTTATCTTAATTGCATCATCTTCATTTTCAACTAATATGTGCTTAGCTGAAACTGTTTCTTTTTCCTCAAATAAATCTTTGTGGGCTTCATAATATTCTTTAGCTTCTTCATCAGTAACTGTTATATCTGATAATATCTTGCTTATAGTCATTTGAGTTAATATTTCTTTAGCTAAACGCTTAACTGTTTCCTTATATTCATCAGTTTCATCTAACTTTAATTCTTCACCTAATTTGCTCATTAATTCAAATGATATCATTTGTTCTAATAATTGTTTCTTTCCTTGTTCAGTTTCAAACATCATTCTTCTATCTTGTGGATATTTTGATATTATGTCATTTAATTCATTTTCAGTTATTTCTACTGAAGCAACTGTTGCTAATACTTTATTTTCCATATTAAATCTCCTCTTTCATTTAAACTTTTACTCTTTAATTTTATCAATATATATAATATTTAACAATGTAAATAATATAAATTAAATATTTATTATAATAATTCTATTAATTTATCCACAAATATTAATTTTTTTGTGGATAAATATACAAAAAAAGATGTTCCTAAGAACATCTTTAAAATTGGTGGAGATAAAGAGATTCGAACTCTTGACCCCTTGCGTGCAAGGCAAGTGCTCTCCCAACTGAGCTATACCCCCATATATGGTGGCTCGAGTAGGAATCGAACCTACGACACGCGGATCTTCAATCCGCTGCTCTACCAACTGAGCTATCGAGCCGTATGTACCTGGCAACGTCTTACTCTCCCGCACGGTCACCCATGAAGTACCATCAGCGCTAGAGAGCTTAACTTTCCTGTTCGGAATGGGAAGGAGTGTTTCCTCTATGCCATCATCACCAGATATTCAGATTGTTCTCTGAAAATTGCATATGAATTTTTGTTGATCATCTGTTTTTTATTGGTCAAGCCCTCGACCTATTAGTATCAGTCAGCTGAACATGTTACCATGCTTACACCTCTGACCTATCAACCTTGTGTTCTTCAAGGGGTCTTACTAGCTTATGCTATGGGAAATCTCATCTTGAGGTGGGCTTCACGCTTAGATGCTTTCAGCGTTTATCCCTTACCGACTTAGCTACCC
>NZ_JAXFPT010000078.1:0-4287 GCF_034179595.1 Clostridium sp.
AAAAATTGATTTACCTGATGGTAGAGAAATTATAATGGATAAATTATTAGAAAAAATCTGTAAAGAAGCTGTAAACCAAAAAATATATATCAAGTTAGGCAGCAAAGGTGGTACTAATGAAGATTATACTCTTAATCCAAATAGTAAATATATAATAAAAGTAAAACCAACTAAATTAACTAACAATGGATTAACTCCATTAAAAATTTCAGGGATCAAAAAAAGAATGTCAATGATATCTGATTATCTAGGTTTTAATATTACTGCTAATATGTTAAAAGTTTCAGGTGTTTATGAGTTATTAAAAAATCAACATAAAAAAATGACCATAGCAGAAGCTGAAACTTTATTAAAAAAGAATGGAATGAGTATTAGAAAAAATAACTTGATACCTATACTTAGAGAGTTGAATGAACAGGTTTAAAAATATTTGATTAAACTTAACATAAGTATCTATTGAAACTGGAATAATATTAGGTTATAGAACTTGCATAGAAGGGAGTTAACTTTTATCATCAAGCTTATTTTTTTAGTATAAGACTTTATAGGGGGACGACTTACTTATATGAAAAATAAATCTTAAAAATGAAGAAAAAATGCTTTATAATTTATGTTGATTCAAAATCACCTTGTATAGGAACTATGATATAATTTTAAAATACATAAAAGGAGGTGAAAAAAATGGGACAGGCATTAGAATTAAATAATTTAACTTATCTTGAAAGAGTTCATGGAAATAGTAATGGATGGATTACTAAAAGTGTTATAAGTGCAGATGCTTACAGTCAGTACCACTATAAGTACTTAGAATTAAAAGATATGGATATGACAGGTGATAATATATATATTAGCTTAAACACCTTTTATAAGCCTTGTAGACGGATAGAAACAGTAAAAGAGTTAAATGCCTTATATATTGATTTAGACTGCTATAATACAGAATTTACAAAGGAACAAATAATTATGAACCTAGAGGAAAACTATTTTAATAAGTCAATTCCTATACCTAACTTTGTAATAGATAGTGGACGTGGCTTATATCTAATATTTTTAATCAATAAATTACCTTACAAAGCGTTGCCACTATGGAAAGCAGTAGAAGAATATTTATATAAGCAGCTTAAACAATTTGGTGCTGACAAGATGGCACTTGATGCAACTAGGGTTTTAAGAGTTCCGAATACTATAAATTCCAAGTCAAATACAAAGGTAACTATATTAGATGAATATTATTATATTTATGATCTGAGAGAGATACAAAAAGAATTTTTACCGTTACTTGAACCAACTAAAAAGAAAAAAGGTAGACCAAATAAGATAAATTTCATATACAGAGAAAGAAGTTTATATCATGCTAGAATACAAGACATAATTAAATTATGTGAACTAAGAAATTATAATTTAAAAGGTTATAGAGAGATAATCCTCTTCTTATATAGGTATTGGTTATGTAGTTTTACAGATGATACTGAGAAGGCTTTAGATGATACTTTAGAGCTTAATAAAGAGTTTGCACATCCATTAAGTAAAACAGAAGCTACAAGGGCAACTAGAAGTGCAGAAAAGTGTTATAAAGATAAAAAAAGAGAATACAAATACAAGAATGAAACTCTTATAGAATTATTGGATATAACAGAAGAGGAGCAACAACATATGTTGACTATAATTTCTAAAGATGAATATAAGAGAAGAGATAGAGAATATCAAAAAAAGAAATATCAAGACAAATTAAAGAAAGATGGTAAATTAACTAAAAAAGAAGAGGTAGAGTTAAGAAGACAAAAAATAAAAGACCTTATAGCACAAGGTCTTACACAGAAAGAAATTTATACACTACTTAACATTTCCAAGCGTACATGTATAAATGATTTCAAATATTTAAAGGAACAGGGTTTACTATAACCTTGTTTCTTTTTTGTATTATAAGATATTTTAACTAATAAATCAATGAGGTGCAAAAAATTCTCGGCTTGTATTATGGGATACGTAGTATCTGTTATCATACGAGACTTATACATCTATATTAACCTTAGATATCACAATAGTTAGCTTAGATTTTATAGTGGAGCTTTAATTAATAAAGTATAGATAAAAAAGTTATAATTAGCTTTTACATATTGACCCTTTCAATACGGATAAATAGATATAAGCAACTGGGATTGTTGATATAATGTTATGAAAGGTGGCAGTATGAAAAATAAAGAAATATGCATAGAAGATAGAAAAACTTTAGGAAAGCAATGCTATTGCAGAAAGTGCCGGAATGATTACATGAAAAGATATAGAAAACAGTGTAAAAAACCTTATGTATATATGATTTACAATGGGAATAAAGTTCAGTATATAGGAAAGTCATGGCTTATAAATGACAGAATTTCAAACCATGTAAATGGTCATGTATTATCTACACAAAGAGTATTTAAGCGTGGCAGATGGACAGAAATAAAGATTATGGATGTATCTAAAATAGTAAAAAATGATATGGAGTTGAAGATATTAGAGAATGAGCTTATAGAAATGTACAAGCCTAAATATAATAAAGTTATAAATAGAGTTCAAGGCGTAGATAGATTAAAAGAATTAAAATTATGTTGCAAATTATATGAGCAAATGGAATGGGAAACAGTCAAAAAAATACCAAGTAACCTTATTACTTAGTATTTGGATCATGAATGTTTTAACAGTACAAAAGCTAAAATCTTAAGATTAAATATTCAAATACGAATAATTAAAATTAAGAAATGCATCAAGAAACTTAAGAAAAACCAGTAACAAACAATCTCAAAATTTAATGCTAATACATTATATCGTAGGTATTTGAGTTTCTTAATAGATAAAAATTAAGAAAGGTGAATACAAGTTGTGCAGACGATTATAGACACTATGGGTATTGTGGTAAAAGATATGCCACAAATACAAGATACACTAACTTTAGAATGGATAGGCTGTAACAGTAAACTGGATGCAAGAGTTAAGGTAAATATACACGCTAGATATGGAGAACATAATATAGCAAGAATAAGAGAACATATAAGATTAACAAGAAGAGATATAGAAGATAGTTGCATTGGAAAAAATGAAGTTAGGATGGAAAGAATGGATATAGCTATTGACACCAATAAATATACATTTGCAATAGATTTTAAAAAGCTTATGCTATTTGGTGAATTGTTGAGCATAAGGCAAGGAGGAAAAGTTGGAGGTACTAATAGGTATTATACAACTGATATTGATAGCCTATTACCAAATAGTATAAAATTCAAGCAAAAGCGTGATTTAACAATAGAGATATACAATAAGAAACTAGAATCACCGACTCATCAATATGAGACTAGAATTGAATTTAGGTATGATAGAAAAGATAGAGATATAGAGAATTGCTTAGATTTATTTGATAATACAATAGAGCTTTTGAAAGCTATGGAGGGGAACTTACAAAGAGTTGAAGGTTCTATGATAGAGAGATTGAGTAAATTATATAAAAAACAAGTTAATGAATCTTTAGTAAAGTCATTTAGTGAGTTTGTGAGAAAATATAATGACTATTTCTACACTTTAGAAATATTAAAAGGAGTTTATAAAAATTCAGGTTTAAAGGGTAATTATAATACTTGGTTAAAAGAGTTTAGAAAATTGAATGATTTGGAGTTTATAACTAAGACAGAAATAAGAAAATTCCAAAAAACATCTATAAAATCAGTTAGAGAATATATTAAAGGTTAGATAGAATCTAGCCTTTAAATTTTGCTTAAAAGTAAGCGTTATCATTCAGTGAAAAAATATAAAAAAGGTAGGGTTAAACCCTACTTTTTCATCAAAAATTGAAAAAAAGTTTACCAAGCTCAAAGCAAGTGATATCAAGGGCTTAAATAGGATTTGTAGAAAAGTTTACTGTCAAATACGTTGGTGACAGTATAAATGACAAAAATAAATAGACAAAAAACAAGAATAGAAAAGCAAGAAGAAAAGGAGAATAAATTAATTTGTAGAATGTATATCAACAATGTATTGCATGAAATACAAAATATATATTTGCAATACATTTTTATAACTAATTGTGTAGAGGTATGGAGGATTATATGAGCAAAAAAGAAAAATTACAAGAAATAGCAGAAGAATTTAGAAAGAATGATATACTTGTCAAAGATACTCAAATTCAGATAAGAATTAATTCAACTGTAAAAGCTAAAGCAAAATATTTAGCAGCAGTTAGAGGGTATAAGAGCTTAAGTGATTATATATGTTACTTGATGATGAAGGATATTTCAGAGAGTGAGTTTATAAATA
>NZ_JAXFPT010000033.1:0-18479 GCF_034179595.1 Clostridium sp.
TATTAATATCTATATTTTTATATTGTTTTCTCACCATACTTATTTGCATATTACTTTAGATTTTTGTTTTCAAATAAGTATATATGATAATGTCATATATTGATATCCGATTACTTCACAAATTTAATATAATACGAACTACTTACAACAAATTAAACAACCATACCTTAGAAATTGAAATTTCTAAGGTATGGTTGTTTTTTATTATAATTATCACGAAGTAAGCTAACAGAGTCTAAAAATAAAAAGATATAAACTAATTGTATACTTATAAATAAATCTTTAATATTTTTAGATACATAGAAATCTTACAAACAACTATAAAGTTGAATATATAAAATAATATATTACAATAGTATAGAAATATATTTTAAGGAGGAATAGATGAGAAAAATATTTGATTTATTATTTAGTAGATTGGTTATAACTGGCCTATTAATACTTTTTCAACTAGTAGTTCTCTTGTTTGGGATATGGGAGCTTACTGAATCTTTTGTTTATTTATATGTGTTCTTTTTTATTATAAGTTTATTAGTTGTTCTTTATATATTAAGTAGAACAGATAATCCTTCATATAAATTGGCATGGACTATACCAGTATTGTTATTTCCTATTTTTGGTGGATTATTTTACTTAATCTTTGGTGGAAAAAAGATGAATTCTAAATTTAAAAAGAAAGTTCAGCTTGTATATAACGAGTCTAAAGATATGCTTGTTCAAGATGAGAGTGTAATAGAGGAATTAGAAAGCATAGATAAATCTATTGCAAATCAAGCTAGATATACTAGTAAATATGCTCTTTCACCAGTTTATAAGAATTCAACAACAGAATATCTTTCACCAGGAGAAGAGTTTTTTGATTGTTTAATAAAAGAATTAAAAAAAGCAAAAAGATATATATTTATGGAGTATTTCATAGTTAATGAAGGTAAGATGTGGGATACTATATTAGATATTTTAGAGGAAAAGGTTAAAGAGGGAGTAGATGTAAGAATGATATATGATGATTTTGGATGTCTTACAACTCTTCCTTATAAATATAATGAACAACTTGAAAAAAGGGGAATTAAATGTAAGGTATTTAATCCGTTTGTTCCATTTTTATCTATAGTATTAAATAACAGAGATCATAGAAAAATAACTGTTATTGATGGACATACTGCATTTACTGGTGGAATAAATTTAGCTGATGAGTATATAAATGAGATAGTAAGATTTGGATATTGGAAAGATGCTTCTATCATGATAAAAGGTGAGGCTGTTTGGAATTTAACTGTAATGTTTCTTCAAATATGGACATTTATTAGTGGAGAAAAGATTAATTATAATGACTATAGGGTTCTAGACGAGCATAAATTAGATATTGAAAGTGATGGTTATGTACAACCTTATGCAGATAGTCCACTAGATGATGAAATGGTTGGAGAAAATGTATATTTAAATATAATAAACAAAGCAGAACATTATGTATACATAAGTACACCTTATTTAATAATAGACAATGAACTTGTAACAGCACTTACTTTGGCAGCTAAAAATGGGGTTGATGTAAGAATTATAAATCCTTATATTGAAGATAAGTGGTATGCACATATAGTAAGTCAAGCATATTACCCACAATTAATTAAAGCTGGAGTTAAGATATATGAATATTCTCCAGGGTTTGTACATTCAAAAACTGTTGTATCAGATGACATAGTTGGAACTGTTGGTACAATAAACTTCGATTATAGAAGTCTTTATCTTCATTTTGAGTGTGGAGTTTGGTTATATAAAACTAAATCTGTAATGCAAATAAAAGAAGATTATATGAATATGTTAGAAAATTGTGTTAGGATAACTCTTGAAGATTGTAGACATGTTAAGTTACACGACAGAATATTAACTGCAATACTTAGGGTATTTGCACCGCTTATGTAGGTTAAAGTCTCTTTATTTTAATTAATAAAGAGGCTTTTTTGTGTTAGTATGAATTCTAATTTACAAAAAATTCATATAGAGAAAATATACATATTATATAATTGGCCTTAAAGATGTAAAGGGAGGAGAAATATGGTTTTAATATTAACTTTTATTTTGTTTATGACAATATTTCTTATAGTCATAGATTTTTTTTCTATTCTTTTTAGATTGACAGGAATGCCTATGAAAAAAGCTAGATTTCAAGTTATATCATTATTAACAAGTACAGGCTTTACAACAAAAGAAAGTGAAATAATTGTACAAAACCCATTAAGAAGGAAATTTGCAAGTTGGCTTATGATAATAAGTTATGTTAGTACTGCTACTTTTATATCATTTTTTGTAAAGATGCTTTCAGATGAAGTAACCAGTATAGGAGCTTTTTCAGTTACAATAATTTTTCTTATAGTTGTAGCATTTATACATAAGTTATCTCTTCTTGAAAAATTTGAATCAAAAATTGAACAATTAGTTTTAAAAACAAAATTATGGGAAAAAATGAATAAAAAGCACTTAACATTGATAACAAATACTAAAGGTTATGGTATATATGAAATTTACTTACCAGAAGGTGATGAAATAATAGGAAAAACTATAATAAATAGTGGACTTAAAGACTTAGAAATAGAAGTATTAAATATTGATAAAGGAGATAAATTTATAAATTTTCCAACTCCGGATTATGAATTTGAAGTATATGATAATTTAACTGTATATGGCAATATAAAAAATATAAAGAGTAAATTTGACCATGTATTTAAATAATATGGCAATATATGTATTGAAATGTATTAATAAGTAAATTATAATCTTATAGTAAGAAAGTAAGTATGATAAAAGTTAAATAACAATATTTATAAGTTTATAGAATTTATAAATATTGTTAGAAGGAGATAAAAATGAAAAAGTTATCTATAATAATACCAATGTATAACGAAGAAGAATCACTTCCATATTTATATGAAAGACTTGTCGGACTTGGTAAAATGATACCTAATTATGAATTAGAGTTTTTATTTGTAAATGATGGAAGTAAAGATAATTCTTTAGAAATTGTAAAGGGATATAGAAAAACAGATCCTAGAGTGTGCTATGTTAATCTTTCAAGAAATTACGGTAAAGAAGTGGCTATGGGAGCAGCTTTTGACTATGTAACGGGAGATGCTACAGCTATCATTGACGCAGACCTTCAAGATCCACCAGAATTAATAGTAGATATGTTAAAGTATTATGAAGAAGGATATGATGATGTTTATGCTAAGAGAAAAAGCAGAAAAGGCGAAACTTGGCTAAAAAAATTCACATCAAAAAAGTTTTATCAAATACTTCAATCAGTATCAAGAGTTCCAATCCAAACTGATACTGGAGACTTTAGACTTTTAAGTAGAAGGGCTATAGAAGCATTAAGACAATTCCCAGAAAAGCAAAGATATACTAAGGGGATGTTTAGTTTAATAGGATTTAAAAAGAAGGCTATAGAATTTGATAGAGATCCAAGAGTAGCTGGGGAAACAAAATGGAATTACCTAAAGCTTATAGATTTAGCTATTGAAGGAATAACATCATTTACTACAGCACCACTTAGACTTGCAACTATAGTAGGATCTTTAATTGCATTTTTATCATTTATTTATATGATATACATAATTTTAAGAACGCTTATTTTAGGTGTTGATGTACCTGGATATTCAAGTCTTATATGTATAATGCTATTAATGGGTGGTATACAACTTATATTCTTAGGTGTTATAGGAGAATATCTTGGAAGAATATTTACAGAAGTTAAGAATAGACCACTATATTTTATAGATGAATATGAAGGTCCACAAGAAAAATAAATAATGTATACATAAAAAGAGATTAGAATAGATTTATTCTAGTCTCTTTTTATGTATTTAAATTATAGTAAGACAATAAGCAATTTGAAATAATTTGTATAAAATGCTAAAATTATGCTTATTGAAAGTTATATTAAATAAGTTAATTGGATATTTAAGATTCTTAAAGGGGAATAGATAGTGGGTAATACAAGCTATAATAGGTCTAAAAATATAGAAAGTTTTAATAAAAGAAAAATTGAATTTGAAAGGCTTATGAGAAGAAGGAGAAGAAGAACTTATAGGGTTATATTATTTATACTTTTAATAAGTATTGGAGGATATATCATACATAATAGCTCTTCAATTAATGGATATTCTTTGTTTCTTATTAATAATAGTAGTTATAAGATTAAGAATAAATTACTAGTTAAAAAATTGGATAAATTAGATAAAGATTTAGATATAAAAGAAATAAATTATGAGTGGAATAGGGGGGAATTAGAGTATAACAACCCTAAAAAATTAATAATACATCATGCTGCTATTAGTATAGCATCACCAGAAACTATACATAAGTGGCATCTTGATAAAGGATATGAAGGTATAGGATATCATTATTATATAAAAAAGGATGGAACAATATATAAAGGAAGAGATGAAAAGTTAAAGGGAGCTCATGCGATTAATGAAAATGCAACAAGTATAGGTATATGTTTAGAGGGAAATTATCAAAAAGAACACCCTTCGAAAGAGCAAGTTGATAGCTTAGCTAAGTTATCTTCGAATCTAATAATAAAATATAATATTGAAGATGTATTAGGACATCGAGATTGTAATAAAACCTTATGTCCAGGAGGAAATGTAGATATTAATGAGATTAAATCAGAAATAATAAAAAATATTGAAGGTTTATTAGAATAAATACTTAATTTATAAAGAATACTAAAATATATAAGTATTTTAAAGAGGTGTTTTTTATGAAATTATTATATATAATTGTAAACTCCAAACCAGAAGAAGAATCATCAAGTAGAAAGGTATCTAGAAAGCTTGTAAATAGACTATTAGAAGCAAATGAAGGATGTGAATTAGAAGAGTTAAACTTATATGATGAACATATACCAAGATTAAAATACAATTATTTTAAAGCAAGAAATTCAGTTGTAGGTGGAGAAGAATATAATAAATTAACTGAAGAAGATAAAAAAGAAGTGGATAGAATTAATGAGTTATGTAATCAATTTATATCAGCAGATCTTTATGTAATTGCAGCTCCAATGTGGAGCCTTTCATTTCCAGCACCATTAAAAGAATACATTGATTGTATAGTTCAATTGGATAAAACTATGAGTATAACTGAAAATAAAGTAAAAGGACTATTAGATGATAAAGTAAGAAAAATGGTTTATGTTCAATCATCAGGAGGAGCTGTGCCTTGGCTTTTAAGAGGTAAAATAAGCCAAGGTGTTGAGTACGTAGAAGATATAATGAAGTTTTTGGGAATAAAAACATTTAAAGAATTACTTGTTGATGGAACAGGAGATGAAAGAGATTCAAAAATAGATGCAGAATATAAGGCGATATCCAAGATAGATTCACTTGTAGATGATTTGCAAGAATAAAAACAATTATTTAAGCAAAGATTAAAAAACAATTATTTTTATGAAAATTACTATTATAAATAAAAAAAATCTGTTATCCTAATATTATGTTTAACTAAAAGAAGAATTCAGTAAATATATATTAGGGGAGTGGAATTTTGAAGCAAAATATAAAAGAATACGGAATTATAACATTAGGTGTAATATTAGTTGCAGTAGCACTTGAGTATTTCTTTATACCTAATAATTTAGCAGCTGGTGGAGTTTCAGGTCTTGCAGTCGTAATAAGTCACTATTTTCCTTCATTAACTGTAGGTGTATTAACACTTATAATGAATATAATTTTATTTGTAATAGCATTTATAGTTGTTGGTGGTGATTTTGGATTAAAAACAATATATGCTAGTTTTGGACTATCATTTTTATTATGGTTTATGGACGCATTTATACATCCACAGGCTTTGACAACAGATTTATTAATTTCATCAGTTTTTGGAACAGTTTTAACAGCAATTGGTCTTGCAATGGTATTTAATGTGAATGCATCAACTGGAGGAACAGATATCTTAGCTAAAATATTAAATAAGTATACAAGTTTCAATATGGGAATTTCATTATTATGTGTTGATTTCTTAGTAACATTTTTAGGAGCAATAACATTTGGTGTAGATAAAGGTTTTTATGCACTTTTATCAGTACTATTAAATGGACCTCTTATAGATAAGATAATTTCTTTCTTAAATCAGAAAAAAGAAATTACAATAATAAGTGATAAAAATGAAGAGATAGCTAAATTCATAATGACTGAATTAAGAAGTGGATGTACTGCTCTTGAAGGATCAGGATTATATAGTAAACAAGAAAAGAAAATAATATATTCAGTTTTAAGTAAAAAAGAACTTGAAAAGCTTAAGCAATTTATAGAATGTGTTGATTCAGAAGCTTTCTATACAATAGGTCAAATCGAAGAAGTTCAAGGGAAAGATTTTCTTAAAGTAAGTGGAGTATAAGAATAAAATGTTAGTAAATACAATTTATATTTACTAACATTTTTTTGTTTTAGTAAAATTAATGTAAAAAATAATTAAGTTAATAATCATATTTGATAATTCTTGATATAATTAACTTCATAAGGGGGAGTTTAGAGTGAAAAAATTAATTATACCAGTATTGATTTTAGGAATGATATTTAGTTTAGCTGGATGTGGAAACAAAGATAATAATACAAATAATAAAGATACAAAAAAAGAAGTTCAACAGGAAACAAATGAAGAAAAAGCCCAAAAAACTGAAATTGAAAACACTATAAATAAATTTTTTTCTGATGTTAAAGACTGCAATATTAATGGAGCAGAAAGTTATTTAGTCGATAATGATTATAAAGATATAGATAAGTTACATTATGCAAGTTTAACAGATGGAGAAAAAAAAGCAGTAAGGTATTGGAATGAAAAAATTAATTATAAAATAAATTCTGTAACATTAACTAACAAATCAGCAGAAGTTATTATGGATATATCAAGTATTGATAGTGATAAAGTATATAGTAATTATATGAATAATTTACTTACTTTAAAAATGAAAATTTTATCTACTAAGGATGAAGAAATTAAGAAGAAATATAATGAACAATATAATGAAGCATTAATAAATTCAATAAAAAATAAAGATAATAAAATGATAAAAAGTACAGTTACTTTAGGAATGGAAAATAAAGACGGCAAGTGGTATATAATTGGTAATAATGATCTTTTAAGTGCACTTTATGGTGGATTTGATTTTCAAAAGTTTCAACTTAAATAAAGATGCAGGTGATTTAAAATGAAAAAATTTATATTAGTAATAATTTCTGCAATTATGCTAGTGTCTCTTGTTAGTTGTGCAGAAACTTCAGCAAAAAATAGTGTTGAAAAGTTTTTTGATGCATATAAAAATATGGATTTAAGCACAGCAAATGAGTATGTAGAAGGTACAGGGCTATTACAAAAATCAATAAAGCAATTTGAAGATTATGATAAAGAAAGAATAGATGCTCTTAAGTATTGGGGAAGCAATATAAATTACAAAATATTAAGTACAGAAAAAAGTGGAAGTGAAGTAAAAGTTGATGTTAAGGTAACAGCACTTAATGGTTCACAAATTTATGATGAATATATGCAAAATGTTAAATCTCTTGGAATTAGTCAGGCAACTTTAAATGATAATACTATGGATGGTGATGCAGTAGGTGGAGACTTTGATAATGCATTTATAACTGCAATAGAAAATCAAACTAATGAAATGGTCACTACAAATGTAACAGTTGTACTTAAAAAGGATAATGGAAAATGGAAGATACAAAATGATAAAGAAGTATTACAAGCCATGTTAGGAGGATTAAATCCAGAAGTAGTAATATCATAAGTATAGTTTGTAGTTAAATCTTTATTGAATAACTAACCTCTCTTAAAAGTATAATAAGTTTAAGGGAGGTTAATTTATGAATATAATTAAAGGGTATTCAAGAAGAGTACATGTTAAAGCATTCAATTTAATAAATCATATATTAGTTTCTTATAAAGATAAAAAATGTAAAGTTCCTAACAATATAAGTTCTATATTAGATATTCAATATGATAAGAAAAAAGATATTTGTAAACTAGATATACATAAACCAAAGTTTATATCAAAGTCATTACCAATTATAATTTATTATCATGGTGGAGGATGGGCTGTTGGTGATAAAAGCATATATAGAAATTTTTGTAGCTTACTTTCAGGAAAAGGATTTATTGTTTTTAATATCAATTATGAATTAACAGCAAATAAACCTCATCCAGCACCTATTAAAGATTGTATAGAAGGAGCAAATTGGATATATAAAAATGCAAAAATATATGGTGGAGATATAAATAATATTTTTATTGTAGGAGATTCAGCTGGTGGACATATTACTGGTTTAATTGGAGCCTTATGTTCAAATAAAGAAATGATTAATACATATAAGGAAAAATATAATATAGAAGTTTTATTTAAAGATAAATTACGTGCTATAGGGATATTGTGTGGATTAAATGATTTAAGAACATGTTATTATACTAGATTTCATAATGTAAGAGTACCTATAATGAGTGAATTTACTAAAATGCTTTTAAATACAGAAGATGTTTTTAATTCTAAGATTATAGATGAATTATCTATATCTAAAAAGATAACAAAATATTTTCCAAATACCTTTATAACAACTGTAGAAAGTGATCCTATGTATGGTGAAAGTATTGATATAAAAAGTGCTTTAATTAATAATAATGTAGCTTACAAGATGCTTTCATTTGATAAAAGTCACAAGAAACTATGGCATATATATCAACTAGATCAAAGTCTTCCAGAATCGCAAAAATGTTTAGATGAAATGATAAATTATTTTAATAGATTTAGGATATAGAAAAATATTCATAAAAAAAGATAAACAATACTTAAGTATTGTTTATCTTTTTTTATATAGTTATATTAAAATGAAAAGCTATAAAATAAAGATGATAAAAAACTAGTAAAAAGCATAGTTGATGCTATAGTAATAATTGTTGACATTGCTAATAAAACTATAGGAGCAACTAAAGTAGTACCTCCATTAGCTTCTAATGCTTCTCTAGTATCACCATATTCATCAAAGAATGTCTTTAAAGATTTTATCTTCTTTTTAGAATGTTTTATGTATATAGAATTACCAAATATACCTAAAAGTATTGCGATAATTAATGGAATTAATCCAGCTATAATTGGACTATAAACACTTATTAATGTAATACATATAGTATCTATAATAGCAATACCTACAAACCAAGCATATAATTTTCTGTATAATAGCCAGTATAAACCTAAAAAGAATGATGCCCAATTCCATGATGCGAATAAGCCTTTATCCTTATTATTTTTCCACTTTTTAAAATAGTATTCTGTATTTCTTAATCCAATAAAATTAATGAAATCAGAATCTGTAAAATCTGTATCAATATTTTTATTGAAACTTTCTGTAGAACTCATATTAAAACCTTCTTTCTATAATTTGTTTTTGCTTTAATATGAGTATACTAGATAAATTTTAATAAAATATAGAAATTTATTAAATAAAATTACTATTAAAAGAAAGTTTAAATTTGTGATTATTACCTAACATTTATGGTTGGTAAGTTGCGCAAATTATTTTCTTCATTATCGTCAGATAAGCTTCTTAAATATTCATCACCTTTAGAAGAAATACCAACAGTAACTCCTTTAATTTCTCCTTTTTTAGCCATTTCAATTGCTGCTGCTTTATCTAATTGGTGTCCATTTTCAATTTCATAACCTATAATTCTACTACCATACTTTATGATTTTTGTAATTTCCTTTGCATTATTTTCAGGTAATACATTTTTTATTTCATTATCCATAATAGTATCCTCCATTTAATATAGAATATTTTAGTTATTAATGAACTTTAATCTTTGAAACTTGCTCAAACATACTAATTTCTTTTTCAGATGAAACTTCTTCAAGAGATTCGTTCCAATCTTTATCGAATTTTATTTTATATAATTCTACTTTTTCATTAGATATAACTGGGGATAATGCAACATATTCTGATCCACATATCAAAACTTGCTTTAAAATTTCATAGTCAATTTTATTATTATTTTCATCTCTGAAGGTCATTATTTTTTTATCACTCAAAATCATCACTCCTTACATATATATTAGTCTTTTAATTAAATCAATTTTTTATACCTTTAATTTTTTTATATAAATTTTAACTAAAACAATAGTTATATAGAGTGAAATTTAATATATTTATCGTAAATAAAAATATTAAAATTTAGGGGGGAGTGGGAGTAGTGTGGAAAATGTGGATAAGTATTAGTGGTTTGTGGATAACTATATTTTGGTTGAAAATTTTTTATATAGCATACTTGTACAATATATAGGTATAAAAGTAGTATATTGTAACAATATATCGTATTCTGTATAATTTATGGAAAAGCTTTAAAAATAATTAACATTATCAACAGGTTGTTGATAACTTTTGTGGATGAAAGCGTAATGTTTTTAAGCGGTAAATTGGGTATAATTATAAGTGGAAAATATAATTAATTTTATAAGAGGGAGAAGTATATGAAATATAAATTTTGTCCAAAGTGTGGAAGGAAATTAGAGATGTTTAGTTGTTGGGATGAAGGTGAAGTTCCATATTGTTCAGTTGATAATATATTATATTTTGATACTCCAAAACCATGTATAGTTGTTGGAGTTGTTAAAGGTGATGAAATTCTTTTATTAAAACAAAGTTATATATATAAAAATTCAAAAGTATTGATATCTGGATATATAGATCAAGATGAATGTGCAGAAGATACAGTTTCTAGGGAAGTTATTGAAGAGGCTGGAATAGAGGTTGAAAATATAAAATATTTAGGTTCTGACTTTGTAGAAGGTAAGGAACTTTTAATGATAACTTTTATGGCTGAATATAAATCAGGTGAAATAAAGAAATCTGATGAAGTTGAAGAGATTGGATGGGTAAGGATAGATAATGCTTTATCAGAAATGAAAGAAGACAAAATTGGTACAAAAGTTGTTAAAAAGATTATTGAACTTAGAGAAAAAAATAGCTAAAAAAATATAAAATTTAAGGAAACACTACTAAGGTAATGTTTCCTTATTGTATTATTCTAATCTTTGAAGTTCTATATGAAGTCTATCATTTTCATATTTAATATTTGTATTATCAACCATCATTCCTACAAGAGAAAGTTCACAATCGAATTCGCTTTCTCCACCAAGATGCCAATAATATTGTTCAACTTCATGTTGGCGGGGAATACTTAATGCTTGAATTAAGTTATCATAATCATCTTTTGGAAAATCTTTAATTATTGCATCTAATACTATATTAGATGTGTTATCTATAGTTTTTATATTTACTGTTATGTCTTTAGCAGAAAAATGATAGCAAAATGACATTAATTCAGTTATTATCTTAAGATTTTTTTCAACTTTAAAATTCATCTGTACGAACCTCTTTCTTGAATGTGGTGATAATTGGTATTAAAATCATGGCTACAAAGCCACCTGCTAAACCATTATTATAAAGATTTAATCCTCCATGTAAATAACCTACATTTGTAACTAATGCTGCATGACAAATTCCAGCAAGGATTCCAAGTTTCCAACCGAATTTACCAGCAATAGGAGCTAAGCAAGTGCTAAAAAGTATAGCAAGTGATATTCCAGGATCAGTTAAAGAATGTATACTTATAAATCCTCCAATGGTTGTACCTATCATAATTGGCACTATATTTTTTATATGTTTTCCAAAGCATCCAAAACCTATTATAGTAAATATACCACCAATTGTTGGGCCGTTTAAAGTTCCACCGATTATTAGTAAATAAAATGTAGAAAATAAACCTACTATACCCATATTAATATAGGCAGTATAGCCAAAAAGTAAATAAAAATCTGATATAAGTTTACCTGATTGTTTTCTTATTTTTTTCAAATTACTTACATTATCATTTCCATAATAATAACCAACTATTATTAAATAAAAGCATATTATTAACATAAATACAAGGAAAAATTTATTATTTCCAGTACTCCAAATTAATTGAGCATTAAAATCTATTCCTATAGATCTAAATAATGACATCAATAAAGTTCCAAGAAGCCCACATGCAAATCCTATGTTATATAGGTTGTACCCAGAATGGGATGAAATACAATGAGTAGCTATTGGAGTTAAAATAAATCCGCTAATAATCCCAATTATAGAACCTAAAAGCAATCCTATAAATATATTATCAGAAAGTATATTAATTTGGCTAACTGTTGGAGCTAGTGTTGTTGATAAAAGCATGACTAAGGTATAGTTTAGTAAAGGTTTTCTTTCATATTTTGCAAAAAGATATACTCCAAACATAACAGGCCATATATTAAAAATATTTTTTCCAAAGAAAGAAAATCCAGTCATAAGCCATAGAGCCATTATCGTTGAACCATTTGGTTTTATACCTATTATAATCAATATAATTATACTTGATATACTTGTTAATGCAGCATTTACTAATGTAGCACCTATACCTCCAATTTCTACATAGTCAGTAATTAATATATCAGGGCATAAAATAATTCTTCTTAAACCATTAAATATTTCTTGGGGTGAATTAATAAAAAAGGCTGTAACTATAAAAAATAAGTATATAGTTAATAAATTTCTATATGGTAAGAAGAACTTTTTCTTTTCAATCACAGTCTTTTCACCTCACTTTGTTTTATTATTCATAAGTATTATATTATAATATCTACTATATTAACTATAAAATAATTAAAAAATTTATTAGTGTATTTTCACAAATAGAACTTAGATATATAATAAAGTAATATATAGAATTAATACATATTTTTCGGAGGAATAAAGATGACTAAGGATAATGAAAAATATGTACCTGAGATTTTAGGTACTTTAAGAAATCACATAATTGAAGCGCCAGCAGCTATAAGAAAATGTAGTGGAATAAAAATATTTGGAAAAAGAATTAAATCTATAATGTTTTCTACAGATGTTGCGATGATAAAAAATACAAATGCAGATGCAATAATGGCGGTATATCCTTTTACTCCACAACCTAAAATTACTGAAGCTATAGTAACAGCAGCAGATGTTCCAGTATTTTGTGGTGTGGGTGGAGGAATAACTCAAGGAAGAAGAGTTATAAACTTAGCATTAGATGCAGAATTTAAAGGAGCTATAGGAATTGTAGTTAACGCTCCAACTTCAAATAGTATAGTTAAAAGAATAAGAAAAACAATTGATATACCAGTAGTTGTAACTGTTGTTTCAGAAGAAACAAATATAGAAGAGAGATTGAATTCTGGAGCAACTATCTTAAATGTATCAGGTGGAAAAAATACTCCTAATATAATAAGAAAGATAAGAGAAAAATATCCTTTAGTACCTATAATAGCAACTGGTGGTTCAACACAAGAGAGTATTGAAGCAACAATAGAAGCCGGAGCAAATGCAATAAGTTATACACCACCATCATCAGCTGAAATAATGGGTAGCTTAATGGATGTTTATAGAGAAAGAAAAATATAAAATAAAATCTTAAACTATTGTAATTTTGTTTAAATGTGGTATTATATTAAAAAATGAATAAAATAATAAGTAGAAAAACAAACCTAGGGTAGAGGTGCTAAAATCAAGAGTAATCTTTAGGAGTTTTGCAAACTAAGATAAAAGATGAAAGGGAAATTAGCCGAAGTTTAATTATTAGCAAAAATAATTATTCTGGGGATGCATATAATATATGTATCACTGTCACATATCGTGGAGAGCTACAAGGATTGAGAATATAATAAATACTAATGTTATAAATAAAGATTTTTATAATATTAATATTTATATCTATAAAGAAATCTTATAATCACACGCTATTACCCGTCACAGTTTATTCTGTGACGTTTTGTTTTACTTAAATAAAGTGGAGGAATCATTATGAAACTATTTGGTAGTATGACAACAGAAGAAAATATATTGGTAATTGGAAGAATAAAAGCAACAAAACTAGCTGAGAAATTTGGGACACCTTTATATGTAATAGATGAAGAATTATTAAGAA
Organism: Clostridium sp.; assembly: GCF_034179595.1. Lineage (GTDB taxonomy): Bacteria > Bacillota > Clostridia > Clostridiales > Clostridiaceae > Clostridium. The sequence goes on from NZ_JAXFPT010000033.1 coordinate 14,023, forward strand.
ATAATTGTAGGAATTATATTGATTTTTTTAAGTGTGAAGAGAGAGGAAATAGAGTAGCATATGCAGGAAAAGCATTCTTAACTCTTGCAATGTGTAAGATTATAGAGGAAGAAGGTCTTTATTTAGATGTCGTGTCAGGGGGAGAGTTATATACTGCGTATAAAGCAGATTTTCCTTTAGATAGGATATTATTTCATGGTAACAATAAAACATTAGAAGAAATTGAAATGGGTGTTAGATTAGGCGTTGGAAGATTTGTAGTTGATAATTTGTTTGAAATAGAGCAACTAAATCAAATAGCTAAAAAATATAAAAGAATCCAAAATATTTATCTTAGAATAACACCGGGAATAGAGGCACATACTCATGAATACATCAAGACAGGACAAATAGATTCTAAATTTGGATTTGCTCCAATAGGGGATAATATAATAAATTCAATAAAAAGAGCTATAGAATTAGAAAATGTAAATTTATGTGGATTACATTGTCATATAGGTTCACAGATATTTGAGTTAACGCCATATGAAGATGCAGCTGAAATAATGTTAAATTTAATAAAAAGAATAAAGGATGAAACAGGATATTTGATTAAAGAACTAGATCTTGGAGGTGGATTTGGAATTTATTATAGTGATGATGATAAGCCTAAATCTACAAAAGATTACTGTAATGCTATATTAAATAAAGTTGATGATGTATGCAATGAGATAAATTTAGATATTCCAAAGCTTATAATTGAACCAGGAAGATCGATTGTAGGAAATGCAGGAATTACTTTATATACAGTTGGATCAATAAAAGATATACCATCAATAAGAAAATATGTATCAGTAGATGGTGGAATGACGGATAATATAAGACCAGCATTATATAATGCTAGGTATGAATGTATAGTTGCAAATAGAGTTATATATGATTCAAAAGAAAAAGTGACGATTTCTGGAAAATGTTGTGAGTCTGGAGATATATTATTAAATGCTATAAAAATACCATCTGTTTTAAGTGGAGATTTATTAGCAGTTATGTCAACTGGAGCATATGGATATTCAATGTCAAATAATTATAATAAGATACCAAAAGCAGCTGTGGTTATGGTTAATGATGGGCAAGCTAGGGTTGTATGTAAAAGAGAGAGCTATGATGATATAATAAAAAATGAATTAATGTAAAAATTTAACTAAAGGGTATAAAGAGGAAAAAGTTATGGGGACTAAGTTTATAAAGGAATGGGCAATACCTATGATTATAGCTATTATCTTAGCTATAATGATAGATAAATTCTTGATAATAAAAGTAGATGTAAATACAAGTTCTATGAAGCCTACTATAAATATTGGAGAAAAATTCTTAGTAACTAGAGTCTACAATTATGAGAACTTAAAAAGAGGGGATATAGTAGTTTTTAAAAGCAATGAAAAAGATGAATTACTTTTAAAAAGGCTTATTGGACTTCCGGGAGATGAAATAGATATAAGGGGAGAAAAATTATATATAAATGGGAAAGAGTTTAAAGAGGATTATGTAAAATATAAGGATAAGTATGTTGGAAAATTTAAAGTTCCTGAAAATAAATACTTTTTTCTAGGAGATAATAGAGAAGGCTCTTATGACTCACGAGAATGGAAAGATCCATATATTGATGAAAGTAATATAAAAGGAAAGGTACAACTGAGATTATATCCGCTTAGAAGTTTTGGTAGCGTAGATTAAAAAAAATAAAAAGAAAGATATATTTAAAATTTTAAATATATCTTTCTTTTTATTTTAGTTATACTTATTTGAAAAATATAGGCGATAAATTAAACTGTGTTAAAGGTTAATTAATATTGTATTATATAAATATTGAAATTATATATATATTAATGTAAAATGAAAGATAAACTATCTTAAAATATATAATTCTCATATAAACCATTTAGATTCCTATAAAAATACATAAAAAAGATAATCTTAAATTTACACACATAATTACACAAGGCTTAATTAACTTTTAATAAAATTAAATGTACTGAAAGAAAATTGACAAAAATATATGATATAATTTAATCATAATATCAGATTCTAGAAAGGTTAAAAAGGGTGATGATATATTTATGAAAAATGCATATATAGTTGACAGAGAAGAAGATAAATATTACGTTTTAGAATCTCCAAATGGAGATATGATTAATGTTTTAAAAAGTAGTATTGAATCTTCAATAAAATCTGGAGATGTATTGTATAAGAAAGATAATAAATACTATTATAGTGAAGAAATGACCCAAAAACGTAAGAATGATATTAAGGAATTAATGAAAGGAATATGGGTGGAGTAATGATCGAAGATCAAAATAATGGAAAAGATGATACAAAAGACAATACAGTAAAAAAGTCTGCTAAGTCTAAGAAAAAGATAAAGGAAACTAAGAAAAATTTCTTTTTTGATTGGGTTATACCAATTTTTATATCTATAGTTCTTGCTATATGTATAAATAAATTTTTAATATTTAAGGTATATATTCCAAGTTCATCCATGGTACCAACATTAAATGTTGATGATAGACTTCTAGTAACTAGAGTTTATAATCCAGAAAAATTGCAAAGAGGGGATATTGTTGTATTTGACTCTGATGAGCTTAATGAGACTGTAATAAAGAGGCTTATAGGACTTCCAGGAGATACAATAAAAATTGATGGAACAGCAGTTTATGTTAATGGTAAAAAGTTGGATGAGCCATATGTAGAATATCCTTTAGAGTCATATGGAACATATAAAGTTCCAGAAGGAAAGTATTTCTTCTTAGGAGATAATAGGGCAAATTCTAATGACTCACGTTTCTGGAAAGATCCTTATATCGATGCAGATAAGATACAGGGTAAAGCTCAAATTAAGATTTATCCTTTAAGTCAAATAGGTTTTTTAAAGTAGAGAATTATACAAAAGAAAGAGGTGTAATAAATGGAACAGCAAAATAAAAAAAGAAATAGAGCTGGTATTATATATTTTATAATAGCTCTAGCAATAATAATGTCTTTTAATTATGTTAGAGAAACTTCTATGAATAAAGAGATTAGTTATACTAAGTTCCAACAGATGGTTAAAGATAAGCAAATTTCTAAGGTCATAATCACTAATGAGAATTTAATAATAACACCAAAAGACAATAACGAGTATAAAGGCAAAACTTTATATACTGCAAATATATCAAATGATGATTTACTTAAAGAATTAAATGCGGCTAATATTACTGTTACAGGACAAAATCCTAAACAATCACCAATACTTGATTTATTGCTAGTTTATGGATTACCAATACTTATAATGTTCTTTGCATGGAGAATGTTATTTTCTAAAATGGCAGGTAAAATGGGTGGCGGAATGATGTCTATGGGCAGAAATAACGCTAAAGTTTACATGCAAGATGAAATTGGAGTTACTTTTAAAGATGTTGCAGGACAAGAAGAAGCTAAAGAATCATTAGAAGAAGTTATTGATTTTTTAAATGATCCTAAAAAATATACAGATATAGGAGCTAAGCTTCCTAAAGGGGTTCTTTTAGTTGGACCTCCAGGAACAGGTAAAACATTACTTGCAAAGGCAGTTGCAGGGGAAGCAAAAGTACCATTTTTCTCAATAGCAGGTTCAAGCTTTGTTGAAATGTTTGTTGGTGCTGGTGCAAAAAGAGTTAGAGAATTATTTAAGGATGCACAAGAAAAGGCTCCTTGTATAATATTTATAGATGAAATAGATGCTGTTGGTAAGAGTAGAGATAGCCAACTTCAAAGTAATGATGAAAGAGAACAAACACTAAATCAATTACTTGCAGAAATGGATGGATTTGATTCATCAAAAGGTATAGTAATACTTGCAGCTACAAACAGACCAGAAATATTAGATAAAGCATTACTAAGACCTGGTAGATTTGATAGAAGAGTAATAGTTGATAGACCAGACTTCCCAGGAAGAGAAGCTATACTTAAAGTTCACGCTAAAGATATTAAACTTGGACCAGATGTAGATTTAAAAGAAATTGCAAAGAGTACTCCAGGTGCAGTTGGGGCAGACCTTGCAAACATAATGAATGAAGCAGCACTTAGGGCAGTTAGAGAAGGAAGAAAAGAAGTTATCCAAGACGATTTAAGAGAAGCTGTTGAAGATATAATAGCAGGTAAAGAAAAGAAAGATAGAATTCTATCTCCTAAGGAAAGAAAGGCAGTTGCATTCCATGAAGTTGGGCATGCTTTAGTTGCAGCACTTTCAGATGGAGACCCTGTTCATAAAATTACAATAGTACCAAGAACTATGGGTGCACTTGGTTATACTATGCAATTACCAGAAGAAGAAAAGTATTTAATTTCTAGAGAAGAGTTATTAAATCAAATAACTGTAATGCTAGGTGGAAGAGCTGCTGAAGAAGAAGTATTTAACTTAGTATCAACAGGTGCTTCAAATGATATTGAAAGAGCAACTCAAA
>NZ_JAXFPT010000065.1:0-5959 GCF_034179595.1 Clostridium sp.
GTGGAACTACTATCTCATTAGTTACAAAAAAAGAATTCCCAGCAATTAGAATCTATGAAAGAGAATTTAATATAAAAATAAATAAAAAACAATTATCATATGGTAAATTAGTTTAATATAAAAAAGATGGGATAATCCCATCTTTTTTATTCTAATGCTGATAATGCAAAGCTTTTTCCTTCCCACGCTCTACTTTTCCATCTTATTAAAACAAGTATAGCTCTAAACCATTCATCTAACGCAAAACCTAACCATATTCCTATTAATCCAAGTCCCATTTTTATACCTAGTATATAAGCTATGCCAACACCAAAGGTCCACATAGAAAATATACCTATATAAACTGGAAATTTAACATCCCCAGTAGCCCTTAAACTATTTATACCTACTATATTTATTGCCTTACCAGGCTCTAATAAAATTTCTATTAAAAGCACATTACATGCTATGTTTATTATAGATTTATTATTTGTTATCATAGACATTATTCCATATCTAAATAAAACAATTCCTAAACTAATAATTAAAGATACTACTACAGATGCTTTTATACAATACACACATAAATTATATGCCTTATCGTTTTCTCTATTTCCTACAAACTGACCTATAAGTATACTCGCACCTTGTCCTAATGATACTGCAAATATAAATGCAAAAGATACTATAGTAGTTAAATAACTTTTTGCAGACATACTCTCTATACTTATCATATTTACAAAACTAGTTATTGCAAGCTGAGATAAATTATAAGAAATTTGTTCTGCCGCTGATGGTACACCAACCTTTAAAATGTTTATTAATTGTTCTTTTGGGAATGGTTTAAATAAAGTTATATTAAACTTATGCAAAATAACTTTATATACTCTATGAGCTAAGATAACTAAAGCTATTATCTTGCTTATGACAGTTCCAAGTGCTGCCCCTGTAACTCCAAGCTCAGGCATTCCAAAATTACCAAATATAAATGTGTAATTAAATATAACATTTGTTATATTCATAATAAGCGTAACACTCATACATATTTTTGTTAAGCTATATGATCTTAGTATTGCTGTAAAAGTCATAAGTATAGCTTGTATAAAAATAGTTCCACCAACTATTTTCATATAACTTTTTCCAATAGGCACTAGCTCTGGTGCTGCCTTTAAAAATATAAATAGTTGTGATGAAATTAAAAATACTACTACACTTATTACTATTCCTATAATTAAATTTACCCCTATAGATACACCACATAATTTAACAATCTCTTCTTCATCAGTCTTTGCACCTAAATATTGAGCAAGTAATATAGCTGTTCCTGCTGTTATTATTCCAAACATCAAATTAACCATCCAAATCAACTGATTTGCAATTCCAACTGATGCAACAGCTAAATCTGAATATTTACCAAGCATTATCGTATCTAATCCACCAAGTAATGAAAATAATAAACTTTCTACAAATATTGGCCATGTTATACTCTTTAACTTTTTATTTATCCCCCTACTATTCTCCATTTTTATAACCCCTTTTAAAATAATAATCTAATATTTAAATTATTCCCCCCTTAAATAACCCATACCATAAATTTTTATCAAAGAGTTTCTAAATATATTATCCTCGTCGTAATTTATTATACATTTATTATACATTTTCCTTCTATATGAATACTATATAATTGCAAATAAAATTTTTATAAGGTGATATAATGATTTCCTGCATTTTATATATAGTATCTATATTTTTATTAATTATATCCTTCATAAAAGATAAGAAAAAAACACAAAAAGCTATTAAAACTGCTATTAAATCTTTCGAAAATATAATGCCTCAATTTTTAAGCATTATCCTTATAGTTGGATTTATATTAGCAATACTAAATCCAGAAACAATCTCAAGTTTAATTGGTGAAAATTCTAATTTTTTAGGTATAACTTTTGCATCTATAATAGGTTCCGTAACTATAATGCCAACCTTTGTTGCTTTTTCAACTGGAAATACATTACTTCAAAATGGCGCTGGTATATCTCAAGTTGCAGCGCTTATATCAACACTTACATTAGTAGGAGTTATAACCTATCCCCTAGAAGCAAAATATATTGGCAAAAAGGCTGCCTTTTTAAGAAATTTTATAGCTTTTTTATTTTCTTTTTTAGTAGCTTTTATCATAGGAAAGGTGATGTTTTAATTTATGAAGCTTATTTATAAATATCTAAAAAGATACTCTGTTTTCTTAGTATTATTATCTATACTTTTCATAACATTTTTTATAAATTATCCTGTAGGAACAAAGGTATTTAAAAATGTCTATTCTAGTTTTCTACAAATGCTTAGTGTACTTCCACCTATAATGCTTCTTCTTGGACTTATGGATGCATGGATTCCAAGGGAAACATTAATAAAATATATGGGTGATAGCTCTGGAATACTTGGCATATGTTTTTCAATGCTTATAGGCTCACTTGCAGCAGGTCCTATGTATGCTGCATTTCCATTTACTGCTCTTTTATTAAAAAAAGGAGCTAAATTTAGCAATATAATTATATTTTTAAATTCTTGGTGTGTAACAAAGGTATCAACTCTTTTATTTGAATTTTCATCTTTAGGTTTTAAATTTACATTTATAAGACTTTTGATAGATATACCTGGAGTTATAATGATGGGATATTTGGTTTATTATTTTATGGATAAAAAATCATTAGAAGACATATACTCTAATCCTTCCTTATAAACTTTAATATATAACAAAAAAGTATTCATTAAAATTAGAATACTTTTGTTATATATTAAGATTTATTTATTATCTAGATTTTCTAATCTATATCCTATTTCTTTATTGGCCATTTTATAAGATTCTTTTATCATATCTTCATCACTTAACCCATTTCCAAGTAATGAATCTATAGTAATCTGTCCTCTATTTTTAAAATACTTATCTAATAGATTTTTTTCTATATCTTCTTGTGATGCTATAGTATAATCATCTAATATATGCTTAACATTAAATCCATAATCTCTTAAAGCTTTGCCAACCAATATACTTCTATGACATCTTATAGGATCTTGCATTGCTCCTAAAATTGCTATCTTGTATCCTTTCTGGCATCCATTTTTGAGTCTATTTATTCCATTTATAAAATCCTCTTCATGAATTACTTTCTCAAAATCTGCATATCCTTCTTCATTATAAGAAACTTTGCTTACTCTCTTAGCAGCTAACTCCTTAGCCATGTATATATAAATAAAGCCAGCTTTAGTTAATGAATATCTTATAGTATCTTTATCAAATTGAACATTATATTTTGAATAAGGTATTCCTCTTATATCAACTACGCAATCAATATTAAAATATCTTAACATATCTATTAATCTATCTATACTATAATTAGAGTGCCCAATTGTAAATATATCCAAAAAACCATCTCCTCATAAATAACAAGCTAGTAAATTATAAAAATTTACTAGCCAATATAAAATACTCTTTTTAGTTATTTTCTTAAGATTTCTAATAATTCATCTAGCTTAATTTTTAATTCAGTAGCCATTTCTACATCCATATTTACCTTGCAAAAAACTTTTTCAGGAACATTAACAATTTCTTCTTTTAAATTTCTTCCTTTTTCTGTTAATTCCGCTATAACTACTCTATCATCATTAGAATCTCTATATCGTGTGATTAATTCCATCGCTTCTAATTTTTTAAGTAATGGAGTAAGAGTACCTGAATCTAAATGTAATCTCTTACCTATACCTTTAACTGTTGCTTTTTCTTCTTCCCATAACACAAGCATTGTTATATATTGAGTATATGTAAGGTTAAATTTATCAAGTACTGGCTTATATAGCTTTATTATTTCTCTTGATGCTGCATATAAAGAGAAACATATTTGATTATCTAATTTAATATTATCGTACTTATTCATGTATTTCTCCTATTCTATATTTTATTTACTAAGCTGTGTTACTATCAAATATTCTATATATTTCGTTTTTATATGTCAACATTATATCATCTGAGGATTATTTATCCTAATAAGTTTTCAATATCTTTTTTAATCTTACTAGGTGATGTAGTTGGTGCATATCTTTTAACTACATTTCCATTACTATCTATTAAAAACTTTGTAAAATTCCACTTTATTTCATCATTTAATAAACCCTTTGTTTGTTCTTTTAAGTATTTAAATATTGGATGTGCATTAGGTCCTTTTACATCTATTTTTTCAAACATAGTAAATGTAACACCATAATTTAATTGGCAAAAATTATTTATCTCTTTATTACTTCCTGGATCTTGATTTTTAAATTGATTGCATGGGAAGCCTAATATTTCAAATCCCTTTTCTTTATATTCATTATATAATTCCTCTAACCCCTTAAATTGAGGTGTAAATCCACATTTACTAGCTGTATTTACAACTAATACTACTTTTCCTTTATATTGATTCATATTTATATCTTTACCATTTATATCTTTAGCCACAAAATCATAAAAATTCATATTTTTTATCTCCTTATTTACGATATTAGGAATATTTCTATTTTAATTTTATAAAATTAAATTTATGAAAATTTAATTTATATCAATAATAATATATCCTATTATTATTTTTGTCAAATCTCTAAATGCTATACTATAATATTTTTTAATTTTGAACATAATAATTTATAAAGAAGGAGGTTTAATCATGAAAAATAATTCTAAATTATTAATTACAATTCTCGCTATTATAATTATTTTAGGAATATTTACAGTTAGTAATTATAATAGCTTAGTTTCATTACAGCAAAGCGTAGATACTACTCAAGCAAACATTGATACACAACTTCAAAGGCGTTCTGATTTAATACCTAATCTAGTAAATACAGTAAAAGGATATGCCTCTCAAGAAAAAGATATATTTACTGATATTGCTAATGCAAGAAGTAAACTTGCTGGTTCATCAACTGTTACTGATAAAGCTAATGCTGATAGTGATCTTTCAAATGCACTATCAAGATTATTAGTAGTTGTAGAAAATTATCCTGAATTAAAATCAAATCAAAATTTTAAAGATTTATCAGTTCAATTAGAAGGGACAGAAAATAGAATTGCAGTTGCAAGACAAGATTATAACACTGCAGTTACTAGATATAATTCAAAGAGAAGGAAATTCCCAAGCAATATAATTGCTAGTATTTTTAACTTTGAAGAAAAACCACTATATAAAGCAAGCGATGGTGCTAAAGAAGTGCCTTCTGTAGATTTTTCTAAATAGCTATGAAAACTAAAAAGAAAGTTTTTAATATTTTAATTTCTTCTCTTATTTTTTTAACTTTAACCTTATCTTTCACTAGTATAATTGCAAATGCATCAAATAAAATTCCAAGCAAAACTCAATATAAATACGTAAATGATTATACAAATACACTAAAAGAGTCTGAAATTAAAGATATTGTTTCAATTGGTAAAGAACTTGAAGACAAAACAGGAGCCCAAGCTACTGCTGTGATAATAGATTCAACTGATGGAATTCCAATTGAGAATTATGCAATTGACCTTTTTAGAACTTGGGGAATAGGTCAAAAAAATAAAGATAATGGATTATTAATTTTAATCGCCATAAAAGATAGAAAGTGGAGAGTAGAAGTCGGTCGAGGCCTAGAAGGTGCAATTCCAGATGCATTAAGTAATCGTGTTATGGAATCTATTGCTAAACCAAATTTCAAAAATGGTGATTATGGAAAAGGTTTAACAGAATCCTATAGTACTTTTGCAGATTATATTGCAAAAGAATATAATGCAAAACTTACTAAATCTTTAAACGTAAAACTTCCTAATAATCAAAAAGAAACTTCAAATAGTAATGATTATACTATTTTAGGTATAGTCATTGCCTTTATATTAATAGATATAATATTTAATAAATCTAGAATTTGTCGTGCAATTTTAAAGATACTTTTCTTAATTAACTTTAATAATAGACATGGACCT
>NZ_JAXFPT010000039.1:0-22295 GCF_034179595.1 Clostridium sp.
AAAAAGGTTGCTGAAGGAAATAAAGTTGCTATAATTGGACTTGGACATTTCTTAAGCCTAGGTGAAGAGGTAAAAGCATTATTAAAAGAAGAAATGGGAATAGATGCTACATTAATAAATCCTAGATTTATAACTGGATTAGATGAAGAAATGTTAAATGGACTTTTAAAGAATCACGAACTTATAGTAACTCTTGAAGATGGATCACTAGATGGTGGATTTGGTGAAAAAATTGATAGATTCTATGCTGATAAGAATATTAAAGTATTAAATTTTGGTGCTAAAAAAGAATTTACTGATATAATTTTAAGTAAAGATTTATATGTTCGTTATCACTTAACAAAAGAATTAATTGTTGAAGACATAAAAAAGTCTCTTAAATAAATAATTTTAAATAAAAAGCTATGCCACTTCTGTGGTATAGCTTTTTATTTAAAAAATTATATTAGTTATTTTTAAGTAGTATATCTGAAATCTCTTTAAATCTTTTATCACTTATACCAAGTTTTTTCTTAAATCTTTCATCATCCATTCTAGCAACTATTACTTTATCAGGATATATTTCATTTATAATATTTTTTAAATCTTCAATTGATTTATCATCATCATTGTAGCCTTTAATCATAGTAACTTCAAATATAAATTTTCCTTTGTATTGCTTATTAAATGAAACCATATTTGATATATATTCTGATAGGGTATATCCTTCAATAGGTCTTTGAACCTTTTGGAAATCATCTTCTGTTATTACTTTTATTTCACCAATAACTTCATCACATTTATTAGCAATTTTTATGTATTCATCTTTATCTAATAAATATCCATTAGAAAGCAATCTTACAGGTATATTATTAGTTTTTATAAGGTCAATAACATCCTCAATTTTATCATTTACTAAAGCTTCACCTTTTGAATTTATAAATATTAAATCAGGTTTTGTATTATCTATTTTATTCTGTAATTCAATTAATGAATTATCCATTTCATCAAATGATATTTGAGTATCTACCTTATTTTCGGTTCTTCCTATAGGGCAGAATATACAATCAAAATTACAATGTTTTTCTGGAAGTATATTAACTTCTAGCACCTTTTTTTCATCTTCAATATAAATATCTTTATAAGTAAAATTATTCATAAATAGATTATCCTTAAATTACATTATTTCTACTTCTTTATTATTAATATCAAGTATAGAAGTAGTACATGTTCCACCTAGATTTTCTTTAACTAAATTTTCTAAATCATTTAAAGCATTTTCGAATTCTTTTTGTCTACTTTCATCAACTAATTCAATACATAAGAAAGCATTTCTTGTATTTTCAGTAAGCATTGTTCTTACTGCTTCACGCCAATTAAAGCTTCTACAAATTGCACCTTTATCATCTTTATATACTATTTCACCTTCATAAGGAGGTTCACTTTTATCTGTTCCAAGTGTAACAAAGTCTTCATTTCCAATTGCTTTAGTTAATCTTATATCTCCAACAAATGTATCAATGTCTTCACCACCACAAGGCATAGCATATTTTAATGAAATAGAATTATATATATCAACTAATGGGTTAATAGTTCCTAAATGATTTCCGTTATTAACCCTTTTTAACAACGCTTCAATAGATGATCTTGCACCTTTCTTTTTCTTGAATTTTTGGAATGCTTCTCTCCATACTTTTATAGCATCATTGCTACTAAATTCTTCGTTAGTTAAGTGCTTTAAGGCTTCCTTTTCTGAAACAGAAATCATATCTTTATATTTTTCTTCATCTTTTATAGAATTATCTATGTCCTTACATATAATAATTCCAATTTTTGCTTTAGGAAATACATCCCAAAAATCATTTTCAATAATAAATTTTTTCATTTAATTTACCTCCTAAAAATAAAAAAAGCCATGAGAGCATTTATAAAAAAATATCTCCCAGGCTTTTATCCTTCCGTGTACATAGAAATTTATCTATGCGTCTTCTCTTGGACCTGCTAGTTTTAAAAACTACGGAACCCTAGAAAACTTTATATGAAATTATATTTATAATTTAAATTTTATAAATTGATTCTAGCATAATATTAAAATTAAATCAAATACCTTTATTTGTATAGTTTGTTAAACTTATAAGATTTTTTAAAAACTATTGTTAAATTCGAAATTAATTGACTTTATTATTATATAATAAAGAAAATAAAAATTATTATATAAGAGAGGAAAGAAAGATGAAATTATTAAATAAAAAGGTATTTCTAGCAATTGGGGCAGTAGTTTTATCATTAGTATTTGTTGGATGCGGAAATAATTCAGTTAATAAAATGATAGGTGAAGCAAAGCAAGATATAAGTAATAATTAATATGAAAAAGCTGTAGATTTATTACAACTTGCAATAAATCAAGATCCAACTAATAAAGAAGCTAATGATCTTATGCAAATAGTTCAGGGATATACTGGAGCATTAATGTATTATAATGATGGAGAATATGAAGAAGCAAATAAAGAGCTTAATGAAATAACAGCTGATTATTCAAATCTTTCTATAAAATCCGATATAGATGAATTAAAAAGCGAAATTGCATTTCAAGAAAGTAAGACAGAAGTTGTAGATAGTTATATAAATACTGCAGCTAAATTAGTAAAAGAAAAGAAATATGATGAAGCTAAAGCGGAGATAGAAAAAATAGATGTAAATTCACCAAATAAAGAACAAAAAGAAAGAGTTAATGATTTACTTAAAGAAATAAATGAAAATAAAAAGTAGAAGAAAGACTATAATAAAAATTTTATTATAGTATTTTGTTTTTTTAAAATCAGAGTAGAAATTAGATTCATATTATATAAATATAGTTCTTTTTAAAATTTTAAAAAATAATATTAAGTAAGACTATGATTATTATGTATTTAAGAAGGGTGGTTTTTATGAAAAAGAAAGTATTAATACCACTAGATGGAAGTAATAGGGATTTAATTTCAATAAATTATCTAAAAGAAAATTTTAACCCAGAGGATACAGAAGTTTTATTGTTAAATGTAGGTGATATAGTATATGCCCATGGAATTGTTGTATCTCATTTAATTACTATAGAGAAGGATAATGCTCAAGTAATGCTTGACAGGGCTAAGAAGCTTTTAAATAAATTTGATTGTACTGCTGAATTTCAATTTGGATATATAGATAAGACTATAATTAATTATTCAGTTGTTGATAAAGTTGATATTATAATAATGACTAAGCATAATAAAGGCATTCGTATACCTTTTATGGGTTCTGTAGTTAATAAAGTAGTAAAAAAAGCTAAATGTACAGTAATAGTATTATCAGAGATATAATGTTTTTAGAGATTTAAAAATAGGTAGTTAATTTTTTAGCTACCTATTATATATTCAAATATACATATTATTAATATATAATTAAGAGAGAAATGATATTTTTATTATAAGATATTCTTAAAATAAGAAAAGAAATAATATAAAGGGGGAAATAGTATGATAGAAGATTTTAGTTATGGAGTTTATTCTCAATATAGTTTTATGATTACATTTATTGTTATGGCATTAACATATATTATAAATGTATATCCATTATATGTAATGACTAAAAAGGCTAATCTTAAAAATAATTGGATTGCATGGATTCCTGTGCTTAATGTTATTAAGCTATTTAATTTAGCTGGAATGTCAGGGTGGTTTATTATATTAACATTTATACCAGTAATAGGTGCAATTGTTTCCATAATAGCTATATATAGAGTATTTAGTAACTTTGGCATTGGAATTATTGGATGTATACTTGGGATAATATTCTCATTTATTGGATTTTGGTACTTAGCATTAAGTAGTAGAAGATTTGTTGCAAATATAAATCCTAATTATACTAAATATTAATTATATTAAAATAAGGACTTAGAATATTCTAAGTCCTTTTTTTAAGTAAATATTAATTTATTAATAAATGTATAATAAATACGTTTTAAATACACTAAAAATTCTTTATATTTTTATATATATGAAAAAAAGATTAACATAAATATAATTTATTGATAATTACATTAATTTTTTATTATGTTTAAATGTGGAATATTATTAAAATATATATAATAAAAAGTATATAATTTTAACCTTTATGAAAAAATATATGTTATTTTATATTAAATTAATAAATGGTTATTTTAGAAAATTTAAGTAAAACTTTAATTTAGTTGAAAAAAACATAAAAAAGGTATAAAATTATAGTAAATTTGAACAATATGTTAAGTATATATCTAGATGAGTCAAAAGATGGGGGAAGCATGAGAAGTAAAAAATCAATAATCTACATATTAGCTATATTAATAATAGGGGGAGTAATAGCTATTATAATTAATAGTTTAGATTCAAAAACTAAATTATTAAAAGAAGAAACTACTACTAATCAACAAAATATGAATAATACAGATACATTAATTAATGAGATTATATCTGAAATCGAAGAAAATAAAGATACAGATATAGTTAATGATATTGATTCAAATAAAGATAGCAAAACTGAAAACTCAAATAAAATGCAAGAAAGTGAGTTGTTTGGTAAGCTTATTGAAAAACCTATTATTGAAAATGGGAAGAGAGTAGCTACATATGCAGAAGTAATAATAAATAATAAAACTAAATTTACTGATAAAAATATAATTGAATTTTATGAAGATACTGTGAAAAATTCTAAATATAAATGGGTGACATTGAGAATATCTAAAAATAAAGGTATTCAATTTAATAATGGAACTCATATATTTAATTATGGAATTTTAAATGATAATGGACAAGTTACAGATGTATTAGGAAGTGGTAACGTGATGTTAGATAAAATAGAGTATCAAGGTAGATAAAAAAATTTGTAGTTATAACTTAATATATATTTAAACATATTTTTCAAAAATAAGCCTAATATAAGACTATTGAATAGCTTTATATTAGGCTTTTTATTTATGTACTAAGTTTTTAGTATTAATTATATTTTATTTCTTTAGATTTGGATAATTTGAATATTTTTTATTATTTATAGAATTTTCCTGCTCTTATTTCATCAGTCATTCCTTTATAAGGTGCTACTGAAATTATGCTTTCATCATTTTCACCTACATATTTTTTGTATGTAATAGTTGAGAATTCAGGCACAACATACTTTGGATATGTATTATATTTTAATCTTGATTCTTCCATTAAAGGAATGAAGTCATTTTGGAAACAAACTGTTATTTCAGGATGTTCATGAACCCATTTAGGGAAGAATATAGTTCCGTGAGTTCTATTTTCATTTAACATAAAGTCTAAGCATACATCTGTTCCAGTTGGTTCAGTCCAAGATACTTTATAAACTCCATCTAGTAATTTAACTATATCAACCTTTTGGTCTTTTACCCATCTACCAGCAACCATACCGCTGTGGATACGATAATCTATTGTATTTTCATTTTTTATGTAAATTTCATACTCCCATCCATTATACATTTACGTGAAGAAAAACTTTTATTATTAAAAAATAGAAGAGATATACTTATGCAAGATCCTAATTTTAAAGAAGAACAATATGGACATTATCTAATTTTAAAAAGAGCTATAAATAGAGAAAAAAATTATATAAGTTGGTTAAAGGATGAATTAGAAAATTTATAAATATAATTAATTATAAATAGTTTTGTTTACAGACTGTTAATAAATATGTTAAAATGGGACAATAAATTTAGTATAGTAGGATAGTTAAAAAGTAGTAGGACAGTAGGAAAATTTTAATGAAAAAGTGAATATTTTTTGTAGTACAGGAGGATATGAAGGTGAAAAAAAGGTATGATTTTATAGCAGTAGGATTTACGATATTTGCTATATTTTTTGGAGCAGGAAATTTAATATTTCCGCCAGAAATAGGGATGAACTCAGGGAGAGAATGGTTTATATCTTTATTAGGATTTTTTATTTCAGGCATAGGTTTACCGCTTCTTGGAATATTAGCTCTTAATAAGGCAGGATCTCTTGAAAAATTCGGAGAAAAGATAGGAAATAAATTTACAAATATTTATACAGCATTGATACTTATATGTTTAGGACCGATTGTTGCAATTCCTAGAACAGGGGCTAGCACATATGAAATGAGTATATTACCTAACTTAGGAAATATAATTAGTCCAACAATCTTTTCAATCATATTTTTTGGAATAACACTTATATTAACTTTAAAACCAACAAAGATAGTAGAATATATTGGGAAGGTGCTAACGCCGATTATTTTGGTTATTCTTTCTTTTATTATAGTAAAAGGAATATTTTTTACAGAACATATATTTTCACAAGGAACAGGGAATTCATTTAGTTATGGATTTATAAATGGATATCAGCCAATGGATGCATTAGGTGCACCGCTTACAGCAGTGATTGCAATAAATGCTATAGTAGCATTAGGATATACTAAAAATTCTGAGAGAAAGTCTGTATTGAAAAAGGCAAGTATTGTATCGAGTATTGGGCTTATAATTATTTATGGAGGATTATTATATTTAGGAGCAGCTCTTGGAGGATATTTTCCACAAGGAATAAGTCAAACAGAATTAACAATAGGAATTGCACATATGATATTAGGGGACTTTGGCAAGATAGCACTTGGAATTGCAGTTGCAGTTGCATGTCTTACAACAGCAATCGGATTAACAGCAATGGTAGGAGAATTTTTCTCAAAAACTTTAAAGATTAAATATGAAATTATAGTTATTATTATTTGTATTTCATCTGCTATAATTTCTATTTTAGGAATAAGTAGTATAGTAAAACTTGCAATACCAATACTTAAAATTTTTTACCCAATGCAAATAATACTTATACTATTTAACGTAATTGGAGTAAAGAATAAATTAACTTATAAAGTTACAGTTTATACAACTCTTATAGTATCTATATTAGATGTTCTTTACACTCAATTTAATTTAAGGGTTCTTCAAGGAATATTTAATTTTTTACCATTATCAAGTGAAGGATTTGCATGGATAATACCAGCAATTATTGCAATTTTAATTTCATTACTAATTAATATATTTAATAAAGAAAAGGTAAATGTGAATCTATTAGATGTAGAATAGAAGTTTAAAATAAATATAATATATTTAAATATTAAAAGACATTAATTGAATTAATGTCTTTTTTATTTTTATGAATAATAAGTATAGCATTTTACACAAAACTAATAATATAAATTTTTATATTTGGAGGATAGATATATGAAAAAGATTATGGAAAGTTTCCTTATACTATGTCTATTAATTGGGTTGGTTTCATGTTTAAATGCTATAAAATCTAATGCAAAGGAAGCAAGTGTAGAAGTTAAGAAAAATCTAGAAGAATATATAGAAAATAATACTGATGATATTTGTGAAAAAACTGATGGGAAATCTTATAGTGCATTTGAAATACTAGGAATGAATGAAGATGAAGTTTATATTTGGCTTGTAAAAGCAAATGATGAAAAAGGAATATCTGTGCCAGTACAGTTAAAGATTGATAAAAATTATGAAGTTATAAGTCATAAGTATCCAGAGAATGGTGCAAATTATAAAGAAGATTTAGAGACTTTATTTCCTAAAAGTGTTATAAATAAGATGGAAAACGGAAAGAACACTTATATTAAAAAATTAGAAAACAAAATAGATGAAGAAAAGGCAATGTATAATTCTTAAAGTTAATAATGCTAAATTAGAATAAAGTTTTAATCTAATTTAGCATTATTTTTTACGTAATACATTAAATTGATTTAGTATGCTAAATGTATTAAAATATTATTCGTTAAAATAATATAATAATGAATTTTAAAGAGGGAGATTAATGAAAAAAGTTTTAAAAAGAATATCAATAATGTTAATTGGTATTATTGCTGTGATTTTTATAGCATTTTTTGTTTGGGCAAAAATTGATTATAAGCCTACACAAGTAGCACTTACAGCTATAAAAAGCGATAATTTAGTTAAAGTCAATAATGATGAATTTATTACATTTACGCCTAAAAATGTTAGGCCAACAAAAGGATTTATATTTTATCCTGGTGCAAAAGTAGATCCAGAATCTTATGCACCTTTATGTCAACAAATAGCTGAAAAAGGATTTTTAGTTGTTATAGCACCTATGCCTTTGGATTTAGCAATATTATCTCCAAATAAAGCAGGAGAGATTATAGATAAATTTAAATATATAAATACATGGGCTATTGGTGGACATTCTCTTGGTGGAGTTATGGCTTGTGATTATGCAGTGAAAAATCCTAAAGTTAAAGGTGTTGTGCTTTATGCTTCTTATCCTCAAGGGGACGAGCTTAAAAACTCAGATAAAAAAGTGTTAAGCATATATGGAAGTTTAGATGGAGTTGCAAATTTAGAAAAGGTTAGAAAAGCTGCCCTTCCAAAAGATTCTGAAATAGTTGAAATTACTGGTGGAAATCATGGTCAATTTGGAAGCTATGGGGAGCAATCAGGGGATAATAAAGCAACTATAAGTAATGAAAAGCAAATAGATATAGCTGCTGAAGATACAGTTGATTTTTTAAAAGGCTTATAGGTTAACCTTAAGTAATTTACTAAAAACATTGCTAAATTTTATTTTTAGCAATGTTTTTTTATTAACATTTAATAAATATAAGATTAATAATTAAAAGCAAATATAAATGCTATATAAATTATGTGTAAATTAAATATTATTCTATAAAAAATACTAAAAATATGTAGTATAATTTATATCGATTTGGATATTTTGGAAATGATTTAAAGAGGAAAGAATAATGACTGAATTTAGATATATGATAATTGTGATTTTAGCTTTAGTTTATGGAAAGTTTATTAGCATAGGAATGAAAAAACTTATAGATTCTAATTTTACTGAATCAGAACTTGTTGCTATAAGAATAGGAAATTTTTTTATGGGTTGTTTATTTGCCATGCTTACAAGAAATATATGGTTTATAGTTTTCCCTATTATACTTTTAATAGTTTTTATTTTAAAAGTTAGATGTAGTAGTAAGTGCTAATTAACAAAAAGATTAAAATATGAATAATATAAGTTTATTAGGAAATACTACAAATAAATATTATTTATAGGGGGCGTAAGTATGTGGATTATAAAAAATTCAAAATACTCATCAGATAGAAGTTATAATACTACATCAGCTAAATTAAACGATGAAGATTTAAGTGAGAGTATAAAACAAAAGTATGGGATTTTGTTTAAATTAGAATGGTCAAGAAGAATGTGTGAAAGAATTTTATAATAAGAGTTAATAATATACTTAAATTAAAAATAATGAGCAAAGATAATCTTTGCTCATTATTTTTTACAAATTTTAATTGATAGACAAGTTAAAAAAGTATTGAAATTTTACATGTTAACAAAAAATTAATAAATTTATTGTTAAAAAAAGTAATCTATTCTATAATGTTCATATATTTATAATATTTAAATTAATATATATAATATGAAAGGTATGGGATAGAATGAAAGTTTTAATAACTGGGGGAATTGGGTATATAGGTAGTCATACAGTAGTAGAAATGAGCAAAAATAATGACTATGATATCGTAATTTTAGATAATTTAATAAATAGCAATATAGAAATAAAAGATAATATTGAAAAAATAATATCTAAGAGAGTAAAATTTTATAAAACTGATTTATTAGAAATAGATGAGTTAAGAGAAATATTTAGAAAAGAAAATTTTGATTTAGTAATACATTTTGCAGCATTAAAATCAGTTTCTGAGTCTGTAAGTGAACCATTAAAGTATTATAACAATAATTTAACTGGTACGATAAATTTATTAATGGTTATGAAAGAATTTAATGTGAAAAATATTATTTTCAGTTCTTCAGCAACAGTTTATGGAGATAGTGAAGTTATGCCTGTGCATGAAGAATTACCTTTATTACCTGCTACAAATCCATATGGTAGAACGAAAAGTATGATGGAAGATGTATTAAAAGATTTGTATATATCAGATAATAGTTGGAATATTATAATACTTAGATATTTTAATCCGGTTGGAGCTCATGAAAGTGGATTGATAGGAGAATTACCAAATGGAGTTCCAAATAATTTAGTGCCTTATGTATCTATGGTAGCAGATGGTAAGTTAGAATATTTAAATGTTTTTGGAGATGATTATGATACTGTAGATGGTACAGGAGTAAGAGATTATATACATGTTGTTGATTTAGCAAAAGGACATGTATCGGCTATAGAAAAATTAAAAGATAATTGTGGACTAAAAATTTATAATTTAGGAACAGGAACAGGATATAGTGTATTAGAAGTAGTAAAGGCTTTTGAGAAAGCGTCAAATAAAGAAGTTCCTTATAAGGTAGTGGATAGAAGAAAAGGAGATATTGCTACGTGTTATTCAGATCCTTCTTTAGCAGAAAAAGAATTAGGGTGGAAAGCAGAAAAAAATTTAAATAATATGTGTGAAGATTTTTGGAAATGGCAAGTAGTAGGCTTATCACAGTTAAAAAAGGAATGCTAATATACTAAGTTAATTTTTATTTATAATAAAATAAGCTTTTGAAAAAATATATAAGAATTTTGTGAATAAAATCAGTAGACTTTAAATCTATTGATTTTATTTTTTATTTGGAATTTTTTATTTGGATATTCAATTTTATTGTTTAAAAAATAAGAGTATATTTTCATAAAAATATTCCATAATAATCATTGAAAGAGAATGACTTAATTAATTTATAATTAATTAACAAATTTATACTGTAATTCTATGCTATAATTTTGAAGTTAATAAATACAAATGATAGGAGTGAAAAATGTGAGTTATTTAATTGGATTAATACCAGCTTTAGGTTGGGGAGTTCAGCCTCTTATTTTAAAAAAAATAAAAGGAAATCCAGCAAATGAAATTCTAGGAACAGGAATAGGGGCATTAATAATCGGTCTTATTAGTCTTATGTTTACTACTGATACAATTTCAACTAAAACATTTATTATAAGTTTTGTATCAGGATTATTTTGGGTTGTTGGTCAAGTAGGACAATATGTTGCATTTAATAAAATAGGTGTTTCTAAAACAATGCCACTATCAACAGGTTTACAACTAATTGGAACATCTTTAATTGGAGTAATATTCTTTAATGAATGGCCTGGACTAACAAATAGAATAATTGGATTTTTCGTTATTTTATTAATAATATTTGGAGCAATTTTAACAACTAGAGGAGAAGGTAGTAAGCCAGGAGCTATTAAAGAAGGTATAATATTATTAGCAAGTACAAGTATAGGATATTGGGTATATAGTGCAATTCCTAAAGTTGTGGATGCTGATGGTATAAATATATTCTTACCACAAATGTTAGGGGTATTTTTAGGTGCAGTAATTTTTGCATTATTTAAAAATAGAAGAGTATTTACAGAAAAGAAATCTTGGCAAGCAATAGCTGTAGGATTTACTTTTTCAATTTCATCTTTAGCTTACATATTTGCAGCACAAAGAATAGGTGTAGCATCTGCATTTATTATTACTCAATTAAATGTTGTTATTGCAACACTTGGAGGAATTTTAATATTACATGAAAGAAAGAGTAGAAAAGAATTGATTAATACATTAATAGGTTTGGCACTTATTATAGCAGGAAGTATTATTACAATTTTCTTGTAAAAATAATTAATATTAATAGTTTAAACCCTGAATATATATTCAGGGTTTTTTAAATGATTTACTTTATTATGTATTTATTTATATAAAACTTCCTAAAAAACTTTTCTCTAAACAGAATCCCATTAATGTGCCTTCATAAGAAAAATTAGCTTTCTGGAATGAGGTCAAAGCTTGGAATATCTAAGCATGAAGGATTAATTAATGATCTTTTAGATATAATGCATAGTATTGTGGAACATAGATATATTAAAATGATAGAAGGTGCTTTTATAAGATTTGTATTTGCTAAAATTTTTAATAAGTAATTATAAAAAGCCATTATAAAAAGCCATTAAAATTAACTTTTTAATGGCTTAAATTTTTTATCATATATTGTTTTGGAGTTAACCCAAATTTTCTTTTAAATAATAATATAAAATGTGATATATTTTCATATCCTAGCTCATAAGCAACTTCAGTAACATTTTTAGTTCTTAGCAACTTCTTTGCTTCTTGAAGCTTTATATTTGTAAGATAATCATTAGGACTCATATTCATTATTTTTTTAAACTTAGAAGAAAAATTAGCTACAGACATATTAAATTCTGATGCAATATCAGATATAGTCAGCTTTTCTTTAAATTTTTCCTTCATAATTTTAGTAGATAAATTAATTGGATTATTAAAATTTTCAGTAATTATTTTATTTGTTTCTGTATCAGTTATTAAGTTAAACATTATTTCTTGAGCATATAAATCAATTAAAAATTCTTTTTTATGTTGCTTTGTTGAAGCCAAATCTATAATCTTTTTTATAGGATCATGTAATGGCTTTGTTTTGTTTTGAAGCAAATAATCTAATGGTTTATTTGTAGATAAATCTATATTATAATCTATATTTTTAATAACATCATCTACTAATTTATCACTTATTTCTAATACCAATGCTTTGGTTGGTTTATTTATTTCCATTTCAATACTAGAATGTGGAGGTAATATTAAGTATTGGTTTGAATTATAAATTATATCTTCAGAACCATTAACTCTAACTTTTTTTCTCCATTTATTATTGTACATAATCTTTTATATTCATATGATTTGTATATATCATTATAGTATTTATTGAAATCATAATATAATAATCTTAAGTATTCAGTTTCTAATCCATCGCTTAATTCTAAATTTCTGTCAAACTTATCCATGTTGCACCTCATAAAGTATACACTATAAGTTTATAAAATAACAAATAAAGTTGTCCATACATTTTATTGACATAAAAATTCTTATAAAACCTGAATAAATTTCAAATAAAAAAGTTAAAATAATTATATAAGTATAAGAAAATTAGTAAAATGATTAATTTTTTTATACTGATTTTAAAAATGGGGTATTTTTTAAAAAAATAAGTTAGTTATTTTTTTAACTAGAAAGTACAATTTAGGCATACGAAAGAAAAATTATTTTTGGAGGATTTACTATGAGTTATAAATTTCTTATGCCATCATTAAGTTTGATGGGAGTTAACTGTTTAGAACAATTCGGAGAAGAAGTAAAATCATTAGGATTTAAAAAGGCTTTATTAGTAACAGATAAAGTATTAATGGAAATCGGTACTGCTAAAAAAGTATTAGATGTGTTAGAAAGCAAAAATGTAGAATATGCAATATATGATGGAGTAAAACCAAATCCAACTGTAACTTCTGTTAATGAAGGATTAGCTATATTAAAAGAAAATAATTGTGACTTTGTTATATCTTTAGGTGGAGGATCAGCTCATGACTGTGCTAAAGGTATTGCACTTCTTGCATCAAACGGTGGAGAAATAAAAGATTATGAAGGTGTAGATAAATCTAAATATCCACAATTACCATTAATAGGTATAAATACAACAGCAGGAACAGGAAGCGAAATGACTTCATTCTGTATAATAACAGATGAAGAAAGACATATAAAAATGGCATTAGTCGACAAACACTTAACACCTATAATTGCAGTTAATGATCCTATGTTAATGATAGGTATGCCAAAAGGTTTAACAGCTGCAACAGGTATGGATGCTTTAACTCATTCTATAGAAGCTTATGTATCAACTGCGGCAACACCAATAACAGATGCTTGTGCAGAAAAATCAATCGAACTTATAAGTAAATACTTATTAAGAGCAGTTGAAAATGGAGAAGATTTAGAAGCTAGAGATATGATGGCATATGCTGAATATCTAGGTGGAATGGCATTCAATAATGCAAGCTTAGGTTATGTACATGCGATGGCTCACCAATTAGGTGGATTCTATAACTTACCACATGGAGTATGTAATGCAGTATTATTACCACATGTTGAAGAATACAATAAAGAAGTAAGCTATGAAAGGCTTGTGCTTTAACAAATCCAAAGCAAGGAACTTTAGAAGAAGTAATTGCAATATTTAAAAAAGCTATGTAATTAATTTTAGATAAATAAAAAAGACTACTTAATAATAAGTAGTCTTTTTTTATAAAATAATTTTAAATTAGTATCTTATTATATAGTTATTTTGAGTTACTAATTCGATTTTATTATTATTTTGAAGATAATCCATTATTATTTCGCTCATATCAAGGTTTATTTCTTTTGATACTTCAGCATTTTCATAAGCCGTATATACAGATGTGTTACTAGCTCTATAATTACTTAAAACTATAGTATAATACTTTTCCATATCTATATCTTCATTATCTTTTTTCATAGAAATAACTCTATCATAACGTTCCCTTGTTAGATCTATTTCATATGTTAAGCCACCATATGTATCATAATTATAGTTTTGTACTTTTGGAAGAAGGAAGTCTTCGCTTATATGTACTTCATTATTTTCTAAAGTAAAATAAGTAGCACTTTTTTCAATTGCTTCCTTTAATTTTTCACCTGTAATTCTTAAAACCTTTAATGTATTTGCAAAAGGATAGTTTATTAATACATCTTTGATAGTTATATTTTTCTTAAATCCTATTGCACAATCAAATAAAGATATTGCAGAAAAATCTGCATTAGATATATCAAGCTGAATTTGATGTAATAGATTCATAAATGGATGACCTTCTAATCTTGCTAAGAATATATCATCGATAGTTATATCTTTATCTAAATGACCAATCTCTGTGTCTAGAAAATCTTTTAAATCACTTTGAATACCGGTAAATATTTTTTCAAGATCTTGATTTATATTATTTTTTAATGTGCTTACATCTATTAATTCATAGCTCATTTCTTTTGTATCAGTATCTAAAACGATTTTAGTAAAGGTTTGACCATTATTAAGAGGTTGAGAGCAGATAACTCCATTTACTTTGGTTATAAATGAACGATGTTGATGTCCACTTAAAATAATATCAATGGAATCAAATTTTTCTAATAATTCACTTCCTTGATTTTCTTTAGTTAAACTTTCAGTTGGAATCATTTTTTCATCTAAGCTTTTTTCAAATCCACCATGATAACAAACTATGATTAAATCAGCTTTTTCTTTTAATTCATTTTCGTATTTTTCATACATATCTACAGGATTTAAAAATTCTATATTTTTGATATTATTTTCATTTTCCCAATTTGGTATAAATGATGTTGTAATTCCAATGCAACCAATTTTAAATCCATTAAAATCAAAAATTTTGTATGGTTTTGTATCAAATGGTAGACCTTTAATATTAGAATTTATTACTTTATCAGAAATATGCTTGTATGAATTAGTTAGATAATCTAAGCCATAATTAAATTCATGATTTCCAAGCACATAAGCATCATAATTTATTTTTTCTAGTCCTTCTATTATAGGATTGCTTTTAATCTGTTTTCTAGATAGATAATTTGTAAGAACTGATCCTTGAATTAAGTCACCACAATCAACTTTTAATGATGCATCGTAATTTTTTTCATCTTCTAGAATGTAACTTCCTATTTTAAGGATTCCAAGTTTTTGCTCAGTTACATAATTAGTTGGATATACAAATCCATGTAAATCACTTGTTTGATATATAGCAAGTTTCATAAAATTTCTCCTTTAGTATATCTTAATAAAAAAGGTGACTTAAAATAAATTAAGGCACCTTTTTATTTATATTATAATTGTTTTATTCCCAAGTTGAATCTAAAGAATTTTTAAATTCTGCTAATTTTTTATTTACGTCTGATTTAGTATCTGATAATATACCTTCTAATACAGTACTTATTTCACGGAATGCACTATCTGAACCAGGAACAACAGGTATAATATATAAGTTCTTAGTTGCATCTGATAAGATACTTGATGTTAAGCTTCCAGAATTTTTGTATTCATCTGAATCAATAGCACTTTGTCTTACTGGCATGTATCCGCTTTCTTTAGCCCAAGTTATTTGATTTTCTTTAGATGTTAAGAATTTTAAATATTCATATGCAGCAGTTTTTTGTTCTGAAGTTGCATTATTAAATACATATAAGTTAGTACCTTGTTGTATAGAAGTTGATGATGGATATGGAGCAACGCCAACTTCAAATTTGTCGCCAACACCTAATTTAACGAAAGTTTCTCCAGCCATTGAACCAACATACATACCAATAGCTTCATTTGAGAATGGTCCTGATAAGTACTTATCAGTTCCTGCTATTCTAAAGTATCCTTCTTTAATACCATCTAAGTAGTAATTAGCAGCTTTAACTGAAACATCACTAGTTACATCAAAATTAGAATCGAATTTATGACCTTCAGTATTTAAGAAAGTAGTATAGAAAGTATTTAATGAATCAAATCCAGCTCCAGGGATGTTTTTCTTTTCCTTTATTGTTTTACAAACGCTAACAAATTCATCATAATTTGTTGGAACTTTTAATCCTAACTCATCAAATAATGTTTTATTGTACCAGATAACTTCTGTTGACTTGTTAAATGGCATTCCATATATTTTTCCATCAAAAGTTGTTTCTTCTTTAAAACTTGGTAAGATATCTTCATAGTTATCAAATTTTAAAGTTTCATTTTCTATATATGGTTTTAAATCAGTAAGTAAATCATCTGAAATAGCATTTAACATCCATCCAGGATATGCTTGAGTCATTGTTGGTAAGTCCTTTGGACTTGAAATAGTTGAAGTTATCTTTTGTTGTAAATCTGGATAACTTGATTGGTTTTGTAATGTTACTTTAATATTTGGGTTTTTTGATTCAAATTCATTTGTTAATTTTTGTAGAGATTTTTCTTGTTCACCATTCATTGCATGCCAGAAAGTTATTTCTACTGGATCATTAATTTCAGTTGTGATTTCTTCATTTGTGTTACCTCCTGTGCTAGAACAACCCGTAAGTATTCCAAGCGATAGGATTAAAGGTAGTATCTTTTTTAGTTTCATAAAAATTTCCCCCCACTAAATAGTTTGTTTTTTTTCTGGTAGTAATATATCTCCAAATTCATTGTAAAGTCTCTCAGGACGATATGAATGAATAGGAATTAGCAGTTTTGGTTTGATTAAGTTTATTATCTTTATAAGGTCATTTGGATGAGCATGACCACTACAAGCTAATTTAACAAATTCAATATTATGTTTCTCAAAGCTTTCTACAAAAGGCTTATAATTTGGATCAAAATCTCCAAGTGGAACAGCATTTGAATGAATATAAATTCCATTAGACTTTAACTTATCCATGTGCTTAAGAGCATTTAAGTCTAATTGCCAGAAGAATTCTTCTGTGTCATCTAAAAGTTTTTCAAAATCAATCTTATAATTTTCATCTAGCCCATAATCTTTATTATCTAAGTTATAATAATAAGATTGGTATCCAGTAGCTTCTTTAAGTACATATGAGTAATATGAATCTAAAACTACCTTTCTAGGATTAGTTTTTATTATATTTAAAATTCTTTCTACATTAGAAATATAGTAGTTAAATGTTATTTGTTTTGTAGGATTGTTTTTAACAATATCATTTATTTTTTCTATTAATTGAGGTTCATTTGAAATTTCATCATCTCTTGTTTCTTCGTCAAAATCTTGGAATGAAACACTAACCCCTTCAATTAATAAAACATCACATTTTTCACTTTCTTTGCAGAAATTTAATGTAGCATCTTTTCTATATCCATGAAGTCTAATATCTCCAGTATAAGATATTACTAAGTCAGGAGTTTCTATTAATAAACCACAAGCACCATATGCATCATGGTCAACTGGCATTACCTTAACTTTTATATCTCCAATATTTACAACTTCATTTTCTGAAACACCAGTAATTTCTCTAGTATTTTTTCCTTCAATCTTTTCATAAAGAGGGAATAGGAAATCATCATTTATATTTAAAGTATTTAATAATGATTTAGTGCCTTCTAAAGTATATAAAGGTATTTCAGGGTTTAAATAATTAATTATTTTAGAATGATCTAGATGTACATGAGATAAAAATACTGCTGTATTTTTAAATCCATCTTCCTTTGATTTATAATTAGCTAAAGGGATTCTAGGATCAAACATATTATTTAAATAAGGAACTAAATTTTCATCTAATAATCCTTGAAGATCTTCAGGTTGAACTTTAGCTTGTGGATTATATTCACTACCAAAGTCAAAGAATATATGACTATCTTCATAAGCTATTTCAATTATAGTTCCACCAATAGTTAAGATACCATTATGGAAGGTAATTTTAGTTTTTTTATCCTTTAACACCGCTCTTAACAACTCCTCTAATAATTTGTTTTCTAAAGATTAAATATATGATTAAAATTGGTACAATAGCTATTGTTGATGCAGCCATTTGTAAATGTACGCTTGTACCACTTTCTGTTGCGAAAGAACTTAATCCATTACTTAAAAGTCTCATTTCCTTAGTGTTAGTTACAAGTATTGGCCATAAGAATGAATTCCATCCACTTATGAAGCTAAGTATTCCCATTGTAAATAATGAAGGTTTAGCTAAAGGAATTAAAATTCTTCTTATAAATTCTAAATCACTACAACCATCAACTTTAGCAGCTTTATAGTAGGAGATAGGTATACTTGTAAGATATTCTTTTAAGTAGAATATATAAAATACGCTTGCAAGAGATGGAACTATTAATGCAGTATAA
This sequence comes from Clostridium sp., assembly GCF_034179595.1. Classification (GTDB taxonomy): domain Bacteria; phylum Bacillota; class Clostridia; order Clostridiales; family Clostridiaceae; genus Clostridium. Next base: position 18,699 of record NZ_JAXFPT010000039.1, read on the forward strand.
CTATTTAACAAACCAAGTTTTGCAATTGTTTGGTAATTTGTAAATACTACAACTTCATAAGGTACCATAAGTAATGCAATCATACCCATTACTAATACATTTTTAAATCTAAATTCTAATTTAACTAAAGCAAATGCAGCAAGTATAGATGTTACTATTGTTCCAAGAGTTGAAAGACCTGAAACTAAAATAGTATTAAAGAAGTATCTAACAAAAGGAGCTTGCTTCATTGCTAGTGCAAAGTTTCCCCATTGAGCTTTGCTTGGGAAAAGTTTTGGCGGAATGCTAGTTGCTTCTTGGAAAGTCATAAGACTTGATAAAATCATATATACAAATGGAAACAACGTGATTAGCGCCATTATAATAATAAATGCTTTTGATAAAACTGAACTAATTTTTTTCATATTTTCACCTATTTAGATAATTTTTTTAATATTTTATTTTGAATTAATGTAAAAATTAAGATTAATATAAATAAAATAACTGCAGCAGCCATACCTTGACCATAACGATTTTCTACATAGAATTTATTGAATATATAGAAAACAGCAGTAGTAGCACTATCTGCAATACCAGCTTTTCCATTAAATATAGAAAATACTTGGGCATATACTTTAAATGCACTAATAAAATTAACCATTAATAGGAATGTTATTATTGGTAGCATTTGTGGAAGAGTTATTTTAAAGAATTGTTCAACCTTTGATGCACCAAACATATCTGCAACCTTGTAGTAATCTTTATTAACATTTCTAAGTCCAGAAAGCAATATGATTATATTAAAAGCAAGTCCAGACCAAATACCAAATATAATAAGAGTAACCATACTCATTGCAGGATTATTTAAGAAGTTTATTGGATCAATTCCTATAAAGCCTAATAGGTAATTTATAAAACCGTAGTCTTCATTTAATAAAAATCTAAACACAATACCAACTGCGATAACACTTGTTAAATATGGTATGAAAAATATAGTTTCAAATATTTGCTTATGTTTTATTTTTTCATAAATTGTAATTGCTATAAACATCGAGATTATAAGTCCAAGTGGAACAACAATAAATGCATAAAGTGATGTATTTAATATTGCCTTATGGAATTTTTCATCTTGCAATACAAATTGATAATTTTTTATACTATTAAACTTTAAATTATTTAAAGTTCCTTTTTGGAATGACATAATTAAAGTTTTAATTAGTGGAAGTACATTAAATATTCCTATTATTAATAATGATGGTAAAAGGAATAACCATGCTTTAGGAGAATTTTCTGCACTATATTTGAATTTTTTTAATTTTAATTTACTCATTAGTACACTCTTTCTCCATTCTCTTTGAATATGTAAATACCGCTATAATCGATATCTAGACCAATTTCAGTTCCTTCAGAAACTTTATTATTTATATCTGTTATTAATCTTGCATCTATTTCATTAACATTAAAGTTTAATATGCAATCTTTACCGATTAATTCAACATAATTAATTGTAGTTTTAAATAAAGGTGTATCACTTAATTTGAAGTATTCTGGTCTAATTCCTAATATGTAATTTTCTTCGTTTAATTCTCCTTTAAATCTATCTTTACTTAATAAATCTATGTCTATTGAGAAATCTTTGCTTTCTAAAATGTTTCCATTTTTCTTTAAGTTAAATGTATTAATTATTGGATTTCCCATGAATTTAGCTACAAATAAATTTGAAGGTTCTAAGTATAAGTTTTGAGGAATATCAAATTGTTGAACAATTCCTTCGTTCATAAGAACTATTCTGTCACTTATTGATAAAGCTTCTTCTTGGTCATGAGTAACAAAGATAGTTGTAATACCAATTTCTTTAACAAGTTTTCTTATTTCTTCTCTGATTCTTAATCTAAGTCTTGCATCTAAATTACTTAAAGGCTCGTCCAATAAAAGAATCTTAGGATTTTGAACTAATGCTCTTGTAATAGCAACTCTTTGTTGCTGACCTCCTGACATTTCACCAGGCTTTTTATCAGCAAGTTCCTCAATACTTGTAATTTTCATGTATTTTTGTGCAATTTCCATTGCTTCTTTTTTAGGTTTTTTATTTTTTCCAACAGTAAGAGGGAACATAACATTTTCAAGTACAGTCATGTGAGGATATAATGCATAATTTTGGAACACTAACCCTATATTTCTATCTTTAGGATGTTTATTAATTACTGATTCACCATCAAATTTTATATCTCCACTACTAGGATCTAATAAGCCAGCAAGTAAATTTAATATAGTTGTTTTACCGCAACCACTAGGTCCTAAGAGACAAATAAGTTCTCCTTCATTAATATTAAGATCAATACTCTTTAGTGCTTCATAACCATTGTTATAAACTTTCTTAAGTTTTTCGATTTTGATCATATTTCACCTCTTGTAATAATATTTATTTTGTAAATATACTATAGTATTTTTAGTTACTATTTAGGACATATTATAAATAGTAAAATTTTGAATTAATATAATACATTTAACTATTATGTTATTTTTTATAATGGATTATTTAGTTTTTATAATACATTATTTCACAAAAATTTTAAAGCATTTTTAACAATTTTATGTTTGTGTAAATTTTATGAATAAATTTTTAACTAATAGATAATTTATTTTGTAAAAAAGTTTGTTTTTTTAGGATATTTAATAATTGTCAAAAAAGGTACTGAGAATAGATGTAAGAAAATATCGAATTTAAATACAGCATTAAATTGTATATAGAGATATAAATAAGAAATATAATTAATTGAAATTATTTACATAAAATGGTAATATGGAAAGAATAAATATTTTATTTATCAACAAAATTCAATTGCTTATGGAGGGATTTTTATTTTAGTGTTTATATTAATACTTTTTATCTGTTTATCTATAATAAGAATTTATATATGTGATAGAACAAAGCTTGATTATTTTTTAGCAGGAATGTATCCAGTTAATATAATAACTTTTATTTTTGTAGCAATTACTATTTCATTTAATAGTAATAAAAGCATTAGATTCTGGGCTAATTCAATGTTGGTTATAGGTGTAGTTATGTTTAGCATAGCATCTATACTTAGTTTAAAAAACATAAAGAAACAACATATAAATACTAATAAATTAATCTTATTTATAATTAATTTTTTAAGTGTGATCTTTGTAATACCAGCTTTTTTAATAAGTGTTGTGATATTCTTAATAGATTTAGGAATATTTATTAAATATTTTGGAACTGTATCATTATCAGAAAGAGATAAAAATTTTTAATTAAAACATAAAAATATACTATATTATAAGTCTTAATCATTAACGTTATTTAATGTTATTTCATTAGGACTTATTTTTTTTAATAAAAAATAATTAATGTTTAATAATATATGTATGATTAAATTTAACATTGAATATATGAGAGGAGACTATTATGAACATTAAATACGTACAAGGAAAGCCCTATTTTACAAGCAAAGAAAAAGAGAAAAAGCAATATCCATATTTAACAGAAGATATTGAAACAGATATATGCATAGTAGGTGGTGGAGTTACAGGGGCTATAGCATCATATTATTTTGGAAGAAAAAATGTAAAGACTGTTATATTAGAAAAAAA
>NZ_JAXFPT010000004.1:0-40206 GCF_034179595.1 Clostridium sp.
GATCCAGATTTTGCAGGAGAGAAGATAAGAAGTATAATCTCAAAAAGAGTTCAAGGAATAAAACACGCATACATAGCACAAGAAGATGGACTAAAGGATGGAGATATCGGAGTAGAAAATGCATGTCCAGAAGTAATAATAAAAGCTTTAGAAGGAGCTAAAGTTACAGTAGAAGAAAAACAAGAGATATATAATATGGAAGATATGCTTTACTTTAAGTTAGCAGCAGATAGTAGAGCAAAAGATAGAAGAATGGCATTAGGCAAAGAACTTGGAATTGGATACGGAAATGCTAAACAAATGATATCAAGATTAAATAATTATGGAATAGATAGAGACGAATTTGTAAAGGCTATACAAAAGGTAGAAAAAGAAATAGGAGTAAAATAGTATGGATATAAAAGATTATAAAACGCAAGAACTTGTAAAAAAATACAACTTTAAATTTTCAAAAAGCTTAGGACAGAATTTCCTTATAGATGATTCTGTTTTAAATGACATAGTTAAAGGTGCTGACGTAAACGAAGAAGATTTTGTAATAGAAATAGGTCCAGGGGTTGGTACTTTAACAGCTCATCTTTTAAACAAGGCAAAGAAAGTTACATCAATAGAATTAGATAATGACTTAATTCCTATATTAAAAGAAGAACTTGGAGATAATGAACACTTTTCTCTTATACATAATGATGCCTTAAAGGTAGATTTTAATGAAATTATAGGAGATGAGAAGAGTGTAAAGTTAGTAGCAAACTTACCTTATTATGTTACAACTCCTATAATAGTAAACTTATTAAAAAATGGTTATAATTTTAAAAGTTTAACTATTATGATTCAAAAAGAAGTTGCAGAAAGAATTGATGCAGAGCCAAATTGCAAAGAGTATGGAGCACTATCACTATTAGTACAATATTATTGTAATACAAAGATAGTAAGAAAGGTTGCCCCAAGTTCATTTATACCAAGACCTAAAGTTGAATCAATAGTAATAAGACTAGATAGATTAGAAAAACCAAGAGTTGAAGTAACAGATGAAAAGTTCATGTTTGAATTAATAAGAAATTCATTTAATATGAGAAGAAAAACTTTATGGAATGGTGTAAAAAATATAGGTGTAAATAAAGATGATCTAAAGAAAGCTTTTGAAGAAGCTGGAATTGACCCTAAGAGAAGAGGAGAAACTTTATCATTAGAAGAATTTGCAGCGCTTTCTAACAAAATTTGCGAGTATAAATAAATTTCCATTATCATAATAGGAACCTTCACGCATATACTATATTGAATAAATATATGTGGAGGTAATGGGAACTTGGCACATAACAAATTATATAGAAATTTTATAATATTACAGGAAGATAAAAAGAATAAATCTTCTTCAAACGATAAAGCTTTATCAGGATATGCGAAGATTGAAGCAAAAGGAGAAAAATGTAAGATAACATTTTATGCTCAGAACTTAAAAGAGGATGACGATTACGCCATAGTACTTATTTGTTATAAAAAAGATTTAAAACAGATAATTGACATTGGTCCTTTGACTGTCAATAAAGTTGGTAAGGGAGAGGCTTGCATTGAGTATTATTCTGATAATATAGCAGGTCTAAGCTTAGGATATGATAAAATTTCTGGAGCTGGTATATGCAAAAAGAATAACGGCTATATGGATTTTTCAATGTATGGCTTTATGAATGGAGTAAAACCAGAAGATAATTGGAAAAAGATGAAGGTAGTAAGCTCTTATGATAAAAATAATGTTAGTAAACAAAAATATAATGATAAAAAAACAAAAGATAAAAAATTAGAATATAAAAAAATAGATGATGAAAAATTAAAAGACAAAAAAGAAGAAAGTTTAAAAGATACAAAGCTAGAATATAAAAAATTAGAAGATGATAAAAAATATAAAGAAAAAACTAGCAATGAAAAAGATAATTATAATTTAGAAGATAATGATAACATAAAGGAATATTGTGATGAAGAAAAGTATAATAGAGATGATACTATAGATTCAAGTGATACTTTAGATGATAGCAATATTATTGATGTAGATAATGTTATAGAAGTTAATAATACTTTAGATAATAATGATGTTAGAAGTGAAATTGAAGAATCAGATAATGAAGAATCAGATGAGGATGATAATGAATTAGATGATGAAAATAGAGGAAAGAAAAAACATAATCATGATCATTGTAAAAAACATGAGCATTATAAGAATATAGATAAATATAATCATGATAAATGTCATGATCATAAAGATTTTGAACATCATAAACATGAAGAAGTTTGTATGCATCATAAAAATTATGACTATGACTATGATGTAAAACAATATAAAAAGCACAATCATGAGCATTATTGTGATAGAGATAATTTAGCAGAAAACTTCCAAGACTATGAAAGACAAATTGAAGAACAAAGATTAGATCCTTATGATTTTAATTTAAGGGGGAAGATTGGAAATTTCTTTGAAAACTTAGCTAAAGGCTTTGATGAAGTAAAAGAAGGGTTTAAAGAATTGCCTTATTGCAAATGGTTTAAGGTGCCTATAAATGATATAGATGATATGTGTAATACAAAAGACTATAATAAATATTCAATTATATATTATCCAATGTTGAATTATTATCCATACATCAAAAAATATGGTTATTTTATGACAGGATATAAATGTGATTCAAAAGGTAACTTAAAATACTTAGTTTATGCAATTCCGGGAAAAAAAGATAGAGAAGAACAACCTTATGGTGGTAAATCAGGATTTGTAACATGGTGTAAGAAAGAATATGATGATACTGGATTCTGGTTAATGTTCTATGATTATAAAAATTCAACAATTGTAGTACCTTCAAAGTAATAAAAGTGTAATATACAATTGTTTGCCAATGATAAGTTAAAGTATTATAATTTAGGTATAATTAGGAGAAGCATATGCTTCTCCTAATTAATTATATGGACTATATAGTCAATGTAATTTAAAAATTATTTAAATTTATTGTACAATTTAGATAAAATAAAAAAGGAGAGGTAATTAAATATATGAAAAAAAGAATAACAAAGCTACTTATAACTGGTATTATGCTTGTTGTTTCATCATCTATGGTTGGATGTACCCCGGTAAATGATATTGCGGTTAAGTTTGGATTTAAAAATGATGATTTTAACTATATGAAGACAAATAAAGTAGATGAAATTATAATTCAAAATACTAGAGATAGTGGATTTAGATTTAAAGTTACTGATCAAAAGGCTATTGAAGACATATATAATGCTTTAGCATCTGGTAATCCAAAATCAGCAAAAAGTTCTTTAGATGCAGATTACATATTTGAGATTCATTGTGGAGATGAAATAAAGAAGTATAAATATGTTGTAGGTGTAGATGAAAGTGGTAAGGGCAATTTTTATGATGATGAAAAGGCATATAAAGTTCCTAAAAATTTAGACCAAACAATTATAAATAATCTATCATTTATAAGAAGACCTAGGGAATTTAATTCAATCTATTATGGAACAATAATGACTGTTTTAGATATGAACAAAGATCAACTCATAAATCCAAAATATAAAGTTGGAATAAATATGCAAGGCGATTTAGATTGTGTTAAATATTTATTCTCAGTTGAATTGCAACAATTCCAAAAAGAACTTCAAAAGGTTATTCCAGGAGCTGGAATTATAAGTAATAATAATGATGAATATAATGTTATTGTCACAGTTCAAAACAAAGGATATGACAGTGAAACTTTCAGAACGCTTATCACAATAGATAATAAATTAGAAAATACTTCTCAAAAATATTATGTTGTTGGACACTATGAATTTAAAAAATGGGAGATAACAGTAGGTAAAGATGGAAAGAAGCCGGAAAACTGGTAAGAAAAAAGGAGGAACGACTATGAACGAATTTAAGACTAAAGGAAAGCCGATAGGAGATTTTAAGAAAAAGCCCAAATATGGTAAAATAAAAAATGTAATTGGTATTATAAGTGGTAAAGGTGGAGTTGGTAAGTCAACTATAACTGGTATTATGGCAACTATGTTAAGAAAAAGAGGATATAAAGTCGGTGTTTTAGATGCTGATATAACAGGTCCATCAATGCCAAGATTTTTTGGTATAAATAACAAAAGAGCGCAAATAATATCATTAGATGAACAAAACATAAAGTTCATACCAGTTAGTACTCAAAGTGGAATAAAAGTAATGTCAATGAATCTTTTAACAGATATAGAGGATGATCCTGTTATATGGAGAGGTCCAGTTATAACTGGTGTATTAAATCAAATGTATTTTGATACTGAGTGGGAAGAATTAGATTATCTTTTAATTGATATGCCACCAGGTACAGGTGATATAGCACTTACAGTTATGAATGATTTCCATGTAAAAGAGCTTATAATAGTTTCTACACCACAAGATATGGTATCTATGATAGTTAAAAAAGTTGTTAAGATGGCTGAAAAAGTAGGTGTACCTATAAGAGGTGTTGTGGAAAATATGGCTTACATAGTATGTGATGGATGTGATAAAAAGTTAAAAGTATTCAGTAAGAAATCAGCTGAAGAACATGCTGAATATCTTGGATTACCACTTTTAGGAGAACTTCCAATTAATCTAGAGTTTACAGAAGCTTTAGAAGAAGGTAAAGCTGAAGAGTATGTATTAGATAATCCGTTATACTCATTAGTATTTGAAGGATTATATTAATAATACTTTACATAAAAGAGAGGAGTAGATTTAAATGAAAGCACATGTAGATAAGGATACTTGTATAGGATGTGGCTTATGCACTTCAATTTGTCCAGAAGTATTTTCAATGGATGATGACGGAAAAGCTGTAGCTATCAGTGGAGATGTACCAGCAGATAATCAAGATGCTGCTAAAGAAGCTGAAGAAAGCTGTCCAGTTAGCGCAATCACAGTAGAATAGTATTGAAGATAAAAGTAGCAAGCTTAGTGTTAAGCTTGCTACTTTTATTATAATAAGTCATTCATAAATGGGTTTGTATTATATTTCAATAGGTTATGATTGTTTGGGGAAATACAATTATTTAAGTGAATATGATCTCCTATAGATGCTCCAGATAATTGAGTAGTAGGTACTGATACTAAATTACCATCATCTAACTCTACAAATGCTTCTAAGTTATTTATGTCTACTATTTGACCATGCATAATACTAACACTCCTTAATATTTATTAATTAGTATTATCAAAATAAATAACATATATACAAAAAAAGATACTAACTAATAGTTAGCATCTTTAATAGATGTCATTATATACAAGCTTAAATACTTCTAAAGCTTCTTCAATCTTAGGTTTAAGCAAAGCTTTTTTTCTTAAGTATTCTCTTTTACCTTCTGGAGTAAGAGAATATATTTTTCTAAATTTCTTTTTAGGATCATCCCAATTACCAATAACTAAACCATCTTTTTCTAATGTTTTTAGTAATGGATATATTCCACCAGTGCTAGGTACCCATTTACCATTTGTACGTTCTCCTATATCATGAGAGATATAATTTCCTGTAGTTGGTCCAAAATTAAGTATGTGAAGAACGTAAAGTGGTAATAAACCTTTAGTAAAAACTTGACCTACGGCGTCCTTTTCTTTTTTTAATTTTTTAAGTTCAGAAACTTTCTTTTTATATTCTTCATAAAGGCGTTTTTCTTCAGCTTTTATATCTCTTGAATTAGCAAAACTTAAGTTATTCATTAGTTATTACACCTCTTGAAAGTTATTACACCTCTTGAACAATAAGTCCTAATAATCCAGGTCCAGTGTTTAGAGCAAGAGCTGGGCCGATAATAGCAGGAGCTATTGATTCTATATTATCAAGCTCTGAAATCATTTTATATAAATAATCAAATTCTTCCTTAGAACTTCCACCATCTAAAACCCAAATTTTACATCTTCCCTTTTCAAGGTGTTCTTTTGCTATCTTATAAATTCTATTTATTGATTGTTTTCTACCACGTACTTTTGCATAAGTATAGAAAAAACCTTGATCATCAGCAGAAACTATAGGCTTTAAGTTCAATATTTCTCCTATTGTACCTGCAACTTTTCCTATTCTGCCACCTCTTTTTAGGTATTCTAAAGTATTTAAAGTATAGTATCCGTATGTTTTTTTTCTCAATTTTGGAAGTTCTTCGACTATTTCTTCAAATGTTTTTCCTTCTCTAACCATTTCAGCTGCATTTAATGCTAAAGCACCTTCTGCCATACTAAGTATTTTAGTATCAAATACATAAGATGTTAAGTTAGGATGATCTTCAAGAGCAAGTCTAACTGCATTTGATGTTCCTGAAAGTTCACATGAAATTGTTACAGCAATTACATGAGTATAGCCTTCTGCTTCTAATTTATTTAATAATTCTTCAATTTTAGCTGGGCTAGGTAAAGAAGTTGTTGGTATTTCATTTCCTTTTTCTAAAGACTTATAAAGTTCTTCAGGAGTTAAGTTTACTGCATCTTCAAATTCACCGTATGAATAAATAACTCTAAATGGTAAAAATTCTATGCTATTTTCTTTACATTGTTCTAATGTTAAATCTGAACCACTATCAGTTAACACCGCGATTTTTTGCATTGATGATTCCTCCAATTTTTAAAATCTTTATCACTTCTGATAATATAAACTATATCACTACTGATATAGTTTGGCAATAAGAAAAGAAATTATTTACATATAATTTCTTTTCAATTTTTAATTAATATGTGATTATGGATTGAGAATCTACTATATTCCATATAGTGTTGCCTTCTGACAAAGAAATCGGATTCCCATCTAAGTCATAGAGCTTAGTATCATCATATTGAGAATCCTTAGACCATTTCATTTCTATTACTTTTCCATTAGAGAAAATATACCCTTCACCACTACTTACTAAATCTATGTTTAGATGAGAATTATCAGTTTGAAGAGTTATATCTGTTTTTTGAACAACTATATTAGTAAATGTTAATGGGGAATTTGTTATAGCATCTTTAGCAATTTCACCATCCATTAATTTAGTATAAGTTCCGTCTTCAAATGTATATGATGTTTCATATACATTATTAGGTTTAATAGTTATATTTAAAGCTTCTTTTAAATCATTATTATTAAAGAACTCATTATCAAATTTTAGTGAGGACTCTGCTTTTAAGTTATACTTTTTATCTTTAATTGCCTGAAGTATTTTTTCACTAGAGGTATATAAATTATGAGGAGCTTTCCTATTATTATCTCTATAATAATATTTACCATTAGTCATTTCATTTATACTCATGATAGAACTATCTTTTTTTACTTCATTAAGAGCTTCTTTAGATCCACCACAATGAGCTATAGGCAAGGCATATTCCTTAGATATTGTTAAAAAGTATGGTCTAATACTTCTTACAGGACCAATTTTACTAGCGGTATTGCTGTGATATATTGCTATGAATCTTGGAATCCCTCCTTCAGCAGATGTTTCATATACTATATCAGCAAAAGATAAACCGCTTTGTGGTCTTGAAGCTTTTGAATTTTCAACAACTACTATATATGGTGTTTTATCTTGAGGATTTTCGTTAGTTTTAATTCCTGTAAATGGATACTTAAATGTATCTTCTTTCTGTGTTATTTCAGAAATATTTTCAGAATTTGATTCAATAGAATCTAATGAACTACATGATGTTATTGATGAAATAATAAAAATTGAAAGTATAGATAACAAAAATTTTTTTTTCATAAATTTCTCCTAATTAAAATGCTTTCTAGTTAATGTATATTAATGTTTTAGAGAGAATCATACCCAATACAAAAAATTTTTTCAAAGCAAAAGTACAAAAAAAACTAAAAAAGAGAGATAAATAGACATAAAAAGAAATATATCTAAAAATATAAAAATAAAATGTAATTGCACTGAAATATCTTTTGAAGTATAATAGTACGGTAATTAAAACGATACTATATATTGTGGGATGGGGGTAGTGTAAATGCTATATGTTGTAAAAAGGGATGGTAGGGAAGTAGAATTCAATGCTGAGAAAATTAGCAGTGCTATAAATAGTGCAGCAGCAGAAATTGGCGTAAATTTAAAGCCAAGTGAAAATTTAAGCATTCTTCAAAAGATTATTAAATATATAGAAATAAATAATGATGACAGGATAACAGTAGAGCAAGTTCAAAATCTTGTAGAGAAAGCATTAAAGGATTCAGAACTTGATAATGTAGTTTCTGCATATCAAAGTTATAGAAAAGAAAGAACTAAGATTAGAGAAATAAAATCAGATCTTATGAGAGCTATAAGTAAAATTGGAGTTGAAACTGATAGAGATAACGCAAATGTAGGAAATAATTTCAGTTCAAAATTACTAAGAATAGCTTCAGAATCAAACAAGTGGCACAATCTAGCATTAATGCCTAAGCATTTATCAAGATGTCATGAAATTGGTGATCTTTATTATCACGATCTAGATAGTTATAACCTAACAACTAACTGTCTTCATATACCAACTAGAGAAATACTAGAAAGAGGTTTCAACACAGGATACGGTACGATAAATGCACCAAAGAGAATAGAAACAGCAGCAGAATTATCATGTATATTATTACAATCAACTCAAAATGATATGTTTGGAGGTCAATCACATCCAGATTTTGATAACGATATGGGTGTTTTTGTAGAGCCAACAAGACAAGAAATCATGAAAGAGTTAGAAGAACTTGAAATACCATCAGAAAAGATAGAAGAATTAACTGAAAAGAGATTAAGAAAAAGAATACATCAAGCAATGCAAGGCGTTGTATATAATTTAAATACAATGCATTCAAGAGCAGGCTCACAAGTTCCATTTAGTTCAATAAATCTTGGAATTCCAAACACAAAGGATGCGGCGTTAGTTTGCGAAATATTCTTATTAGAATATGAAAAAGGTCTTGGAAAAGGTGAGCAACCAATATTCCCTAACATAATATTTAGAGTTAAAGAAGGCGTGAACAGAGAAGTAGATGATCCATACTTCTATTTATATGAATTAGCTTGTAGAGTAGCGGCTAAGAGAATGAACCCTACATTTATGAATATAGATGCAGATTTTAATAAAAAATGGTACGACCAAGGAATAGTACCTGCAACAATGGGCTGTAGAACTTATCTTATGAGTAATGTAAACGGAGAACCTGGTGTAAAGGGTAGAGGTAATATTGCACCAACTACTATTAACTTACCTAGAATAGGTATTCAAGCAAAAGGTGATATAGATAAATTCTTTGAAATATTTGACACTAGATTAAATCTTGCAAAAGAATCATTGATGCATAGATATAATGTATTAAAGAATTTAAGAGTTAAAGATTTACCATTTGTAGCAGGTCAACATCTTATGAAAGGTGCAGAAGGACTATCACAAGATGATTCAATAGAACCAATATTAAAACAAGGAACTTGGGGAATTGGATTTATAGGTCTTGCAGAAACACTTGTTGCATTAACTGGTAAGCATCATGGTGAAGATGAAGAATCTAGAGAACTTGGAATAAGAATAGTTGAACATTTAAGAGCTTATTGCGATAGATTAGCAGAAGAAACAAAGCTTAATTGGAGTGCATATGCTACACCAGCTGAAGGATTATCAGGAAAATTTATAAAACAAGACCAAAAGGTATTTGGAATTATAAAAGGAGTAACTGATAAAGAATACTACACTAATAGTTATCATGTTCCAGTTGGATATGCTATTTCAATAAAGAAAAAGTTAGAAATTGAAGCACCATACCATAAATTATGTAATGGTGGACATATAAGTTATTTAGAAGTTGATGATTGTCCATCAGGTGAAGCAATAATGGATATCCTAAACTTTGCATATAAGAAAACTAATATAAGTTATTTAGGAATAAATTTCCATATAAGATACTGTAAAGAATGTGGAACTTACCTACAAAATCATGAAAAAAAATGCACTAAGTGTGGAAGTACAGATATACAAGGTGTTTCAAGAGTTACTGGATATTTAAGTCTAGATGAAAGATTTGGACCAGGAAAATATCAAGAAAGACAAGATAGAGTAACTCATACAGGAACAGGCGTAAATAACTATAAAGAGTGTTAGAAATATTATAAAACCATTATAATAGATAAGCTATTATAATGGTTTTATGTTTAATTATGATAAATATATTAAAAATTTTAAATAGTAATAAAAAATATTTGTAAGTATATAACAAAGGTTATAGCAGTGATATAATTTAAATTAATCAAAGGAGTGGCAATATGGGTAAAAAAATAAGACTTTCTGGAATAGCTTATGAAAGTTTAGTAAATGGACCAGGTATAAGAAGGGTATTTTTTTCTCAAGGATGTAATCATAATTGTAAAGGATGTTTTAATCCAGATACTCATGATTTTTCAGGTGGAGAAGAAAGGGATATGGATGAGCTTATAGAGGATGTAATAGATTACCCTATTATAAAAGGTGTTACGTTTAGTGGGGGAGATCCATTAGAACAAGCAGAAGAGTTTGCCTATATGGCAAAAAAATTAAAAGAAAATGGATTAAATATTTGGTCATTTACAGGTTATACTTTTGAATATATATTAGAACATTTAGATGATAGAGCTGGGTGGAGAGATTTAATAAATAATATAGATGTTCTTGTAGATGGTAGATTTGATGAGGCAAGAATGGAAGATGGCTTAAGATTTAGAGGTTCAAGTAATCAAAGGATAATAGATGTTAAAGAAAGTCTAAAGAAAAACACAATAGTTTTAATAGATGAATATATGAATTAATATATTTATATATGAAGGGAGAGAATTATATGGAGATAAGTGCAAAAGTACAAGGAGTGTCAGAGTCTGAAGGAATAATAATTTCTTTATTTGAAGATAATTTAGAATTAAATATTCCTAAAATAGATAATATGATAAGACATCTAAAAAAGAATGATAAGTTTAGTGGTAAAGATGGAGAAATTTATACTTTTACTCAAGAGATAGAAGGAAGCATAGAAGATGTAGTCTTATTAGGACTTGGTAAAGAGAAAGATGTAACACTAGAATCTATAAAAGTTAATTTATCAAAAGCTTATAGAAAAATGAAAGAGCTTAAAAATAATGATATTACTGTTAAAATGATAGAAACTGAAAATTTAGATGCTAATGAAATAGCTAAGGCTATGACTATATCTTTAATGCTTTCAGATTATGAATTTAATAAATATAAGAGTGATAAAAAGGATAAGAAAGATATATTTATTTATATTGCATGTGATACAGCAAATAACTTGGTTATAGATGAAATTGAAGATTATATAGTTGAAGGAAAAGATATTGCACAAGGAATTATCATAGCTAGAAATTTAGTTAATGAACCTGCAAATGAAATGTATCCAGAAATATTAGCTGAGGAAGCAAAATTATTAGGTAAAAAATTTGGTTTTGAAGTTGAGATTTTAGGAGCAGAAAAGATATTAAAGCTTGGAATGGATGCTTTTTTATCAGTAGCAAAAGGTTCAAGTAAAGAGCTAAAACTTATAGTTATGAAATACTTTGGAGATAAGCATCATAAAGATGATGTATTAGGTCTTGTTGGTAAAGGCTTAACTTATGATTCAGGTGGATATTCACTTAAGCCAACTTCAGGTATGGATACAATGAAATCAGATATGGGTGGTGCAGCAGCTGTAATAGGAGCTATATCAACCATTGCAAAAAGAAATTTAAGAATGAATGTAATTGGTGTAATTGCAGCTTGTGAAAATATGATATCAGGAAGAGCTTATAAACCAGGGGATATTATAGGAAGTATGTCAGGCAAGACAATTGAAGTATTAAATACAGATGCTGAAGGTAGATTAACTTTAGCAGATGCAGTGACTTATATAGTGAAAAAAGAAAAAGTAAATCAAGTTATAGAAATGTCTACACTTACAGGAGCTGCTCTTGTAGCACTTGGCGAAACAACAACAGCAGCTATAACTAATGATGATGAATTATATAAAGAATTAGAAGATGTATCAAAATATACAGGTGAAAAGGTATGGAAGTTACCAACATTCCCTGAATATAGAGAACTGATAAAATCTGATATAGCTGATATTAAAAATATTGGTGGAAGAAATGCAGGTACAATAACTGCTGGATTATTTATAGAAGAGTTTGTAGATGATGGAGTATCATTTTTACATTTAGATATTGCAGGAACTGCATGGACTGATTCAGAAAAACCATATAAACAAAAAGGTGGTACTGGAGTTCCAGTAAACACAATATATGAACTAGCTAAAAAAAGAGAAAATTTATAAATAAAGGAATAAAAAAAAGAATGAGTTTTTAAAACTCATTCTTTTTTTATTTATATTAGAAATCAGATTGACCAGTTGTTCTTGGGAATGGTATTACGTCTCTGATGTTTGACATACCAGTTATATACATTATTAATCTTTCGAATCCAAGTCCATATCCTGAATGCTTAGTTCCACCGTATTTTCTAAGTTCTAGATACCACCAGTAGTCTTCTTCATTTAAGTTAAGTTCAGCCATTCTTGCTTTTAATACATCAAGTCTTTCTTCTCTTTGGCTACCACCTATTATTTCTCCTATTCCAGGAACTAAAAGATCCATAGCAGCAACTGTCTTATTATCATCATTCATTCTCATGTAGAATGCTTTAATGTCTTTTGGATAATCAGTTACAAATAATGGTCTCTTGAAATGTTCTTCTGTTAAGTATCTTTCATGTTCTGTTTGAAGATCTATTCCCCATTCAACTGGGTATTCAAATTCTTTACCGCAATTTTTTAATATTTCAACTGCATCTGTATAAGAAACTCTAGCAAAGTCTGAATTTGCAACGTGGTTTAATCTTTCGATTAATCCTTTATCTATAAATTTATTGAAGAATTCTATTTCTTCTGGACATTCATTCATTACATATTTGATTACATAAGTAAGCATTTCTTCTGCAAGTTTCATGTTATCTTCTAAATCAGCAAATGATATTTCAGGTTCAACCATCCAGAATTCAGCCGCATGTCTTGCAGTATTTGAATTTTCAGCTCTAAATGTTGGTCCAAATGTATATATATTTCTAAATGCTAAAGCGTATGCTTCACCATTTAATTGTCCAGAAACAGTAAGGTTAGTTTCTTTTCCAAAGAAGTCTTTAGAATAATCTACTTTTCCTTCTTCAGTTTTTGGAACATCATTTAAATCAAGAGTTGTAACTCTAAACATTTCTCCTGCACCTTCACAGTCACTTCCAGTAAGTAATGGAGTGTTTGTATAAACAAATCCTCTATCTTGGAAGAACTTATGAATAGCATAAGCTGCAACTGATCTTACTCTAAATACTGCTGAGAAAGCATTACTTCTTGGTCTTAAGTGAGCAATTGTTCTTAAGTACTCAAAAGTATGTCTCTTCTTTTGAAGAGGATAATCAGAATCTGACATTCCTTCTATGATTATTTCTTTAGCTTGAATTTCAAATGGTTGTTTTGCATTTGGAGTTTCAACTAAAGTACCAACTACCTTTAATGAAGATGAGATTGGTAATTTTGATATTTCTTTAAAATTTTCTAGATTGTTATCAAAAACAATTTGTATATTCTTGAAGAAAGAACCGTCATTGATTTCTATGAAACCAAATGCATTAGAAGCTCTTAAAGTTCTTATCCAACCAGTTATAGATACTTCTTTATTTAAATAATCTGAAGTGTTTCTGTAAAGTGACTTTACTAAAGTGTTTTTCAATTTTATTACCTCCTGTAATTAAAAATCTTATATAATAAAAAAACCTCTCATCCCCAAAACTATGGGACGAAAGGATACTATCGCGGTACCACCCAAATTGCTATATTTTATAGCCAACTCAAAGTATAAGCACATTTAATTATGCCTTTCTAGAAGTTAACGGTCTAGAAGCTTCCGTCTAAGCCTACTAACAATAAATGCTTTCGGTTAGAAACTCAGAGATGTTCTTCAAAATAGGCTTCATATAAGGCTCTCACTATCCCTCACTCGCTAAAATTACGTCCTAGATCTACTCTTCTCGTCATAGTTATTTTAAAACAATATTACATTAAATTGATTTTACAATACTTTTCTAACAAATGCAACTTACTTAGCATATATTAGTTATATATTAATTTTTTAGGAGAATTTTTATGCAACTTGAAAAGCTCATAATAAAGAAAAATGGACAGCTTAATGAATTGAAAAATAAGCTATTTTATAGAGAAGGAGAAGATAGAGAAAAGATTCTAGAAGATATTAAAAATGTAATTGAAGATTTAGATATGATATTACAAGAAGAAAAAAAATTAGAACAAAAGCTAGAAGGAAATGCTTTTGGAGAATATGGAGGATATCGTGGACTTGATGATGAGCCTACTGATATTAATGATAGAGCATCTAGAGAATTTACATTAGCTGATTTAGCAAATTATAATGGAAAAAATGGTGCATCAGCTTATATAGCTATAGATGGAACAGTTTATGACGTAACAGGTATAGTAGGTTTTGAAGATGGAAATCATTTTGGGGTAAAACCTGGAACAGATGCAACTGAAAGTTTTAGACAATGTCATAATGGAGATAGAAATATACTTAATAAATTAAGAATGGTCGGAGTATTAAGACAATAAAATATTAAATAATAACTAGGCTTATATAAAATATATTAATGAATATAGATTATATAAGCCCTAATTATTTATTCTACGCCAGTTTCAAAAGATCTTATTAATGCTTCAGGGAAATTAAGCATTGTCATATCTTTTACTATTCTTTTAACTTCATAAGAAATTTCTCTTATTTGAGCTTTTACTGGTCTATTTCTTTCTACATCTAATATGCAATAAGTTGGATTTGGACGACCTATTTTAGGTTTTCCTACACTACCATCATTTACAAATAGTTTGTCCTCAAATTGCTTTATTGATGGCATATGAGTATGAGCACATACTAAGACATCTTCTTTTAAATTTTTCATGATTTCAGAAGTATTATCTGCATCTTCTAACATATATTCATTTATTTTGTTTGGGCTTCCATGAACAAATAGAATCTTTTTACCTTCAAATTCTAAAGTTATAGAAGTTGGAAGTGAATTTAAATAAAATTTATTTGCTGCTCTAAGTTCTTCTACTGTCCAAGGAAGTGAGAATGAATTTATATTATTTTCTCTTATAAAAGTATAGCTTTCATCTACAACTGAAGCATCATAATTTCCTTTTAAGCAAATTATATTTTTTCTTTTTATCATTGCGATAACTTCATTTGGATGTGGTCCGTATCCTACTAAATCACCTAAACAAATTATAGTATCTACTTTTTGGTCTTCTATATCTTCTAAAGCTCTCATTAGTGCATAAATATTTCCATGTATATCTGATATTACAGCTATTTTCATATATGTATACCCTCCTAATTATTTTGTTAATAATATTATAACACTTAGGTTAATGTTATATATTAAATAATATTTAAGTTGTTATGATTTTAAATTTATTCATAATCGTATATTATAATAGTTAATAAAATAATTTAATATATGGAGGAAATAGATATGAAAAACAGTAGAATACAAAAAGTTATATCTGAAATGAAAAAAGAAAATTTATCACAAATGATAGTGTCATCTCCATCATCACTTTTCTATTTAACAGGAAAATGGTTTAGTCCAGGAGAAAGAATGATATCTTTACTTATCAAATCAAATGGGGATCATAAATTAATAGTAAATAAATTGTTCCCAGTAGAAGAAGATTTAGGAGTAGATCTAGTTTGGTATGTAGATACTGATAATTCAGTAGAAATATTATCAAAATATATTGATAGAAATGAAGAGCTTGGAATAGATAAAGATTGGCCAGCACATTTCTTATTATCATTAATGGAATTAAATGCAGCTAAAGGATATAGAAATTCATCTTTAATAATAGATGGTTTAAGAATGATAAAAGATGAAGAAGAAATTGCATTAATGAAAGAATCATCAAAGAGAAATGATGAAACTATGAAAGATCTATGGGAAAACTTAAAAGAAGGCATGACAGAATTAGAATGCGAAAAGCTTCTAAAAGAATTATATGCTAAAAATGGAGTTGATAAATTCTCATTTGATCCCATTATAGCGTTTTCTCCAAATGGAGCAGATCCACATCATGAAACTGATGATTCTGTCCTTAAAAAAGGTCAAAGTATAGTAATAGATATCGGTGGAATTTATAAAGATTACTGCTCAGATATGACAAGAACAGTATTCTTTAAAGAAGAACCATCAGAACAACATAAAAAGATATATAACATAGTAAGAGAAGCTAATGAAAGAGCTATAGCTATGATAAAGCCAGGAGTTAAATTCTCAGATATAGATAATGCTGCAAGAAGCTATATTGAAGAACAAGGATATGGAGAATACTTTACACATAGAACAGGACATAGTATAGGAATAGATTGTCATGAATTTGGTGATGTAAGTGCAGCAAATCATAATGAAGTAAAACCAGGAATGATATTTTCAGTAGAACCAGGAATATATCTAAGCGAAGATATTGGAGTTAGAGTAGAAGACTTAGTTTTAGTTACTGAAGATGGATGTGAAAGATTAAATAAATTAACTAAGGAATTAGTTGTTATAAAATAGAATTTATTTAAACATAAAAAAGAGTACTTGAATTTCAAGTACTCTTTTGATTTATATTATATTGAGAATAGGATACCAGCAATTGTTCCTGTTAAACAAGTTGCAAGTGCACCACCTAATAATGCTTTAAATCCTAATTTTGCGATTAAACCTTTCTTTTCTGGAGCTAAAGAACCGATACCACCGATTTGGATAGCAACTGAACTTATGTTAGCAAATCCACATAAAGCATAAGTTAATATTAAGATTGTTTTAGGTTGTAATGTTCCAGCTGCGATATACTTAGATAATTCTGAGTAAGCAACGAATTCATTAATCATAACTTTTTGTCCAAGTAAGCTACCTGCAGGTCCTAAATCTTGAACTGGAATACCCATTACAAATGTTAAAGGTGAGAAAATCTTACCTAAAATCCATTGGAAACTAAGATCTTGGAATCCTATTAATCCGCCGAATTTACCTAATATGTAGTTAAGTAAAGCAATAAGTGCAACGAATGCTAAAAGCATAGCAGCAACGTTTAGTGCAAGACCTAAACCTTCGCTAGCACCATTAGCAGCAGCTTCAACAACGTTTGATGCAGTTTGAGTTATTTCAATATCTGTAGTATTTTTTGTTTTTGATTCTTCAGTTTCTGGTACTAATATTTTAGCTAGTATAAGTCCAGCAGGAGCTGCCATTATACTTGCAGCAAGTAAGTCACCAGCATTAACTCCCATAGCTACATAACCAGCCATAACACCACCAGCAACTGTTGCCATACCACCAACCATGATAGCCATAAGTTCTGACTTAGTCATGTCTTTTATAAATGGTTTAACAAGAAGAGGTGCTTCTGTTTGACCTAAGAATATGTTACCAACGGCACTTAATGTTTCAGCACCTGATGTTCCAAGTAATTTACAAAGTCCTTTAGCAATTATTTTAACTATAAATTGCATGATTCCTAAGTAATAAAGTATTCCCATTAATGCTGAGAAGAATATGATTGTTGGAAGTGTTTGAAGTGCGAATATTGACCCAAATGTCTTTGTATCCATTAAACTTCCAAATAAGAATGAAGAACCTTCAAGTGTGAAGTCAAGTAATTTAGTTATAGCTTTACTACATAAATTGAAGAAAGCTCTACCAGCTGGTACTTTAAGTATTATTAATGCAAATATTACTTGTAGTGCAAGACCAATTCCAACTAAACGCCAGTTGATTTTTTTTCTATTATCGGAGAATAGTACCGCTATTCCGATAATTGCAATGATTCCTAATAATCCTATAAATCTGCTCAATGTTAAATCTCCTTTTCTAAAAGTGTATTTTAATAATCTTTTTGATTATTTTTTGCCTAGAGTTTAAAAAATATTTTATCTTTAGTTGAAATGTTTTATAAGTTTGTTTTTGCTTTCATAATAATTTATTTAAATAAATTATTATATTCACTAATTTTATCATATTAGAGTATATAATAAAACAAGAAAAATCAAATAAAAAACAAAAAAATGGCGAAAAAAGTAGAATGTGGTCCAAAAAATGTTAATTTGAATATATATAGTATATACTATTTCTACAAGAAGGTGGACGAAATAATACGTATAATATTTATTATAATAATATTGATATTTTTAGACATTATGATTACATCTTATAGTAAAGCAAAAAAAAGTGATGTGATAATATTATTAGGATGTAACTTAAATAGTTTTTTTATTAATCAAAGAATAGAAAAAACTATTGAGTTATATAAAAAGAATATTGCAAAGCATATTATAGTAACAGGAAAAGGAAATGGTAAGATATCAGAAGCTATAGGGATGAGAAAAAGACTTATAGAATATGGAATTCCTGATGAATATATACATGTAGAAGATGAGGCAATGAACACTTATGAAAATTTAAAATTTTCAAAAAGAATAATGATTTTAAACAATTTTAAGAATGCAACGATTGTTTCTGATGCATATCATTTAGCTAGAATAAAACTTATATGTGGAAATATAAATTTAGAAGCAACATTTGAAGGAAAAGAATGTAGATATTATGGTAGATATGAAATACTTGCTATCATAAGAGAAATACCTGCATATATTAAAGACTTTATTATAAGTTTTATTGATTATAAAATAAAAAAGAGTGGTTAATTAGCCACTCTTTTTTAGCTTAATTATTTTTCTAAGAATTTTTCTCCAACTATAACAACATCTCCAGCACCTACTGTTAATAGCATGTCTCCAGAAGATACATGTTTCTTTAAATATTCTACAGCTTCATCATGAGAGTGTACGTTAGTACATTTAACACCAGTAGCTCTTATAGCATCTCCTAATTCATCAGAAGAAACAAGACCAGTATCTTTTTCTCTTGCAGCATAAATATCCATTAAAACTAGTTCATCTGCATCATTAAATGCTGTAGTAAATTCATCAAATAATGTTTTTGTTCTAGTATATGTGTGTGGTTGGAAAACACAGAATGTTTTATTATGAGGTATTTTTTTAGCTGTAGTTAATGTAGCTTTTATTTCAACTGGGTGGTGAGCATAGTCATCTACAACAGTTATTCCATTAATTTCACCTTTATATTCAAATCTTTTATGAGCACCTCTACAATTAGCTAATCCTTCAGCCATATCTTCATATGAAAGACCAAATATTAAACCAACACAAACGCTAGATAATGCATTTAATATGTTATGCTTACCAGGCATATTTAATTTAATATCAAATAATTCTTCTCCATCTTTACATACTGTAAATGAAGCACATCCCATATTATTGTATTTAATATTTTTAGCTGTAACAGTTGCATTAGAGAAACCATAACTTAATACGTTACAATCAGCTTCTTCTAATATTTTAGCTACATTTTCATCTTCATTGTAACCAATTAAGTAACCATCTTTAGGAATTAATTTTGAGAACTTCTTAAATGTTTCTACTATATGATTTAAATCTCTATAATAATCAAGATGATCTGCATCTATGTTTAAAATTATTCCTATGTATGGGAAAAATCTTAAAAATGATTCTTTATACTCACAAGCTTCAGTTACAAAGTACTCACTATTACCTATTCTATAGTTACCGCCGATTGCATCAACTTCTCCACCAACAAGTATTGTTGGATCTAAATTAGCTTCAAGGGCTATATTTGTAATCATACTTGTAGTAGTTGTTTTACCGTGAGTACCAGCAACTGCTACATTATATTTATGACCTTTCATTATATGTCCTAAGAATTCAGCTCTATCCATAAGTTGAATATTTTTAGCTTTAGCTTCTACTATTTCAGGGTTATCTTGAGGAATAGCAGCAGTATAAACAACTAAATCAACATCTTGTATGTTTTCTTTTTTATGGCCTATATGAATTTCAGCACCTTTTGCTTTTAAGTTATCAGTGATATGTGATTCTTTAGAGTCAGAACCTGATACTCTAAATCCGTTATTTAAAAGAACAGCTGCAAGGCCGCTCATACTTATACCACCAATTCCGATAAAGTGGACTTTTTTATTATTATCTTTTAAAAAATCGAATGACATGAAATCAACCCCTTTTTATTATTTCATTTATAATTATATACATTTTTAATTAATTGAACACAACAAAACAATTAATAATAGTATATTTTTTAAAGAGTTAAAAAATAATTAATTTCATAACTGGATAAAAAATATTGCACTAGGAAAAAATATAGAATAAAATATGAATATTAACGCATTAAAGAGTATATATAATTCGTTTATTATGCGAATATAGAAAATATAGGTGATTTATATGGAGAAATTAAGCAGAAATAGTAGAGTTGTTATAATAGCAAAAGTATTAATAGAAAATCCAAATAAGATTATTGGATTAAATAGATTTTCAGAATTATTAAATGCAGCTAAGTCAACAATTAGTGAAGATATAGTTATAGTTAGAGAAATATTAGAAAAATTTAAAATGGGTAAAGTTGAAACGATTTCAGGTGCTGCAGGTGGAATAAGATATATCCCAGATATGAGTATTGAAAAAGGAAGAGAATTTGCATTAGAATTATGTGATTTATTAAAAGATGATGGAAGAGTTATAACAGGAAACATGATTTATATGACAGATTTAATGTATAATCCTGAAATAATAAGTAGAGCAGGGGTTGCGCTTTCATCATGGTTTGAAAAAATGGATATAGATTATGTTATAACTGTTGAAACTAAGGGAATTCCTCTAGCTTATGAAGCTGCTAGAAATTTAGGAGTACAACTTGTAATAGCAAGAAGAGAAAGTAGATTTACAGAAGGAACTACAATGACTATAAATTATGTGTCAGGAACAAATGGAAGACTTCAACAAATGTCTCTTTCAAAAAAATCAATGAAACCTAATTCAAAATGTGTATTCATAGATGATTTTATGAAAGGTGGAGGAACTGCACTTGGAATAAAGGATTTATTAAAAGAATTTGATAGTGAGCTTGTTGGAATTGGAGTTTTAGTTGATAGTAAAGAAGCAAAGAAAAAGCTTGTTGATGAATACATATCAATAGTAGACCTTTATTCAGTAAGTGAATCATCAGTAGTAGATGTTAGACCATCAAAAATATTTGAATAATATATAGAGATTACACTGATAGAAAATAGTTGGTTTCTTTTAAATTTTACCAAATAAAAAAAGGAAATTGCCAACTTATGGAGAATTGTAATATTATCAAGGCAACTGGAGGTGTAGTCAAATGCAAATAACAGACGTTAGAATTAGAAAGATAGCTACAGATGGAAAGATGAAAGCAATAGTATCTGTTACTTTTGATGATCAATTTGTGATTCACGATATTAAGGTTATTGAAGGACAAAATGGATTATTTATCGCTATGCCAAGTAGAAAGACTCCTGATGGTGAATTTAAGGATATTGCACATCCTATAAACACTAATTCAAGAGAAATGATACAAAAAGCTATTCTTGAAGCATATGATAAAGCATTAACTGAAGACGTAGATGCAGAATAATATTAATATTTAAAATAAAAGGGTTATTCCCTTTTATTTTTTTGTTTTTTGATTAGGTAGATATTTTTTAAAATTTACTGAACTTGAAATACAAGATTGATTGAAATATAATAAAATAAAAATAATTTAAATTTAGATAAAAAACGCAAATAGTATATACTATTTTTAAAAAGTAGCATAATAGAGGTGGTAAAGTGTATAAGTGCGCATTAATACTTGCAGCAGGTCAAGGAAAGAGAATAAAATCTGATATTCCAAAGGTACTACACAAAGTTTGTGGTAAGGAAATGGTTAATCATGTTATAGACAACATGAGAAAAGCAGAAGTAGAGGATATAAACGTAATAATAGGAAAAGGTGCTGAATTAGTAAAAGAAGGTACTAAAGATAGAATGGTTACATATTCTATGCAAGAAGAACAATTAGGGACTGGACATGCGGTTAAATGTGCAGCAGACTTTTTAAGAGGTAAAAAAGGAACTGTTGTAGTATTTGCAGGTGATGCTCCATTAACAAAAGAAGCCACTATAGAAAACTTAATAAATGAGCATGAAAAAAATAAAAATGCTGCTACATTGTTAAGTGCAATAGTAGAAGATCCAACAGGATACGGAAGAATAATAAGAGATAAAGACGGAGATGTCTTAAAGATAGTTGAACATAAAGACTGTAATGAAGAAGAATTATTAGTCAATGAAATGAATGCAGCTATGTATTGTTTTGATATAGAAGAATTAGTTAATTCATTAGAAAAGCTTTCTAATGATAATAATCAAGGAGAATACTATCTTACAGATGTAATAGGTATTCTTAAATCAGAAGGAAAGAAAGTTGGAGCTGTTGTTACAGACTATGAAGATACAATAGGAGTAAATTCAAGAGCACAATTAGCTGAAGCTGAAGAAATATTAAGAAAAAGAATAAATGAAAAACATCTTGATAATGGAGTTACATTAATAGATCCAAAGGCAACTTATATAGGAATAGATGTTGAAATAGGAAAAGATACAATTGTTTATCCAGGAACAATATTAGAAGGAAAAACTATTATAGGTTCAAACTGCATGATAATGCAAAACTGCAGAATTAAAGATAGTAAAATAAATGATGGTGTTACTGTTGAATCATCAGTAATACTAGATAGTGAAATCGGAAATAATACTACAGTTGGACCATTTGCATATATTAGACCTGAAAGTAAAATAGGTTCAAAAGCAAGAATAGGTGATTTTGTAGAAATCAAAAAATCAACTATAGGAGATGGAACTAAAGTGTCACATTTAACTTACATTGGAGATGCAGAAGTTGGAGAAGGCTGTAACTTTGGATGCGGAACTGTTGTAGTTAATTATGATGGTAAAGAAAAGAATAAGACAGTAATAGGAAATCATAGTTTTATTGGATGTAACACTAATTTAGTTTCACCAGTAACAGTTCATGATAATACTTACATTGCTGCTGGTTCAACAATAACTAATGATGTTTTAGAAGGAGATCTTGCAATAGCTAGAGCAAAGCAAAGAAACATCAAAGGATGGGTAGAAAAAAAAGGATTAAAAAAGTAAAAAATTAAAATTTTATATATAAAAAAGCTTAAAGTTTGAGGAGGTCTTCATTAATTATGTTAAGTCATGTAAACAATATAAAGATATTTACAGGAAACTCACATCCTGAATTAGCACAAGAAATTGCTAAAATATTAGGCATAGAAGTTGGTGCTGGTGATGTAGGAACTTTTAGTGATGGAGAAATATCAGTAAATATTGGAGAAAGCGTAAGAGGTGCTGATGTATTTATAGTACAATCAACTTGTTCACCTGTTAATAATAACTTAATGGAGTTATTAATAATGATAGATGCATTTAAGAGAGCATCAGCAGGAAGAATAACAGCAGTTATACCTTATTATGGATACGCAAGACAAGATAGAAAAGCTAAGTCAAGAGATCCAATAACTGCAAAGTTAGTAGCAGATCTTTTAACTACAGCTGGAGCAGACAGAGTATTAACAATGGATTTACATGCTGCTCAAATCCAAGGATATTTCAACATACCAGTTGATCACTTAGTTGGTTCACCAATACTTTCAAATTATTTTGTAGATAAGGGACTAGCAGATCAAGATGATGTTGTAGTAGTTTCACCTGACCTTGGAAGTGTTACAAGAGCTAGAAAGTTCGCAGATAAGCTACATGCACCAATAGCGATTATAGATAAAAGAAGACCTAAAGCAAACGTATCTGAAATAATGAACATTATTGGAGATATCGAAGGAAAGAAATGTATCTTAATAGATGATATGATAGATACAGCTGGAACAATTACAAATGCAGCAAATGCATTAAAAGAATTAGGAGCTAAAAATGTATATGCTTGTTGTACTCATGGAGTATTATCAGGTCCAGCATTTGAAAGAATAAATAATTCATCAATAGAAGAACTAGTTATGTTAAATACAATTAAATTACCAGAAGGTGTAGATAAAGAAAAATTCAAATCAATATCAGTAGCACCAATATTTGCTGAAGCAATTAGAAGAATATATGATGATGAACCAATAAGTAAGTTATTTGAAGCTTAGAGTTTGTAATACATAAAAATATATAAAAATAATTAATTAAACCTCTAGAAAGTTAACTAGAGGTTTTAATTTTTATCAAAGTAATGATTTATAGTTAATAATTTGTAACTTTTAGACAAAACTATATTAAAAAGTAGTGAAAAATGATAAATTTATACTTGTTAGTTAATTTATATTAATAAGAAATTAACAATATTAATTATGGAGGTGCCAAATGGAAGGCGTATTAGGAAAAGTATTAATAGTTGATGATGATGAAAATATCTGTGAAGTTATAAATATGTATGTTAAAAGCGCAGGATATGATACAAGAATTGCACATAATGGAAAAGAAGCAGAAGAAATATTTTTAGATTATAAACCTGACATAGTATTATTAGATGTTATGATACCAAACATAGATGGAATAGATGTATTAAAATGGGTAAGAAAAGAAGGAACAACTCCTGTAATAATGCTTACTGCTAAAGGAGATACATTTGATAAAGTTTTAGCTTTAGAACTTGGAGCTGACGATTACATAGTTAAACCATTCGAACCAAAGGAATTACTAGCAAGAGTTAAAGCTGTAATGAGAAGATATACAGCAGATAACACAAATAAAGAAGTAATTCAATACAATGATTTAACAATTGACGCAAATTCATATAGAGTTGTATACAGAAATAATGAAGTTAAAATGCCACCTAAGGAATTTGAACTATTATATTATTTAGCATGCAATAAAAATAGAGTATTTACAAGAGAACAATTATTATGCGAAGTTTGGGGATATGATTATCCAGGAGATTCAAGAACTGTCGATGTTCACGTTAAGAGATTAAGAGAAAAGCTTCATACAGGAGATACATGGCAAATAGAAACTGTTTGGGGGGTTGGCTATAAATTCGAGGTGAAGTAGATGAAAAAAGGTAGTTTATCGTATAGGCTTATAATAACCTTTACTTTGATTTTAGTCACTACGTCTGTAATAATTGCAGGAGTATTAGCAATTTGGTTTAGAAATTATTATTTTGATCAAAAAAAGCAACAACTTAATGAGGAAAGTACAATCATTGAGAGTGCTGCTATATCCTACTTAACTTTAGATAAAAGTTCTAATTTAGATACATTAAAAAGTGTAATGAACTTTGTTGGAAAAAATATTAATGCAGAGATATTAGTTACTGATAATTTAGGATATACATATGCCGTATCTAACAGTAAATACGAAGATTATAAATTTTCTAATTTAGGAATACCTAAAGAAGATATGGATATTTTAAAACAAGGTAAATCTATAGAATATAGTAACTTAAAAAATTCTGCAAAGAATGATTATGTTTATCTAAAGCCAATATTTAATAAAAAATACTTTAGTGGTGTTATAGTTATGCTAGTACCTATAAATAGTATGCTTGAACCTATAATTAAGGTTAATGAGGTTATTGCAGTGACAACATTATTAGTTATCATTGTAGGTAGCATAGCATTGTATTTATATAGTAGAAAATTCTTTATAAAACCGTTAAATGAAATTACAACAGCAGCTAGAAGATTAGCTAAAGGAAGTGTAGATCAAAGAATTGATATAAAGTCCCATGATGAAATAGGCGAACTTGCAGAGTCATTTAATACAATGGCAGAATCACTTCAACAAGTTGATGAAAATAGAAAAACATTTATATCAAGTGTGTCACATGAACTTAGATCACCTATTACATCTATAAGAGGATTTATATCTGGTATATTAGATGGAATAGTTCCTAAAGATAAAGAAGGATATTATTTAAATATTGTTTATGATGAAACAGAAAGATTATCAAGACTTATAAATGATTTATTAGATATATCAAGTTTAGAATCAGGTAAAATTAAGCTTAACAAACAAGAGCTAGATATTAGTAACTTAATAAAATATACCGTTACTAAATTGGAAAGTCAAATACATGAAAAAGGTCTGAATGTTGATGTTATGTTAGAAAAAGAACATCAATATATTATTGGTGATAATGATAAGATAACACAAGTATTAACTAATTTAGTTGATAATGCAGTTAAGTATAGTGTTGAACACGGTAATATAAGAATTAACACTAAGTCAAAAGGTGATAAGGTATTCGTAAGTATTTACAATGATGGAGAGCAACTTACAGAAGAACAATTAACTAAGATTTGGGATAGATTCTACAAGGCTGATGTTTCTAGAACAAATAAGATAAGTACAGGACTTGGATTGCCAATTGTTAGATTGATACTTACAGAACATGATGAAGATATTTGGGTTGAAAACTATAAAGATACTGGTGTTATGTTTACATTTACTCTAACTAAGAAATAGGTTTTGGTGATATTTATGAATGAGAATCAAGATAAACAAAAAAATGGTACTATAAATATAAAGAGTAAAAGCAAGGTTAATAACTCTAATAACATCTTAACAATAGTACTAATAATTTTAATAGGCGTTACTTTAGGGGTAATACTATCAAATCATAACCTAATTAATGTAAATACTAAGCAGATAGATGAAAATAAAGACAGTATAGATGATATAAAAACTGAGGTTATGACACAAGAAAATATAAGAAAAGTTATACAAAAAGTAGCACCATCTTTAGTTAGTATTGGTGATAGTTCAAAAAATGTAGAATCCAATGATTCATCAATTAATAATTTAACAGGGGTAATTATTACTAAAGATGGTATTATTGCAACTTCATATAGTGATATTAAAGATTTTAAAAATATATTTGTAAATTTACCTTCAAAAGGAACAAAATCAATGAGGGCAGTTCTTCTAGGATATAATAAAGATGCTGATATAGCAATAATTAAAATACCAGTTACTAATTTAAATGCTATAAGTATTGCTGATGATAAAAATATAAGACCAGGCGACATAACATATGCTATTGGAAATTCTATTAGTGATAATTATGTAGGTCTTGTTACATTTGGTATAGTAACTTCAATGCTTGATAAAGTTAAAATAGATAATACTAATTATAATTTAATTCAAACAAATGCTGTTATGAATTCAAGAAATTATGGTGGTGTACTTTGTAATGCAAATGGAGAACTTATTGGTATAAATAGTAGATATTTAACTGATAAAGATGATACTGATCATTTATATTATGCTTCTGGTAGCGGAGCTTTAGAAGCTGTTACAAAAGAGATAATAAAAAAATCAGATATTCTAGGAATACGGGGATCGGAAGTTAAAGTAAATAATGAATATAAAAAAGGTTTTTATATTGAAAGTTTAACTGAATATGGAAAAGCTGCTAAGGAAGGTATTAAGGTTACTGATATAATATTAACAGCTGATGGAGAACCTATATCATCTTATGAAGATTTAATAAAAGTAGTTAAAAATTCTAAAGATAAAACTATAAATTTCAAATTATTAAGAGATGGTAATATAATAAGTGTAAATATATCTATATAAGATAAAGAGGCTTTTTTAAGCCTCTTTATTATTGCAAAAATTTAGTATAATATTAAGTAGTATTTGAATAGACGTATATTAAAAGTGTAAAAATTATAGTATGTATAATAAATAAACAGAAGAAAGAGGAGATTATATGTTTTTAATAGTTGGACTTGGTAATCCAGAAGCTAAATATGATAACACTAGACATAATATAGGATTTGAAGCTATAGACTATATAGCAAAAAAGTATAATGTAGATATAAATAGGAAGAAATTTAAAGGAGAATATGGAGAAGGCTTTATAGGAAGTGAAAAAGTCATTCTTATGAAACCTACAACATATATGAATTTAAGTGGAGAATGTGTAAGAGAAGTTGTAGATTTTTACAAGCTTACAAATAAAGATATATTAGTTATATATGATGATATAAGTTTAGATGTTGGAAGAATTAGAATAAGAGAAAAAGGTAGTGCTGGAGGACATAATGGAATAAAAAGCATAATATCACATCTTGGTAGTGATGAATTTTCAAGAATTAAAATAGGGGTAGGACAACCTAAAGGAGATTTAGTTGAACATGTACTTGGTAAATTTTCTAAAGAGGAAAATGAAGTTTTAGAAGAAAGTTTAGAAGCTACAAAGCTTGCAACAGATACAATTTTAAAAGAAGATACAAGTTCTGCAATGAATAAATATAATGGATTTAAAGCTAAAAAGAGTATTTAAGGAGGGGTTAGAACATGAGGTTACAAGGGTTAATGACACCCTTAATTGAGAGCGGGAAATTTAATGAAATAACTAGTAATATAGATAATAAAAAATTTCCTTTTGCAATATATGGTTTATCTGAATCAGGTAGGACTTATTTAATAGATTCTATATTTGAAAAGTATGATAAACCATTAGTTATAGTTACTCATAGTGATATTGAAGCTAAGAATTTATATGAGGATTTAAGTTTTTACTCTACTGAAGTTTATTATTTTCCAGTAAGAGAAGTAGTCTTTTATAATATAGATGCAATATCAGGGGACTTAAGATGGGCTAGACTTAAAGTTATAAAAGAAATTTTAAATAAAAAAAAGAAGATAATAGTAACATCTGTAGAAGCATTTGCATCTAAATATACTCCAAGAAGATATTACGAAAAACACAAGATTAAACTAAATGTAAATGATATAGTTGATTTTTCAGATATCACTAAACTTTTAATTGAAGGTGGATATGAAAGAGTTGAGATGGTAGAAGGAAAAGGTGAGTTTGCATTAAGAGGAGGTATACTTGATGTATATCCAGCAGATTCAGCTTATCCATATAGAATTGAATTATTTGATGATGAAATTGATTCAATAAGAACATTTAGTGTAGAATCTCAAAGAAGTATAGAAAGAGTAAAATCAATAGAGATTTTCCCAGCTAAAGAAATAATAATAGATGATGATGTTATAAATTATGCTAAGGATGCTTTAAAAGAAGAATTAGATAAGGCTCTAGAAAACAATAGAAATAAAGAAGTTAGAGATAAGCTTTCAGAAATTATAAATAAAAATATAGAAAGTCTTATTCATACATCAAGTTTTGAAACTATGGATTCTTATATCCCATTTTTCTATAAGGATTTAGAAAGTTTATTTGATTATTTTGAAGGATATAATTTTATAATAGATGATACAGCAAGATTAATAGGAAAGCTTGAAAGCGTTTATAGTGAATTTAGAGAAAATTTTTCAATATTCCTTGAAAAAGGTAATATACTTCCTAAGCATTCAGAATTATTAATTGATTTTAATGAAGTAATTAATAAGTTTGAAAAATGTGAATTAATAACATTAGATACATTCCAAAAATCAAGAGATATATTTAGACCACATTCTATAATTAATATATCTCAATTAACTCTCCATAATTATCAAGGTCAATTAGATCTATTAATTGATGATATAAAAGATAAAAAAAGCAAAGGATTTAAAACACTAATTCTTTCAGGTACAAGAACAAGAGGAGAAAGATTAGTCGAAACCTTAAGAGATAGAGGTGTTGAAAGTGTTTATAAAGATAATGTAGAAAAAATACAAGATGGAGAAGTAGTTATAACATTTGGTAATCTTCTAAAAGGATTTGAATATCCAGATGAAAAAATATGTGTAATTTCAGATAAAGAAATTTTTGGTGAAGCTAAAAGAAAACTACCAAAAAAGAGAAAGCAAAAGAAGGGTATATCAAAAATAAATTCTTTTGCAGAACTTAAATTAGGAGATTTTGTTGTTCATGTAAATCATGGAGTTGGGGTATATAAAGGAATAAAACAAATTGAAGTAGCAGGAAATACTAGAGATTATTTAGATATAGAATATCAAAAAGGTGATAAACTTTATGTACCTGTTGAACAACTTGATTTAATACAAAAGTATATAGGTAGTGAAGGGAAAAACCCTAAGGTTAATAAACTAGGCGGTAATGAATGGCAAAAGGCTAAAAGTAAAGTTAAAAATTCTATAAATGAAATAGCAAAAGATTTAGTAAAGCTTTATGCAACAAGATCTACATTAAAAGGACATAAATTCAGTAAAGATACAGAGTGGCAAAGACAATTTGAAGATGAGTTTCCATACGAAGAAACACCAGATCAATTAACATCACTTGAAGAAATTAAAAGTGATATGGAATCATCAAAAGTTATGGATAGACTTCTTTGTGGTGATGTTGGATATGGAAAAACAGAAGTAGCTATAAGAGCGGCATTTAAAGCTGTTATGGACGGAAAGCAGGTAGTTTTCTTAGTTCCAACAACAATACTTGCAGAACAGCATTATAAAAATATGTTAAAAAGATTCTCAGATTTCCCAATAAAAATAGATATGGTAAGCAGATTTAGAACTGCAAAACAACAAAAAGCTACTATGCAAGCTATTAAAGAAGGAAATGTTGATATTCTTATAGGAACTCATAAGCTTGTATCAAAAGATATTCAGTTTAAAGATTTAGGACTTCTTATAATTGATGAAGAACAAAGATTTGGAGTTAAACAAAAAGAAAAGATAAAAGAGTTTAAGAAAAATGTTGATGTACTTACACTAAGTGCAACTCCTATTCCAAGAACTCTTCATATGTCATTAACAGGAGCACGTGATATTTCAATAATAGAAACTCCACCTGAAGAGAGATATCCTGTGCAAACATATGTTATTGAACAAAATGACCAACTTATAAGAGATGCGATACTTAGAGAAATGAATAGAGGTGGTCAAGTTTTCTTTGTATATAATAGAGTTGAAAATATTGAAGGAATGGCAAACTACATCAAAGAATTAGTTCCTGAAGCTAGAATAACTTTTGCTCATGGTAGAATGACAGAAAGACAACTTGAAACAGAGATGGTTAACTTTATGAATAAGGACTATGATGTTTTAGTATGTACTACAATTATTGAAACGGGTATAGATATTCCAAATGTAAATACAATAATAATATTTGATGCAGATAAAATGGGACTTTCACAACTTTATCAGTTAAGAGGAAGAGTGGGAAGATCTAATAAAATAGCATATGCTTATCTTTTATATACTAAAGATAAGGTTTTAACAGAGGTTGCAGAAAAGAGACTTAAGGCATTAAAAGATTTCACAGAATTAGGTTCTGGATTTAAAATAGCCATGAGAGATTTAGAAATTAGAGGGGCTGGAAACATGATGGGATCAGCTCAACATGGACATATGGCCACTATAGGTTATGATTTATATTGTAGAATGCTTGAAGATACAATAAAACTTATTAAAGGTGAAATAACAAAAGAACCTATTGAAACAACTGTTGATATTAAAGTAGATGCATATATTCCAGAAAGTTTCATAAAAGATGAAAATCAAAAAATTGAAGTCTATAAAAAGATTGCAGCAATTGAAAGTTATGATGAATATATGGAAATCAAAGATGAACTTGAAGATAGATATTCAGATATACCAGATTCAGTTTATAACTTAATGGATATAGCTTATATAAAGAGTAAGGCTAGAGAACTTAATATAGAAGAAATAAAAGAAACACCAAAAGGAATATTCTTTAAATTTGCAGATGGAGATAAAGAATATGAAAATGTATTTAAGGTGTTATTAGAAAAATATAAAAACAATGTTATACTTAAATTTGGTAGTAATCCAGAATTTGAATTTAAACAAAACAACATAAAGAAAGAAGAAATGTTAGCTTTCTTTAAAGAAATGCTAGACAATATAATAAAAGTAATAAATACTTAAAAGTTAAATAATTGAATTACCGATATAATGTTGTTATACTTAAAACATGTGAATTTTTAGCAAATAGTCGTTACAAAAACTAGTAAAGTGAGGGATAAACGTGGGTAAAATTAAAAAGTTAGTAGCTTTAAGCTTAGTTGCAATGGCTAGTATGTCATTTGCTGGGTGTAAAATGATACAAAAGACTCCAGAAGCAGTACAAAAAGAAACGTTAGCTAAGGTTGGAGATAAGAAAATTACAAGACAAGATTTAACAGATGCAATGAAGTATTATTATAATCTATATGAACAACAATATGGTTCAGATTATAAAAATAATGAACAAGTAAAAGCACAGTTATTATCTCAAGAAAAGCAAATGTTACAAAGCTTAGTAGATACAGAAGTAATAGTACAAGAAGCTGAAAAGAATAATTGGGTTGAGCCAGAAGATAAATTAAATAAAGAAGTTGATGAGCAATTTAAAGAAATGAAAAGTGCATATAAAACTGATGAAGAATTCAAAAATGCATATGAACAAAGTGGACTTAAGGACGAAGCAGCAGTTAAAAAAATGCTAAGAGAAAATATAATAGTAAAATCAACTCTTGATAATCACATATATAAAGATGTAAAAGTTAGTGATGATGCTATTAAAAAGTATTATGATGAAAATAAAAACACATTTAAAGTAGATAAAGCTGGAGCAACTGTATATAACATAGTTATATCAGGAGATAATGCTAAAGAAACAGCAGAAAAAGTAAGACAAGAGATTATAGATAAAAAGACAACTTTTGAAAAAATGGCTGCTAAGTACAATACAGATATGACAAAATCAACTGGAGGATCATTAGGTTACGTTGCTTATGACTCAACTGAATATTTACCTGAATTTATGGATGCTGTTAAGAAGCTTAACAATGGAGAAATATCAGAGCCTGTAAAAACTAAGTATGGTTATCATTTAATAAAGGTTGAAACAGTAATGAAAAAACCAGGTATTATGCCATTTGATTATGTAAAAGATGATATAAAAGATACATTATTAAGTACAGAAGAACAAAAAGCTTATACAGATACTATCAATAAGTGGAAAGACGAACTTAAAGTTAAAGTTTATGAAGATAAACTTCAATAGTATAAATGGAGAGAACACCTAATTTTTAGGTGTTCTTTTTATTTAAACATTGGTTATAAATGCATAAAATTTCTATGTAGTCAAATAATAATAATGCTACTAAATTTAACAGTATTTTATTAAGGAGGTTAATTATAAATGAAAGCCACAGGAATTGTAAGACGTATTGATGATTTAGGCAGAGTTGTTATACCAAAGGAAATAAGAAGAACTTTAAGAATTAGAGAGGGAGATCCACTTGAAATATTTACAGATAGAGAAGGTGGAGTAATTCTTAAAAAGTATTCACCAATTGGAGAGCTTACAGACTTTTCAAAAGAATACGCTGAAAGCTTACAACAAGCTATTGGACATATAATTTTAATTAGCGATAAAGACGCATTTATATCAGTTAGTGGTGCTCCTAAAAAAGATTACATAGATAGAAAAATAAGTAATGAACTTGAAAGTATTATGGAAGGAAGAAAGCCAGTATTACTTGGAGAAGGTGGTCAAAAATTAATTCCTTTACATAGTGATGAAGATATAGAAGAAATGACATCACAAGTAGTAGCTCCTATAGTTGCAGAAGGAGATGCAATTGGTGCTGTTATTATATTATCAAAGCAATCAGGTCAAAAGATGGGAGAATTAGAACTTAAATTAGCTGAAACGGCCGCAGCTTTCCTAGGAAAGCAAATGGAACAATAAAAAGATATTTTTATTAAGTAAAATGAAAATAAAAGTAATAATACCTCTAAACTTACAATAATTATTATTAGTAAAAGAAAAGTTTGGAGGTATTTTATGAAGAAACAATCCCTAATAAAGGGTAGTATAATATTGGGTGTTGCAGGAATACTCGCAAAATTTCTTGGTGTATTTTTTAGATGGCCTCTTATAATGCTTATAGGCGATGAAGGGATTGGCCTTTATCAAATGTCATTTCCATTATATATGTTCTTTGTAGCTATAGCATCAGGGATACCAGTTGCTATATCAAAGTTAGTTTCAGAAAATAATGCTGTAGGTGATATAGAAGGAAGTTTTAAGATTGTAAAAGGTTCTACTTATTTAATGTTCATATTAGGTGCTGGGACAACATTCTTTTTATTCTTTTTTGCAAAACCTATAATTAATTTCTTAAAGTGGGACATGAAGGCATACTATTCATTGATAGGTATATCTTTTGCACCACTTATAATTTCTATTATGACTATATTTAGAGGGTTCTTTCAAGGCCTTCAAAACATGACACCTTCTGCAGTATCACAAATACTAGAGCAGATAGGAAGAGTAGTTTTTGGAGTTGGACTAGCAGTTCTATTTCTTCCTAAAGGTATAGAATATTCAGCAGGTGGAGCAGCTTTTGGAGCAGCAGCAGGTGGAATACTAGGTGGAGGTTATCTTTATATTAAATATTTAATTATAAAGAGAAACTATGGTATTAAAAAAGTAAAAAGTGATCCTATAATTATGAATAGAATACTTAAAATTGCCATTCCAATATCATTAGGAGCGACTGTTTCTACAATAATGAATCTTATTGATTCTATATTTATTCCACAAAAATTATTAGAAGCAGGCTTTACTACAAAACAAGCAACTATACTTTATGCACAACTTTCAGGTAAAGCATCAGTTATAGTAAATATACCAATGACTCTTTCTATGGCACTTTCTATTTCATTAATTCCAATAATATCAGAACAATTTATTTTAAAAAGATTTAGAGCTGTTGAAAATAAAGTTAATTTAGCAATTAGAATCTCTACTGTTATATCAATACCATGTATGTTTGGAATATTCTTTATGTCATTACCTATAATGAAGCTTATATTCCCAGGAAAGTATGAGGGATTTGAAATACTTAGATATTTATCTATAACAATACCATTTGTAATATTAACTCAAACTACAACATCTATATTACAAGGTGTAGGTAAATGTATAGCTCCTGTTATAAACTTATTTATAGGATGTATAGTAAAACTTATATTAACACTTATATTAGTTCCAATGCCTGAATTTAATATATATGGAGCTGTAATAGCAAGTATTGTAGCGTATATTGTAACAACAATTCTAAATATAATACTACTTAAAATTAATTTAAAAACAAGAATTGGAATTTTAAACAATGTAATAAAGCCTATACTAGGATCAATTGTAATGACTTTAGTAGTTTTATATGTATATGAATTTATTTTTAAGTATACAATGAGTAACGGGATATCTTGCTTATTATCAGTAATTTTAGGTATTATAGTATATATGACTTCAATTATGTGTATGAGAGTATTTGATGTTGAAGACGTAAGAAGTAGATTTTCTAAAAAATAAATAGATAAAAGGAGAAATACCTAATGATTAAAATTATTGGTTTAGGACCAGGAGCTAGTGATGCTCTTACAGTAGGTGCTTTAAGAGTATTAGAAGAAAGTGATAATATTTACTTTAGAACTGAAATTCATCCAACAGTTGATTTTATAAGAAGTAGAAATATAGAATTTAAAACATATGATCATTTTTATAATAGCGGAGAAAGCTTTGATGAAGTTTATAAAAATATAGCTGAAGATCTAATAAAGGTTTATAAAGAAACAGGAAATGTTGTTTATGCAGTTCCAGGACACCCACTTGTTGCTGAAAAATCAGTATCTAATCTTATGGAACTTTGCAAAGAAGGAAATATAGAATATGAAATTTTACCAGCGGTTAGTTTTATAGATGCAATGATGGATAGACTGCAAATAGACCCTATTGAAGGGCTTAAAGTTATAGATGCATTTGATATAAACAATCAAATAATGGATAAAAGAATAGGAACTATAATAACTCAAGTATACAATCCATTTATTGCATCAGAAGTTAAGTTAAAATTATTAGAATGTTATGATGATGAAACTAAAATAATTTATGTTAGAGCAGCAGGAATTGAAGGATTAGAAAGTATAAGAGAAATTCCTTTATATGAACTTGATATGCAAGAAGATATAGATTACTTAACATCTGTATATATACCTAAAGATTTAAATAATAAGAAAGATATAAATGATTTAATAAATTTAATAGAAGTTCTAAGGGGGGATGAAGGATGCCCTTGGGATAGAGAACAAACTCATGAAAGTATAAAAAATGCAATAGTTGAAGAAAGCTATGAAGTTAAAGATGCGATAGAAAATGAAGATGATAATGCCTTAATAGAAGAGCTTGGAGAGGTACTTTTACATGTTATATTCCACTCATCAATAGGAAAAGAAGATGGATATTTTGATTTTAATGATGTAGTAGAAGGTATTTATAATAAAATGATAAATAGACATCCTCACATATTTAAAAATCAAGAAATTTGTAACTCAGAAGAAGTTGTTCAAAACTGGGATGAAATAAAGAAAGAAGAAAAAGGTTTTGAAACAGTAACTGACGAATTAAATGCTGTTGCAAAAGCACTTCCAGCTTTAATTAGAGCTCACAAGATTCAAAATAAGGCAAAAAAAGTTGGATTTGATTGGGATAATGTAGAAGATGCAGCAAAAAAAGTTGTAGAAGAATTAAATGAAGTTTTAGATGCATATAATACTGAAAATAAGGGAAATATAACAGAAGAGGTTGGAGACTTATTATTCTCATGTGTTAATGTTGCAAGATTCTTAAACATTGATGAAGAAGAAGCATTAAATAATACTACAGATAAATTTATAAGAAGATTTAGTTATATAGAAGAGCAAGCTAATAAATTAGGAAAAAATTTAAAAGAAATGTCTCTTGAAGAAATGGATAAACTTTGGAATGACGCTAAGAAACTAGAAAATAATTAGATTTAGAAGGAATTTTAAGGTTTTTATAGAATATAACTTAAAGTAATAAAATTCTATGCTTTCAAGTTAATTGTTATATTGGAATAACTGCTTATTAATACAAATAATTAAGCATTTTGTCTATTGAGTGTAGACGAGAGTTAAAAGTGATAATATAATAAGATAAGTAAGCATAGTACATAAAGAATTAATTAGTACTATTAAGTAACTAATTATTTAAGGAGGATGTAATTGTGAATAAGGCAGAATTAATTACTAGCATGGCTGAAAAGTCAAAGTTAACTAAAAAAGATGCAGAAGTAGCTTTAAAAGCATTTATAGAAAGTGTTGAAGAAGCATTAGTAGCTGGAGAAAAGGTTCAATTAATTGGATTTGGAACTTTTGAAACTAGAGAGAGAGCTGCTAGAGAAGGAAGAAATCCAAAGACTAGAGAAGTAATTCAAATACCTGCATGTAAAGCACCTGCTTTCAAGCCTGGTTCAGCTCTTAAAGAAAAGATAAATAGATAATTATAATTAATTAATCATAAATTACATTCAACAACATAGCACATTTATATATTAAAAGCTTAAATAATATATTACTGCCATTATATATTTTATTAATACTTTTAAACCCCTTGCTTTTAATTATAGATGTGCTATAATTATTTTACATACTTATAAGACCTAGATAAGTCTTTAAACTGTCTATTTAAAGAGTTCCACAAAGGCTATGGAGAGCCAAGAACTGTTATGTTCTTCAGTATCTATCCTAAAAGGTGTGCCAGTATAATTTACGAAGTACAAGTAAAAACGTAGCAGGAACAACTGGTTGCTACAACTAATATATTACATTATGACACTTAGTTCTACTGGGCTTACATTGTAATATATTGACCTAAACAAGTCTTTAAACTGTATAAGGGTAAGGTAACACTAGAACAAAAAATCCTAGAATTGAGAAAGCTAGGTGATGAGGGTGGCAAGACACCGTTTGTAAAAATCAAGTTACTAAAATCCTAATCATTCAAGTTGTTCTTTGGCGAGAATTGTAAATCTTTTTCTCAAATGGTTGGGTTACCCCTTTATCTATTTAAGGTGTTATAGAGATGAAAACTTCTCCAGTATCAAAAGGAGTTGATTCTCGATTAATTCTTATTCTTAGTTATGTATAAAAAGCATCCCCATATTTTCCATTAAATTTATTTATACATAACTAATTACATAGAAATTATTAGAATTAAAAGTTATTGACTAAATAATAGCTTTTGATCAGTAATTTCAATCTGGCTCGTGAATTAAATCACGGGCTTTTTATATATAAAATAAATAAAAAAGGGGAAAAATTGATGGAAAC
This sequence comes from Clostridium sp., assembly GCF_034179595.1. Taxonomy (GTDB): domain Bacteria; phylum Bacillota; class Clostridia; order Clostridiales; family Clostridiaceae; genus Clostridium. Next base: position 38,116 of record NZ_JAXFPT010000004.1, read on the forward strand.
ACAAGTTTTTATTGTACCGTTTGATAAAACTGTTGAAATAGAAGACGGTTTCCAAAAACAAAAACATTCTAAAGATATATGGAATAAATATAGCAATATAGGTTTTTATGTTGATAAAGATATGGCTAATAAAAATATAGCTATGCAACAGATAATTCCTTACACTTTAATCAGAAATGATAAAGGTGAATTCTTTTCAGCTTCATTAACTAATAATGATAATACTATTATTAGTTTAGGATTTGGAGATAATATAACAGTAACAGATGGTTTAATACAACCTTTATTTAAAGGAGCTGTTAGAACTTTATTTGATGCTATTACATTAGAAGAAACTAAACCTTTAAGATTTATAGGAACAGTTAGAGATAAAGCTATTAATGATAAATATATAGGTTATGTCTTTATAATAGATAATATAAATGATGTAACAATAAATAATGACAAACTGCAAGGAGCATGGTTATCTAGACAAGATTTAATAGATAAATATAATAATTTAGAAACATGGTCTAAACACATTGTAGATTATCTAATAGATAACGTAATATAACAATATATAGTATTTTTGTATTTCCTACATCCAATATATAGTAGTATAATAGTAAATAAGGAAAAAAAATATCATATAATATATAATGTTGATTATAAAAGATGGAAGGAGAAATAAAAGAATGAATATGGTAATTAAAAGAGATGGAAGGAAGACAGAATTTGATCCAAGTAAGATATCAAGAGCTATATTAAGAGCCATGAAGTCTTGTGGAATAATAAGAACTGATATAGCTAATTCAATAGCAGAAAGAGCAATAGATTTATTTGATGGTTCAGAAAATGTAAAAATAGAAGATATCGAAAATTATGTTTATTTTGCATTAATAGAAGAATCTCAAGAGTTCACTGCAAAAACTTATGAAGGATACAGAGCTGTTAGAGAACATAAAAGAAGTATTAATACAACTGACACAACTGTATTAGATTTAATAGCTTTTAATAACGAAGAAGTTATGAATGAAAATTCAAATAAAAATGCTAAATTAAACTCTACTCAAAGAGATTTAATAGCTGGAGAAATATCAAAAGATTTAGCTAGAAGAAAAATAATTCCTGCTCATATAGTTCAAGCACATGATGAAGGAATTATACATTGGCATGATATGGATTATACTATATCTCCTATGTTTAATTGCTGTTTAATTAACTTAGAAGATATGCTTACTAATGGTACTGTTATTAATGATAAATTAGTTGAAGAACCTAAAAGCTTTACTACAGCATGTACTGTTACTACTCAAATCATGGCTCAAGTATCAAGTAATCAATACGGTGGACAATCTATAACAATTGCACATATTGCTAAATATTTAAAAGTTTCTGAAGAAAAAGCATATATACATTATTTAGAAAAAGGACTTGATAAAGAAAAAGCTAAAGAGCTTTCTTTATGTGATAGAGAAAAAGAATTAAAAGCTGGTGTTCAAACTATTAGATATCAATTATCTACTTTAATGACTACTAACGGACAAGCACCTTTTGCTACTATTTATCTAGAAATAATACCTGGTCATAAGTATGAAAAAGAAATGGCTGATATTTGTGAAGAAATGTTAAAGCAAAGAATTGAAGGAATGAAGAACTATAAAGGTCAAGCAATTGGAGAAGCTTTCCCTAAACTTGTATATGTTTTAGATGAACATAACTGTTTAGAAGGTGGTAAATATGATTACATTACTAAATTATCAGCTAAATGTAATGTAAGAAGATTAGTACCTGATTATCAATCAGCTAAAATAATGAGACAAAATTATGAAGGAAATAACTTCCCACCGATAAACATTATTGTCGCATAACGAAGTGATTTGTTATGAAAACCTGCTTAAACGGAGGAAATCTTCTTAAGAAGAAAACTCACCGTACTAAATTAATACGCTTAATAGAAACAAAAAGAAAAGAGTAAGGAGAAGTAAACTTATGTGAAAAGATATAAAAGGTTGGGAAGATTATTATGAAGTCAATACAGATGGTGAAGTGAGAAATAAAAAAAATAATGGTTATCAAAGACACAACATTAAAGAAATTTATTATATATAA
>NZ_JAXFPT010000051.1:0-7409 GCF_034179595.1 Clostridium sp.
TAGGCACGCCGCCAGCGTTCGTCCTGAGCCAGGATCAAACTCTCAATAAAAAGTTTAATCATTTAACTCATAAAACTTACTTGTAAAAAGAATTGCTGGTTGTTTAAATGTATTCTATATTCTGTTCAATTTTCAAAGATCTGTGCGATTTCGTTGACCGCTTTATTATAATAACACTTAAGTTTTACATTGTCAACAACTTTTTTAAATTGTTTTTAATGTTTTACTTAAAGTTTTTTGTTGCCGTCATCACCTGACGACGGATATTATAATAACATGCTCATATCACTTCTAAATCTATTCTATTGTTTATTAAAAGAATTTATTCTTTATATTCTCTATATTTCTTTCTTTTACTAACTAATTCAAATAATGATACACCTGGTATAGTTATTGCCATTTTTCTTATTTTATATTAATTAATTTAGTTTTAACAATAAAAAACATATATTTTCTTTTAATTATTCTCATAAAAATAAAAAAGATAACACAAATATTTGTGTTATCTTTTAGTCATTTATTTTAATGCATGTACTAATTCTTTAAATCTAATTCCTCTTTCCATAAAATTAGGGAACATATCAAATGAAGCACAAGCTGGTGATAATGTTACTATATCTCCTGCTACTGCTACTTCTCTAGCCTTTTCAACTGCACCTTCAAATGTATCTACTTCGATGATTTCAACATCTATGCCTTTATCTTTTTTCAATTTATCAAATGCTTCTCTAATTTTCTTTTTAGTAGCACCAACTAATATCATCTTCTTTATAAAAGGATATCCTTGCTCAGCTAAAGGTTCAAAAGGTATATGTTTATCATATCCTCCTGCTATTAATATTACTTTTTCATCAAAAGCCTTAAGGCCTGCAAGAGTTCTTGTTGGACTTGAAGCTATAGAATCATTATAATATTTAACACCATTTAATTCTCTTACTAACTCACATCTATGTTCTACTCCAGCAAAAGTTTCGCTTACTTTTTTCATTGTTTCTATTGAAACGTCATCTTTAGTTGCTATAAATGCAGCTAAGTAATTTTCTACATTATGCATTCCCTTTAAAACTATATCTTTTCTTTTTACTACTTCTTTGCCTAGTAAATATAATGTTCCATCTTTATAGTAAGCACCATTTTCTAATACTCTCTTTGAACTAAATTCTCTAACTTCTCCTTTAGCTTCTTTTTCAAAAGAATATGTTATATCATTTTCTCTATTTACTACTAGTACTCCTGATTTTTCTCCATATAGGAATATGTTTTTCTTAGCATCTATATATTCTTGCATATCTTTATGCATATCTAAATGATTTGGAGCTAAATTAGTACATATAGCTATATCTATTGGTAAATCCATAGTCATAAGTTGAAAACTTGATAATTCAAGTACTACCATATCTTCTTTTTGTATTTCTTCAATTTGAGAAAATAATGGAGTTCCTATATTTCCACCAACCCAAGTTTTATATCCTTGTTCAATTAATAATTTAGATATTATAGTAGTAGTTGTTGTTTTTCCATCACTACCTGTAACACCGTATATTTTTCCCTTACAATATCTTACGAATTCCTCCATTTCTGAAGTTATGTATGCTCCTTCTGTTTTAGCTTTAACTAATGCATCACAATCTATTCTCATTGATGGAGTTTTAAATATAACATCAAATCCAGTTAAGTTATCTAAATAATTTTCACCAAGTGAAAGTTTTACTCCTTTATTTTTAAACTCATCAGCTAAAGATCCTAATTTTTCTTCACTTTTTATATCAAAAGCTGTAACTTTAGCATCAAGCTCTACTAGAAAATTTATAAGAGGTATATTACTTACACCTATTCCAACAACTCCAACTTTTTTACCTTTTATAAAATCTTTAAATTCCCTAAAATCTTTTTTCATACTCTGCCTCCAAGTCTACACTACTATCAACTTATATATTATGAATTATATTTAATTTTGTCCCATTTGTTTTTAATTATAACACTATAAATTATTGTTTTTAAGTTTTAATTCTATGAAAAAACACAGTTATATTAATGTATATAACAAAAAGAGTATTTTCAAAATGAAAATACTCTTTTCTTATAAACTAGAATTCTAAACTCTTAGCAATATATGCTTCTAAGTCCGCAATTTTAACTCTTTCTTGTTCCATTGAATCTCTATCTCTAACTGTTACTGATTCGTCTTCTAATGTATCAAAGTCAATTGTTATACAGAATGGAGTACCTATTTCATCTTGTCTTCTATATCTCTTACCTATACTTCCAGCTTCATCATATTCAACATTGAACTTCTTAGCAAGTTCTCCATATACTTCTAAAGCTTTATCTGATAATTTCTTTGATAATGGTAATATTGCAGCCTTAAATGGCGCAAGTGCTGGATGAAGATGCATAACAACTCTTGAATCTTGCTTAGTTTCTGTTGATAAATCTTCTTCATCATATGCATCAACTAAGAATGCAAGTGCAACTCTATCTGCTCCAAGTGATGGTTCTATACAGTATGGTATATATCTTTCGTTAGTCATTGGATCTAAGTAAGTTAAATCTTCGCCTGAATGTTCAGCATGTTTCTTTAGGTCATAATCTGTTCTATCAGCTATACCCCAAAGTTCTCCCCAACCAAATGGGAATAAGTATTCAATATCTGATGTTGCATTTGAGTAGAATGAAAGTTCTTCTTCTCCGTGATCTCTTATTCTTAAGTTATCTTTATTAACACCTAAGTTTAATAAGAAATTCCAGCAATACTCTCTCCAATATTCAAACCATTCTAAATCTGTTCCTGGCTTACAGAAGAATTCTAATTCCATTTGTTCGAATTCTCTTGTTCTGAATGTAAAGTTACCTGGTGTGATTTCATTTCTGAATGATTTACCTATTTGACCTATACCAAATGGTACTTTCTTTCTTGAACTTCTTTGAACTTGTTTAAAGTTTACAAATATACCTTGAGCAGTTTCTGGTCTTAAGTATATTTCATTTTTAGCATCTTCAGTTACTCCTTGGAAAGTCTTAAACATAAGATTGAATTGTCTTATATCTGTGTAATTCATCTTTCCACATTTAGGACATACTATATTGTGATCTTCTATATATTTCTTTAATTCTTCATTAGACATACCATCAGCTGAAGCAACTTCAACTCCACTTGCAGTCATATGATCTTCAACTAATTTATCTGCTCTAAATCTCGCCTTACATTCTTTACAATCCATTAAAGGATCTGAGAATCCGCCTAAATGACCTGATGCTACCCAAACTTCTTTATTCATTAAAATAGCACAATCAACACCTACATTATATGGGCTTTCTTGAATGAATTTTTTCCACCATGCTTTTTTAACATTATTCTTAAATTCAACACCTAATGGACCGTAATCCCATGAGTTTGCAAGTCCACCATATATATCTGAACCTGGGAATATGAATCCTCTGTTTTTACAAAGTGCAACTATTTTATCCATAGTCTTTTCTACTGCCATTTCTAATACCTCCAAATTTTTTATAATAAAAAAAGCCTTTAGCAATAAAGGGACGAAAAACATTCCGCGGTTCCACCCTTCTTGGCTAAAGCCCAACTTTCTAGAAAAAATGCTCAAAAGCTCCCTTCATCTTATTTTATTAATGACTTTCACCACATGCCATCTCTCTAAAAATAAAACTAAGACTACTCTTCTTTTTCAACGCACATATAAAATTACATATTAATTTTACCAAAAGCCTTTTATATGTCAAGGTACATAAAAGGTTATTTTTATTGTTACATTAAATTTACTTAATACAGAGTGTATATAGTATATAATATATTTAGATAAAGTTCTAAGGGGGATTTTTAATAATGAGATACATTTTGAACCAAAATTTAGCTTCTATTAGTGAAGACTATTTAATAAAAGATTCAAACGAAGACATTTGTTATAAAGTTGATGTTAAGGCATTTACTTCTATTAGAGAAAAACTATTTTTTGAGGATTCTAACGGAAATAAATTATTTAAAATAAAAAGAAAGCTTATAAAACTATCTAAAACATTTGAAGTTTATAAAGTTAATGAACCTTATGCTAAGATAACTAAAAAAATGGTTACTCCTACAGAAGATGAATTTATAATTGATACACCTTTTGGTGAATTATGTGCTAGGGGAGATTTTACAGATTACGAATTTTGCATATATGATGAATATGATACTGTTATAGCTAAGGCTTCTAAGAGTATAATTAATTCAATAGATAAATATTGTGTAGATATAGAAAACTTTAATGATCATGCTTTAATACTTGCTTGTATTGTCATTATAAATGTAGTAGAGGATGATGAATAATAAAGTAACTATTTACTCTAAATATTAAAAGAAGTTTGTATAAATCTTTATACAAACTTTTTTTAAAAATATTTCTAATATTTTTGATACTATCTTTTAAATAAATTTCTACATTTTTATCTGCAATAATAATTATTATTATTCTTACAAGGTCTTGAATTATAATATCCATTACAACAGTTATCTGGAGTTTTTCTATGTGCTTCAAAACAACTACTTTGAAATTCTGGACAGATAATGAATAATAATGAAATATCTACTGATCTTTTATTAAAATATTTCATGCATACATTTTCTACTCCTACAAAAACGTTATTAATATCATTAAAGCACTTATCATAATGTAGATTTTTTAGCAAAATAAATTCGCAAAAAGGAATGCACCATTGTGCTGAGTGAAGAGATTGTTGACAATTATTAGCTGTGTATAAAATTTTAATTTTCTTTTGTCCATTTAAAAGTAATTTTGGCCCCAATATAGTTTTAAAAACTTCAAAATCTTCTACACATACACTTACCTTTATTTCATTAATAGATTCTATATCCGGCTTTTCATCAGGAACACAAAGAAAATCATTTTGAAGGCATTGTTTACAATATCTTGTACAACTCATAGGTGGATAACATTCCAAATCAGTTATTCCTGTTATTAAAATATTATCTAACATATAACCTCCTCCCAAATAAGTTGATTAATAAAACTTTATATTACATTAATATGAATTACACAAAATTATGACACAAAAATATGTCTTCTATAAAGTTAATATTTATTATACTTTTTTATATCAATTTTCTACATAAAAGTATATATATGTATTGTAAACTCAAAAAAATTGTTAATTTAAGGAGAGTAAATAATATGTCATGTATATCTAGCTTTAAATCTAAATCTAATACTAACTCAAGTTCATGTAATCAACCATTAGTTGATTATACAGGACTTTGTACAGCTAGCGATGTAACAGCTGTAATTAAGGATAATCCTTATTGGATGCAAATGTATATTCCAGAAACATTAGAAATACCACCTCAAAAACCTGATATTGAGGATATTAATTCAATAAATGTAACAGTCGATATAATGAGAAGCGAAGTTATAAAAACTCCAATTTCTCTAAACGAAAGCTATGAAGGTAAAAAGGTTACAGGAAGAAAACTTATTATAGAAGGTACATTATGCCAACAAGTAAGCTATACAGCTAATGTAGAAGATCAATCTATTCACTCAGCTCATTTCTATGTACCATTTTCATCTTATATAGTTGTTCCTCTTGAATATACTTTCCCAGGTACAACTAAACCAGTTGATTCTTTAAATATAAATTATGATGTTAATGCATGTATAGAAGATCTATCTGCTTGCATTTTAGATAACAGAAGAATATTAAAACAAGTAACGCTATTATTATATGCTGTTCCTAATCAAACTTGTTAATTATAAGAAAAGGAGATAAAATTATGCCTATTTGCGATTATACAAATAATACTAACCACACATTTTATGAAAATTGCTGTAATCAAAGTTGCAATATAAGTACAGTAGGAGCTTTTTGCCAAGATAAATTAGAAAAAGTTCTACAATGTAATCCTAAAAGTGATGAATGGGTTGAATTCTATATACCTGAAATTGTTGATATTCCTGAACAAAAACCAGATATTGAAGATATAGTATCTGTTAGTTCATGTATAGAATTAATTTCCCAAAGAGTAATAAAAACTCCTACAGTTAGTGATGCTGTACAAAATGGAGTATTAGTTCCTGGAGAAAAGATCCCTAATTCAGAATGCACTAATTTAACAGGAAGAAAACTTATCATAGAAGGATTATTAAAACAAAAAATTGTTTATACAGCAGCAGTTCCAGAACAAACTCTTCATTCTGCACATTTTGAAATTCCATTTTCAGTATTTATAATAGTTGCACCATCTACTCCACTTTCTCAAAACTTCAGAGTATATCCTTACATTGAAGATATATTTGCTTGTAAGCTTTCTGAAAGAAGTGTATTTAAAAATACTACTATCTTCATAAAAGCAGTAGCTTTATGTTAGCTCATAATATACTAATAAAGGAAGGTAAAAAATATGACTTGTCAAAAAATCAATAAAGGTTGTAATTGTGATTTTAATTTAAAAAGCTTTGGCTTATGCGATCCTAAAAGAATAACAATTGACGGTTCAGATAGAACTGTTTTAAATTGGAACGAAATTTCTGTTCCTGAAATTTTATGTGTTCCAGAAGCAAAACCAGATATAGAAAATCTTGATCAAATTTATGCAAATGCTGAATTAACTTCAGTAAAACTTATAGAAACACCATTTGCTTATAAAACTGTACATGTATTAGCTAGTGCTTCTTTAGTTGCCTCATTAAACACTATTATTACTAAGATTGGCACACTTGTAGGTTCTATTAATGCATTATTCACTCCTACTACTGGTCTTATTCCAGTACTTTTAAATGCAATTAGTGCTGCTTTTCCACGTGTTCCTGTACCATCTTATGTTACAGCTTCTATTGACGCATTGAATGCTGCTCTATTTAATCTTACAAGTTATATAGCAACTATAGATCTTACCGGAAATGTACTTTCAGCTACTTTATATACAGCTTCAAAAACAATAAGTTCTCTATTAGCTGTACTATCAAAAGCATTACAGGATTTAGCTGATTCTCTTGAAACTTCTGTACTTTCATTAGTACCAGCTTCAAATGTACTTTCCACTAATTACCTTCAACCTGTGCTTAATGCTATAGCTGACTTAATAAACAATGGAGACCCTACTGCAAATCCGCCTATTCCTCCTACAACAGCTTCTATTGCTGGTATACTTGCTGCATTAGTTAATTTAATAGGATTAATAGGTTCTGTATCTTATATAACAATAGCTAAAAACGAAGAAGGAACTTGTTTAAGTGGAAGAAAATTAGTTATCGAAGGTTTCTTAAATCAAAAAGTAGTTTATACAGGTGATGTAGATATTCAATCAGTTCACTCAGCACATTATTCTATTCCATTCTCTGTGTTTATAGTTGTTTATCCTAAATTTGAAAATCTTGACTATCAACCTAATGTAG
>NZ_JAXFPT010000005.1:0-41799 GCF_034179595.1 Clostridium sp.
TTCAGCTGACTGATACTAATAGGTCGAGGGCTTGACCAATAAAAAGACGATCAACAAAAATTCATGTGCAATTTTCAGAGAACAATCTGAAATCTGGTGATGATGGCATAGAGGAAACACTCCTTCCCATTCCGAACAGGACAGTTAAGCTCTATAGCGCCAATGGTACTGCACGGGAGACTGTGTGGGAGAGTAGGACGTTGCCAGGTGAGTAATGAAAGAGATAGTTTAATTACTATCTCTTTTTTCTTTATTTAAAAATAAATTCTTTATGCCGCCAGATAAGATTTTGCAGTGTTTTATTCCTATTAATTTTGCGTATAAAAAAATAATTGGACTTCTTAATCTACCTCTAGAACAGCCAATTACTATAGGAAGCTTTCCGTTATTTGATAGAAGTAATAGATTTGCTTTTATATAATTTCTATTTCTATATAAACTTATTAATATTATAGGTATAGCTAATGGATAAAAACGTTTTATTCTCATATGATTATATTCATTTATTACTGGAATGTTATATTGAAATAATTTCATATTATTAAATTCAGATCTTGTTCTTACGTCTATAGTAATTTCATTAGTTATATCTTTAAATTTAATAAACATCTAAATTGTCTCCTTGAATTGAAATTATATTTTGTTTTAGTTTATTATATTCTTTAAAGTATATTGAATAATAAAAATACTAATAAATATTTATAAGCAAGTATTATTTTTATATGTGAAAGATAGAAGTAATTATTATTAAAGCAATAGAAGAAATTTATAGGTTTTTAATGCTTAATATTTGATTTATAATATTCTTTTAGGAGGAGAGAAAAATATGTGTAGATCGATAGATAATTTAAAAGGAAAAGTTGTTAAACATTTTAAGGGAAAATTATATTTAGTGATGGATGTTGCAAAACATTCTGAAACAATGGAAGAATTAGTTGTGTATAAAGCTTTATATGGTGAATTTGGGATATTTGTTAGACCATTAGATATGTTTTTAAGTGAAGTAGATAGAAATAAATATCCTGATTGCAAACAAAAATATAGATTCCAAGAAATTAATGATGAGGATATCAATAAGATAAAAGAAAGTTTAATTTAATACATTATTATTAATAAATCGTTTATATAATTAACTAATAATATAATATTTAATAAAGTGTTGATAATGTAAAAATACAGTATTATATTTGTTTTTTAATTCTAAAAGGATTTTTTGCGTGGTATCATATAAGATAAGTAGAAGAAATCAAATGATTAGGAGGTAACAATGGGAAAGGAATATACTTTTGATCATTGTAATCAAGGAAAACCAATATGTGCGAGAAATATATCAATATTTTCTTCACTATCTGATTTAGAGTTAGCAAATATAATTAAATTAGTAATTAAACGAGAATATATAAAAGGTGAGGTACTTTGCAGAGAAGGTGAAGTGTCTGATAACCTATTTCTTATAAGAGATGGAAAAATTAAAATTTCAAAGGTAACTAAAAGTGGTAAGGAACAAATATTACATATTTTAACTAAAGGAGACTTCTTTGGTGAGGCAAATTTATTTGATGATAAAGAAAGTACTTTTACAGCAACTGCAATAAGTAATGCAAAAGTAGGTACATTATCAAAATCTAATTTAGAGCAAATATTAAAGATGAATCCTCAAATATCAATGAAAATTTTAAAAGAGTTATCTCATAAGCTTGCAGAAACAGAAGAGTTAGCAAAGTTTCTTGCAACTAAAGATGTAGATGCTAGAATAGCAAGTATGCTTTTAGAGTTTTCTAATAAATTCGGGAAATTAGTTGATGGAAAAATGCATATTGATCTTCCTTTAAATAGAGAAGATATGGCTAATTATTGTGGGGTTACTAGAGAAACTATAAGTAGAAAGTTATCTAAATTCGAGAATGAAAATATAATTGAATTAAAAGGAAATAAAGTAGTAATAATAAAAGACATGGATTTAATTAAAGATTTGTCTGAATAAAATATAATTATATTTATATAATGAAGTTAGTTTTAATGAACTAGCTTTTTTTTATTGCAATTATTTATTTTAAAAATAAAAGTTTTTGATTTAAATCATATTACTTTAATAAGATTTAAATTAAAATTAGGTTAGTTTGAAGCGAGAGATATTTATAAATAGTGAGGAGAGATTTTTATGAGTAAATTAAATAAAGAACAAAAATTAGGAGAAATAGTAGCTGAATTCCCAGGAGCTGCAAGAATTTTTAATGAAAAAGGAATAGATTACTGCTGTCATGGAGATGTAACTCTTGAAAAGGCATTAGTAGATAAGGATATAGAAGTAGCAAGTTTTGTAGATAGAATAAATAAAGAATATGATGAATTTTTAAATTCAAAGGAAGAATATATTGATTGGAGAAAAGAAGATCCAAATAAGTTAATAGACAATATAGTTAATGTACATCATGCTTTTACATTTAGAGAACTTTTAGAAATAGATCAATTATTATTAAAGATATTAAAAGTACATTATCATCATAGTGGAGAAGAATTAAAGACAGTTCATAGATTATTTGGAGCATTAAAGGTAGAGCTTGAAGAACATCTGATAAAAGAAGAAGAAGAATTATTCCCAATGATAAGAGAATACACTAAGAATCCATCTAAGGAATTAAGAGATTCAATCATGAAATTCATTGGTGTAACTGAAAATGAACATACAGGGGCTGGTCATATACTTCAAGATCTTTATAGAGAAACAAATGGATATAAGACACCAGAATGGGCTTGTACAACATTTAAATTAGTGTATAAGAAATTAGATGCATTAGAAAAAGATTTATTTGTTCATATACACAAAGAAAATAGCATTTTATTTAAAGAATTTTAATTTTAAGAGGTATTAAATATGAAGCAAGAAAGAATTGATGAATTAACAAACGTATTAAGAAAGTTAAATACAGCTAATATATCACCTGAGTTAAGAAGAGAAGCGCTAGAAATAGTTAAAAATATAGACCCTGTGGAATTATCTATAGCTGAACAAAAGCTAGTTGATGAAGGAATGAATCCTAATGATTTAAGACATTTATGTGATATACACATGGAAGTTTTAAAGGATGAACTTGAAAAAATAAAAAATAGCTTAGAAGTTGGACATGTTGTTAATACACTTATAGTAGAACATGATAAAATATTAGAATTTTTAACTAGATTAGAAGAGTTAAATAGTGAAGTTCAAAAGTTAGATTCTCTAAAGGGTAATGAACAATATATTGATGAATTAAAGGCTACTATAGATAATATAATAGCAGCTGAACCACATCATAAGAGAGAAGAAGATGTTTTATTCAAAGAATTAGAAAACAATGAAATTACTGGTCCAACTAGAATTATGAGAATGGAACATGATGATTTAAGAGCTAAGAAAAGAGAAATTAGAGAATTATTAAATTGTATAGAATACGTTCCATTTGATGATTTTCAAGAAAGGCTACAAGATTTAACATCTTATTTAATATTTAATTTAAGAGACCATATATTTAAAGAAAACACAATTTTATATCCTACAGCATTAGAAAGCTTAAAAGATATAGAACTTTGGGAAGATATGAAAAAAAGATGCGATGAAATAGGATATTGTAGCTTTACTCCAAAAGAAATAATTTAGTAAATATGGAAATTAAAGATGATTTGTAATAGAATTTTTAATAAACATTAAACAGTAACAAATGTTACAGAAGAATTTATGTTATGAGAGTATACTGAGTATTGTAAGCAAGTGCTTACAAAATCTAAAGATAAAAACATAAATATAAGAATATAAAAATCATCTATAATTATAAATTTTAATAATTGAATATAGGAGGAATTTAAAATGTCAATGTTTTGTTATCAATGCCAAGAAACTGCAGGATGCAAAGGTTGTACTGTAGTAGGTGTTTGTGGTAAAAATGAAGAAGTAGCAAAGATTCAAGACCTTTTAATTTTTGTAACAAAAGGATTAGCTACAGTATCAAATGAAGGTAGAAAAGTAGGAGTTATCGATAAGAGAGTTGATAGATACATAACAGAAAACCTATTTGTAACAATAACAAATGCTAACTTCGATTTTAAAGCAATCGAAAATAGAGTTAAAGAAACTTTAGTTTTAAGAGAAGAATTAAAGAAAAAGGTACAAGCTGCTGGCGGAAACCCTGTAGGAGATGACTTCCATGGATGTGCAACTTGGACTGCAACTACAGAAGAAGAAATGATGGAAAAGGCTTCAAGCGTAGGAGTTCTTTCAACAGAAAACGAAGATATAAGAAGCTTAAGAGAACTTATAGTATACGGATTAAAAGGTATGTCAGCATACATGAAGCATGCTATGAACTTAGGGTATAATAATGAAGATATACACGGATTTATGGCAAAAGCTTTAGTTCAAACTTTAAATGATTCATTAACTGCTGATGAATTAACAGCATTAGCTTTAGAAACTGGTAAGTTTGGTGTTGATGGTATGAGTTTATTAGATTCAGCAAACACAGGAACTTATGGACATCCAGAAATAACTAAAGTTGATATCGGAGTTAGAAACAATCCTGGTATATTAATCTCAGGACACGACTTAAGAGATTTACAAATGTTATTAGAACAAACTAAGGGAACTGGAGTAGATGTTTATACTCACGGTGAAATGTTAGCTGGACAATACTACCCAGAATTTAAGAAATATGATCACTTTGCAGGAAACTACGGAAACGCTTGGTGGTTACAAAACAAAGAATTTGAATCATTTAATGGACCAATCCTTATGACAACTAACTGTATTACACCAGTTAAGGATTCATACAAAGATAGAATGTTCACAACTGGAACAGTTGGATATGAAGGATGTGCTCATATAGAAGCGGATGAAAATGGAAACAAGGACTTCTCACAAATAATAGAACTTGCTAAGAAGTGCCAAGCTCCAACTCAAATAGAAGAAGGAGAAATTGTTGGTGGATTCGCTCACAACCAAGTTTTAGCTTTAGCTGATCAAGTTGTTGATGCTGTTAAGAGCGGAGCAATAAAGAGATTCTTCGTAATGGCAGGATGTGATGGTAGAGCTAAATCAAGAAACTACTACACTGAATTTGCAGAAAAATTACCAAAGGATACTGTAATTCTTACTGCAGGATGTGCTAAATACAAATATAACAAATTAGATCTTGGTGATATCAATGGAATTCCAAGAGTATTAGATGCAGGACAATGTAATGACTCATACTCATTAGTAGTAATAGCATTAAAACTTGCTGAAGTATTTGGATTAGACGATATAAATAAATTACCATTATCATTCAATATAGCTTGGTATGAACAAAAAGCTGTAATAGTATTATTATCATTATTACACTTAGGTGTTAAGAACATACACTTAGGACCAACTCTACCAGCATTCCTTTCACCAAACGTAGCTAAAGTATTAGTTGAAAACTTCGGTATTGGTGGAATCACAAACGTAGAAGATGACATGAAAATGTTCTTTGAAATGTAATTTAAACTAAATTATTCATCTAAACAACCGTATAGACATATAAATATAGATTATGAGATAGCATGTTTAACATGCTATCTTTTTTATAACCTATATTTATTATTTTCACATTCAAGGAGGAAACATCTAAATATTTTAGCCATAATTTTGTTTTTATTAAATATCATTTCAGGATGCCATTGAATACCAAGTTTAAAAGAACCATCTATATTTTCAACTGCTTCTATAACATTATCATCAGATATTGCAGCTACTTTAAGACCTTTACCTAATTTTTTTATACATTGATGGTGATAAGAATTTACTAAAATATTTTTTCCAACTATTTTAATTAAATTTGTATCTTCTTTTATAGTTACTTTATGAGTAACTTCATATTCTAATGCATTTTGATTATGCTTAATAAAACTTCCTTGTATTAGTGAAATATCTTGATATAGTGTTCCACCATGAGCAACGTTTAATATCTGGTTTCCTCTACAAATACCAAGAATAGGCTTATCTAACTTTTCAAATTCTTTTATTAGGTTAATTTCAAATTCATCTCTTTCGTTAAGAGTTTTTCCAAGTTTTAAGCTAGGATTTTCAAAGTAATTTAGAGGATTTATATCATAACCACCAGAAAGTAATAAACCATCTAAAAGTCTAGCATAATTTTTTATTATTTCTATATTATTGGTTATTGGAAGAACAAAAGGTATACCATCTGAATAAATAATAGCATTAATGTAGTTTTCATTTAGTGAAATAATTCTTCTACCTAAAAACCTTTCTGAGCTATCAAGTGTAAGAGATGCAGATATACCTATAATTGGTCTAATATTCATTTTATACTCCTCCTTAGTTAGTGATAGTCACTATATTTATATGCTAAATAAAGTGGTTATGATAAAGCTAGATGTTATATAAGTAAAATACGTATAAAAAAATAAATATATAAAAAAATATTCGAATAATACTTGATTTAAATTAAATATTATATTAAAATTTCCATATAAGGGTTATAAAAACGAGAAATATCGAATATTAACTTAAGATAAGCTTCTTATGTTAGGAGGATTTTGAATGAATTATGATGTAATAATAGTAGGAGCAGGACCAGCGGGTATTTTTACTGCACTAGAATTAAATAAGAGAGAACCAAATAAGAGGGTACTAATAATAGAAGCAGGTACAAGTATAGATAAAAGACATTGTCCTAAGAAAAAAACTAATAAATGTGTTTCATGTAAACCATACTGTCATATAACAACAGGTTTTTCAGGGGCTGGGGCATTCTCTGATGGGAAGTTATCATTAAATTATGAAGTAGGCGGAGATTTACCAGAACTTATAGGTAGCAAAGTAGTTCAAGAATACATAGATTATACAGATAAGATATATCTTGAATTTGGTGCAGATAGCAGAGTAGAGGGGCTAGATAATTTAGAAGCTGTAAAAGAAATTAGAAGAAAAGCTATTGAAGCAAATCTAAAGCTTGTTGATTGTCCTATAAGACATTTAGGAACAGAGAAGGCACAAGAGATTTACTTAAAGATACAGCAACACTTATTAGATAATGGAATAGAAATGAAATTTAATACTTTAGTAGAAGATTTAATAATAGAGAATGGAAGAATTAAAGGTGTTAAAATATTAGATTCAATAACTAAGAAGGAATGTGAAGAGCTTTATTCAGATTCTGTTGTTGTTGCAACGGGAAGAAAAGGTGCTGATTGGCTTAATGATATGTGTATAAATCATAATATAGAACATAAAGCAGGTACTGTAGATATTGGTGTTCGTGTTGAGCTTAGAAATGAAGTTATGGAAAGTGTAAACAAGACTTTATATGAATCAAAGCTTATTGGTTATCCAGCTCCATTTAAGGATAAAGTAAGAACATTCTGTCAAAATCCAGGGGGATTTGTTTCACAAGAAAATTATGATAACAATATGGCAATAGTAAATGGACATTCATATAAAGATATAAAGTCAGATAATACTAATCTTGCTATACTTAGTTCACATAACTTTGAAGAGCCTTTTAATCAACCTATAGAGTATGGAAAAAAGGTTGCAGAGCTTGTAAATATGCTTGGTAATGGAAGTATATTAGTTCAAAGATATGGTGACATATTAGCAGGAAAGAGAACTTGGCAAAAAGAGCTTGATAGATCAAATGTAAAGCATACTCTTCCAGATGCAGTAGCAGGTGATTTAACATCAGCTATGCCATATAGAACAATGACTAATATAATAAACTTTATAGAGGCATTAAATGTAGTAGTTCCTGGTTTTGCAAGTGAAGAGACACTTTTATATGGACCAGAAATTAAATTTTATAGTAATAAGGTTATAATAGATAAGAATTTTGAGACAAGCATTAATGGGTTATACTGTCTAGGAGATTCTAGTGGTTGGACTAGAGGTCTTATGATGGCTTCAGCTATGGGTGTAATGATGGGAGAAAAGTTAGCATAAAAAATATATAGTATTGAGAATATTATTTGAAAAGATTTAGAATTATTTTCTAAGTCTTTTTATTTGTAAAAATATAAGAGATAAAAGAACTGCGCTAAAGTTATTTAATAAGTGTAACTTTAGCGCAGTCTTTTTTAAGCATGTAATTTAGGGATTAAATCTATATAAATTTATATTTAATAAAGGGGGCACAAATTTATATATTTTTTTGTTCCGTTCTATGGTTTAATCATAATACTATGAAATATTAAATGCAAAGAATGTAAATTTTAAAAAAGTAAATATTAAAGATAAAAAAATAAATAATATAAAGGAAATAGATTGATTAAATAATAAAATATCAAGAAAATACTATATTTATTAAATGCGATTGTTATAAAAGCTTTGTAAGTAAAAGCTTTGTTACATATTTTGAATTTATTTTAAGAAAAAAATTTAAACATAGATTGAGATATAGCCCTTAAGTTAGTATTTAAGCCAATTTTATCAATAATAAGTATTATTAATTTTTGAATGCAAATAATAGTTTAGCCATATATGTAACATAAAATATTTATATTTTAAGCAAAAAAATACCAATTAGGCTTATGGAGTTTAAAAAATTAAATTTTTAAAATAACAAATGTATATTTATTATAACTTTAATAAATATAAGAAAATGCATATCAAGCAATAGAATTTTATTTTATATATAGGATAAACTAAGCAATGAGATATTAGACAAATATATATAAATAATACAAATATAAATAAAAATTTATATAATATCTTTATTTTATTAACAATTTAATTATTATACTTTGTTATAATTGTATAATTATACAGATAAATTTATAAAATTAATGAGGAAATATAAATGAAAAAGAAGAAATTAAGCTTCCCAACAGCATTTACGGTATTATTTATTGTATTAATTCTATCAGCAGTTTTAACTTATATAGTTCCTGCTGGGTCATATGCTAAGCTAGCTTATAATAAAGAAGATAATAACTTCACGATAACTATGCCTGATGGGAAAACAAGTGCTAAACCAGCAACACAACAAACTTTAGATCAATTAGGAATAAAAATAGGGCTAAATAAATTTGTTGATGAAAGTATAAATAAGCCTGTAGCTATACCAAATACATATGAAAGGGTAAAACAAAAGCCACAGGGTATAAAAGAGGTTATAGAAGCACCAATACAAGGTACATATGACACTATCGATATAATAATGTTTATATTAATTATAGGTGGAGTAATCGGAATTTTAAATGCAACAGGAACATTTAATGCAGGTATTGCTAGCCTTTCAAAAGCTACTAAAGGAAAAGAATATATATTAATTATATTATTAAATGTTTTAATAGTAATTGGTGGTACAACTTTTGGTCTTGCAGAAGAAACTATAGCACTTTATCCTATATTAATGCCGATATTCTTAATTGCAGGATATGATGCGATAGTGTGTATAGCAACTATATATATGGGTTCATCTATAGGAAGTATGTTCTCAACAGTAAACCCATTTTCATCAGTTATAGCATCAAATTCAGCAGGTATTAATTTTACAGAAGGATTATCATTTAGAATAATTGGATTAGTAATAGCAACAATTATAACTTTAGTTTACATAATCAAATATGCTAATAAAGTAAAGAATGACCCAAGTAAATCACTTATATATGATCAAAAGCAAGAAATTGAAAAGAGATTTTTAAATGAATCAATAAAAGATGTTCCTAAATTTACATTTAGATTAAAATTAATGCTTATTATATTTGCATTAGCTTTTGTTGTAATGGTATACGGTGTTTCAATGAAGGGATGGTGGTTCACAGAAATGACTGCATTATTCCTTATTGTTGGTATAATACTTGGATTTATATCAGATTTAAATGAGAAAGAATTTGTAAATAATTTTGTAGCTGGAGCAGGTGACTTAGTAGGAGTTGCACTTGTAATAGGAGTTGCAAGATCTATAAATTTAATTCTTGAAAATGGTCAAATTTCAGATACTTTACTTAATTATTTCTCATTATTAGTTAATAATATGAATGGTTCAATATTTATAATACTAATGCTTGTAATATTTATTATATTAGGATTCTTTATTCCATCTTCTTCAGGTCTTGCAGTATTATCTATTCCTATTATGGCACCACTTGCAGATACAGTAGGACTTCCAAGAGATGTAATAGTAAGTGCATATCAATTTGGTCAAGGATTAATATCATTTATAACTCCAACAGGTCTTATATTAGCAACATTAGCTATGGTTGATGTTACTTATAATAAGTGGCTTAAATTTATAATGCCATTAATGATTATTGTAGCAGTATTTGCAGCAGCATTATTGTTAGTTCAAGTACATTTTTAAAAAAACAAAAACTCATCATCTTATTTTTAAGATGATGAGTTTTTATTTTAAGCTTTTTTACTCTTAACTATTATATTTAAGAATGAAGCTGAAACAATTACTATGTATCCAATTACTGAAAAAATATCTGGAATTTCATTAAATAATATAAATCCATATACAGCAGCTATTATTAGAGAAATATAATCAAACATAGATATTTCAGATGCTGGAGCATTTCTATAGGCAAGAGTTAAAAATACTTGTCCAAGAACAAAACAAAGACCAGCAATTATAAGATATATTATATTTGATAGAGTAAGTGCCGATGTATTAAAAAACATAAATGGAGCACAAACTATTGTTGCAATTCCTGTAAAAGATAAAATAACAGTAAAGAAATCTTCTTTATCTCCAATAACTCTAATCATAGTATATGCAAGACCAGCGGAAGCTGCAGCTACTATTCCCATAAGTGATGGGATTACTGAAGAATTAAAATGAGGTTTAATTACTAATAAACTACCACAAAAAGCTAAAAGCAAGAATATTAATTGCTTTCCTGTAATCTTTTCCTTTAAATAAAGGAATGAGAAAATTATTGTAAAGAATGGGCTTAATTTATTTAACATGGTTGCATCAGATAATAATAAATGATCTAAAGAAAAATAAAATGCACATATAGATATAGTACCCATTAAGCCTCTTAAAAATAGGTATTTTCTATTGCCTTTATGTCCTAAAAATAATGCCTTTCTTTTAATTATAATTATGCAAACTATTACTGTTGCAACAACATTTGTTAAGAATGTCTTTTGATAAGGAGTAACTCCAGAGGCTAGTTTACCAAATACATTCATAGTAGTAAAAAAGAAAGCGGATAATACCATAAATAATATAGCTTTTCCTTTATTACTAAGTAATTTAGACAAATCACATGACCTCCTAACTAAAAATATTTTCAGTTTTATATAAATTATACATTTGTATAAAGCTAAAACTAAATAATATTGTACATTAATAATAAAGAAAAGTTAAGTAGGTGTAGAAATACAAATAAATAGTATAAAAAATATAAAATTATATATAAATTAAAAGAAAAATAAAAAATAAATAAATATAAATCTAAAAATATAAATATACAAAAATATTTTATTTCTTATATCTTTTCATGTTATTAAACTGATATAGACTTTCTTTAACCTTAATACCAAAAAAATTAAAATTTAAAATAAAAAGTAAAATAAGTAATTTGATTTAAAATTGTACTTTTAAAAAAATTTTTGTTTACATTTTATTAACTATTGACATAATTTATTAAATAATGGAAAATAGTTAATAGCTAAAAATTAGAATATTTTGGTTAACTTAAGCAGATGGGCGGCTAGACTACCCATTTGCTTTTTTATTTATAAAGGGAGGGAAAATATGAAAGAAATAATTAGAGATAAGAAATTTATTAAAACTATGCTAACTCTAGCATTACCAATAACTTTACAAAGTTTTATTACATCTTCATTAAATTTAGTTGATAACTTAATGATTGGTAAGCTAGGAGAAGAGGCTATTGCATCAGTTGGACTTGCTAACCAATATTTCTTTATTTTTATGTTAGTTTTAACTGGGATCAATGCTGGTGCTAGTGTATTTATGGCACAATATTGGGGAAAAAGAGATGAAAAAAACATAAAAAGTATGCTAGGACTTAATATATTTGTTAGTTTTATAGCAACTATAATATTTGGAGTAGGAGCATTCTTTTTTGCAGATAAAATAATGATGATTTTATCAAAAGATCCAAATGTTATAGCTCTTGGTTCATCATATCTTAAGATAGTATCAATTAGTTACATATTTACTAATCTAACTATGGCATTTTCATCAGCTTTAAGAAGTACAGAACAACCTAGAATAACTATGTATGCAAGTTTAATTGGGGTTTTAAGTAATGCATTTTTAAACTGGGTATTTATTTTTGGAAATTTAGGAATGCCGAGTATGGGGGTAAACGGGGCAGCACTTGCAACTATGTTAGCTCGTGGAATAGAGATGACATTTATAATAAGCATTATCTATATACAAAAAAATAAGGTTGCAGCAAAACTAAAAGAAATGATTGATTTTGATAAGAATTTTATTAAAAGATACTTTAGCGCAGCAACTCCAACAATATTAAATGAACTTATTTGGTCTTGTGGAATGACTGCATTTTCAATCGCTTATGCACAAATTGGGACAAGCGCTGTAGCAACTATGCAGATAGCAACAACTTTAAATAATATGTTTATGGTTCTTTGTATAGGACTTGCAACAGCTGCATCAATTATGGTTGGAAATAAAATTGGAGCAGGAGAAAACGAAGTTGCAATTGATTATTCTAAAAAGCTTGGATTATTATCACCAATAATAGGGTTATCTATAGGTCTAGCAATATGGTTGTCAGCTAAATTTATAATTGCACCATTTAATGTAAGTATGGAAACTTATAATGATACAATGAAAATACTTTATATTATGGGGTTATTTTGTCCAATAAGATTCTTTAATGTAGTGATGATAGTTGGAGTATTTAGAGGTGGTGGAGATACTACTTATTCAATGTTAGTACAAGCAGGAACGATTTGGGGATTTGCAGTACCAATAGCATTTTTAGGTGCTACTATTTTAAATTTACCTGTAACATTTGTATATTTCTTAATTTGCTTAGAAGAAATAGTTAAAATAATATTTGAATTTACAAGATTAAAATCAGGAAAATGGGTTAGAGTATTAGTTTAATAGAATTTATTTTGTAAATTATAAAAAGAGTAGTATCTTAATTAAGGTACTACTCTTTATTATATTGAATTTTATTATATAAACATTTAATAATTATATATACCATTTGGTGTTGAAATTACTATTTTAGCACCAGGTTCTACTTGTTGTAAAAATTCTTTCATAAATGATGGTGGTATTTCTACACAACCGGCTGTACTATGACTACTACCAGCTATACAGTGAAAATGTATTCCCCAACCTCTATAGGCTGTTTTTCTATTCATATTAAAGTTTATTGCTATTCCATATTTATATGCTCCAGGCTTATCGATTATAGCCTCTCCTCCATCAGTAGACCAGCTTTTGCCTGTAACACGTCTATCTTGCAATGTATTAAAGTACTTTGAGTTAGAATCACCTACCCACCAGTGATTAGGAGTTAATTGTGTATATTGCATTTTAGTTCCTGGATTAGGGGCCACACCAAATAACTGACCAAAGTCATAAACTCCAGTTGGTGTTGTACGATCACCTTCTCTTCTTGTGGTTGGATTACCTAATCCGTTATATCCTATATAACCATTAACATCAAATACCTTACTCCATTTACCCTTAGAATCTTTTTGGTGAAATTGAACTACTGCATTAGTACCAGTTGCTTGGACAGTGACCAATTGATTTGTTTGTTTAGATACTTTAAGTTTAGATACCCAATCAGTTTGATTTATATTAGAATTATTTTTTATAGTTGTATCTGTTTTAACGGTGTTATGCACTTCAGTGGTATTATATATTTTATTTGAAGTTAAGTATCTACTTGCAACATATCCTTCTGAATTTCCATATTTGATTTTAGACCAATCTCCTGTTTCTTGTAAAATTTCTACCTTTGTTCCATTAGGTAATATAGCTTTTATCCCATAATTTGTTCCTTTACCACTTCTGACATTAAGGTTACTTGCTGTTACATAAGCTACTTTTATTGGGGTTGGTTTTGAAGTCTTTTTGGAAGTTGTATTTATATTATTCTTATTAGTTAATTTTATAGAATTCTTGTTTGTATTCTTTGTAGTTACTATATTAGTTTTAGTCGTTTTTTCTTGAATTGGATTTGAGTTAGGTGAAATTTTTAGATATTGTTTTGAAACATACCCTTTTTTGCCGTTATATTCTATGTATGCCCAATCTCCATTTAATGTAATTACTTTAACTTTGCTACCTTTTTTTATAGTTCCTATAATTGAACTTTTTACAGAAGCAGTTTTTCTAAAATTCAAGTTGCTTGCCGTTACAGTTGCATTATAGTTACTTGTATTTGAAGTATTTTCTTTAGTTTGTACTCTATTAGGTGTTATTCTTTTAGATTGTACTTTTTTTGTTTGGATACTTTTAGATTTTATGTTTTTTGTTGTTGAGGTACAATTTAATATTGATATGTAATCATTAGAAACATAGCCTATTTTTTTATTAAGTTTAATTTGACTCCATTTTGAATTGCTTTTTAATACTTCTAATTTCTGTCCTTTTCTTACAGTACCAATTATTTTTGATGATGTATTTTGTTTTTCTCTAATATTTAATACGCTAGCAGTTACTACTACCTTAGATGAAGCGTGGGCTACTATATCTTTAGAAGAGAGTAACGTGGATCCTAAAATTGTAGAAATAGATAGAGATAAGGTTATTAAACCTTTTAATAATTTTGATTTCATAATATTACTCCTTTATCTTAAGTTAATAATTGTAAGTTTATACATATAATATATTACATAACCAAGTAATTCCTTAAATAGAATTTTTAATAAATTAATTTTAAATTCACAATTTATTAAAATAAAGTTAATATATGGTTATATCTATAGTCCTGTTTAATATTTTTTTATAATAAGATAAAGAAATTAGATTTTAAATGATATTATAAAAATTTTCTTATAAATGAATAAATAAAAGAATTTTAGGCAAATATAATAATGTAATCAAGGAGTGAGAACTTGGACAATTGATTACAGGACACAGCTTATTTATTGGAAATAAGCCGTGTCTTTTCTTTTGTTTAGATTTTTATTGTTTAACGCATTTAAAGAATACGCCATCTTGAAGATATACAAGGTATCCATTTTGAATATATAGTTCATCAAAATCACTATTAGGATTAGTTGAGCTATTTATGTCTAAAGCTGTTATAGTATCTCCACTTAATCCTGTACCTTGTAATGAATTTAATTTATATCCATTGCAGAAAGATGTTTTAGAAATATTAGTTATCAAATATTTAGGATTTTCTATAGTAAAGTTAAATGAATTATTAGTATAACTATTTTTTCCTAAAACCAATGTTTTATTAAGTGGACTTGTATTGTTTGTACTTATTCTTGTATAACCAATAACCTCACTTATAACCCATGTTCCATAATAATCTTGCATATCATCAGTAGAAGATTGTTTATTATTTTGAGTTACTCTATCTTTAACTACTTTATTTTTACTAGGAGTACTGGTTTTTTTAGCTATTTCAGCTTGCTCTTTAGTTGGTGTAGTAGTTGGTTTTACTGCAGTTTTCTTATTGTTGCTTAGATTTGAAGTATTTGAACTTGAAGTAGTTGAGCTTGAGCTAATTGAATCTGTATTTTTAGATAAATTAGTATAACTTTTTTTAGAAGAAGTATCATCTGTTGATTTTTCTTCATTTATATCATTATTAGATATAGTTTCTTTTTTCGCAGAATTACTAGTAGTTGTATTATTTTCGTAATTATCTGTTTTATTTTTGTTATTTATAGAACTATCATCTTGTGATTTCTTATCATTAGAGTTATTTTTAGTTTGATCCTTTTTTATATTATCTTTAGAATCATTTGATTTAGAGTTATCTGATTTAGAATTGTTTTTTTCTGAATCATCACTTTTAGAAGTATCAACTTTATTATTTTGTTTTTTATTATCAGTAGTAGAATTATTAGCATTATCATTAATGTTACTATTTGATGAATCATCTTTTATTTGATATTGTTCAATTTGTGCATTATTAGAATCAACATCTGATGATTTACTTGCACAACCTGATACAGTCAGCATACTTCCTAAAATAAGTACCCCTATAATTAATTTATTCATAAATTTTATACCTCCATTATAAGAATAAATGCAAATACATTATAAATTATAAATATGAAAATATTTACCAAATGAATTGAATAAAGTGTAAAAAAATAATAATTTATTAAAATTTTGATTAATTAAAAAAGAAGGAAAAAATCCCTTCTTTTATTGTTGATCTTTAGGCAATTTTGAGACTATTATATCTCTAACTGTACTGTGTAATTCTGATATTTCTTCTTTTGAAAGCTTAGTTACATCGATAGGTTCATGTATATATACTTCTACATCAGATGCTTTGATTTTTCCACCATTAGCATCTAATAATTTATATGAACCATTTATAGTAACAGGTATTATTTTAACCTTTGATTTTAAAGCTAATTTAAAGCTACCTGCTTTGAAACTAGCTGTAGATTTTCCTTTGCTTCTAGTGCCTTCAGGGAAAATAAACATTGAATATCCAGACTTAAGAATTTGAATACCTTGTACAATTGCTTCAGCTGATTTTCTAATATTTTCTCTATCCATAAATACACAATGCATATATTTCATCCACATACTAACAAAAGGCCATTTTTCTAATTCTTTTTTTGCTATAAATCCTTGAGGTACATCTATTGTACTCATTATTAATGGTATATCAAAGTAACTTTGATGATTTGAAACAAATAAAACTGCCTCATCTCTTATAATATTTTCTCTTCCATGTACATTAATCTTAGCACCGCTAAACCACATAACATATTTTGCCCATGAATGAGTTATCTTAAAAATCGCATTAGTTCTTTCTTTATCTTTTCCTCTGATTTCTAAATATTTTATTCTGATTAGTGCAATAGGAGAAATAATTAAACTAAGAATTACTCCAGGATAAAAAAGTATTGATCTTAACATAATACAAATCCTTTCTAAACTTTAAATAAATTACATAGAAAAGTATATTATAAATTGTAAAAATTTAAAAGAACTAAAGAAAATAGAAATACATATATTTTAATTAAGATATAAAAAGTAGGTGATCTTATGAGTGATTTTTTAACAAATAAGCTTAATGTAGTTTTTATGGAAGGAGTTACATTAGATGAACCTATAATACCAAGATGTTATACACTTACACATTCAGATGAAACAGGAGATATGTTTTTAGATATAGGCCTAAAATTTGCATACAATAAAATAGGACCACTTAGGGATGAAGTCTTAGCTGAATGGACTAAAATAGGAAATAAATATATTTTAAAAATAGATTTATATATTGATCCTCCTTTAGGTCAATCTACTAGTGCAGAGAAGAGAAATGAGGTGTTTAGAAAACATCTTAAATCAGCAATAAAAAGCATTATTTATGGAGATAAGAGATTTTTTTATAAATATAGAGAATTAAAAGAATCTCCTATTATAGTATATTTTAATTCAAAACAAGATGCTTTTAATAAGATAGAATTCTGGGGAAAGGTTAAAGATTATATTGATAATTATATAGAAGATAAAAATAATATGAGTAAAAGAGATAATGATATTAGAGATGAAGTTTATAAAAATAACTATAAAGAGGCTATTATAGCGCTTTTAATACCTTATATAAATAGAGCTATATATTATGAAACAAAAAATAGAATTAACTTTACAAGAGAGGACGTAGACTTAGTAAGCGTAGAAAAATCAATTAGTAGCAGAAATAAAGATGATTACAATATAAGTATTCATGCATATTGCAAAGATGAGGGATATTTTAAAATAGATTTTATAATTATATCTAATAGAGTAGAGATAAAAAAAGTAGAAAAAATATAATGCTTTTGGGTAATAATACTTAATAAGATAGAGGTGAAAGAAATGAAAAAATCTTTTTCAATATTATTTATTAGTATTATTACCATTTTATTTTTAGGAATATTTATTTCTTCAAAAGAAAATTATTCAAAATTAAATAGAGAAGATGTATTAAAGTGTATAAATAGTGATTTAATAACTGTTAGTAATTTTAATAATAGCATACTAGTTAAACCAAAAGAGAGGGAAGCTATGGTTGGATATATATTTTATCCGCAAAATAATGTAGATGAAAATTCTTATATTCCTGTTATGGCTGAGATAGCGCAAAGAGGATTTAATGTATATATAATGAAAACACCACTTCATTTAAATTTAAATACAAATAAATTAGGAGAACAGATAATATATTGTAATCAACAGATACAAAAATGGATTGTATCAGGAGTGGAAGAAGGAGAGAAATCAGCTGAGGATTTTTATAATAGAATTAAAAAAAATAAAGATATTCAACTTGTATTATGTGGTAATACTGTATTAAACTTTAATATAGAGGATTATTATTGTAATAGATATTATAAGGAAGACATTTTAAAAAATAGTAAAGAGCTAATTAAAATGTTAACTGAATTAAAAGAATAAGAATAAATTTATTATATATTTTCAAAAATTTAAGATTAAATTAAGATTAGTAAATTAAACTATTATTTATAAAACATAGCTTATTAAAGGAGTTAGCAAATGGAATATATGCAAACTTATAATAGAGAAAAAGATAAAGAAAAGGATATATTAGGATTAACAGAACAAGAAGTAAAAGAAAGGGTTTTAAGAGGAGAAATAAACAAAATCCCTAAAGCTCCATCAAAAACTTTTCTTCAGATTTTAAGATCTAATTTTTTTACTAGATTTAATGCTTTAAATGTTATACTTGCAGTTGCAGTTATCATTGCAGGATCACCTAAGAATGCTATATTTGCAGGTGTAATAATAGTCAATAGTTTAATTGGAGTTATCCAAGAAGTAAAAGCAAAAAATATAATAGAAAAATTATCAGTAATTAGTGAAGCAAATTGTACTGTAATTAGAAATGGAGCTAAAAAAAGGATAGGTATAGAAGAGATTGTAAAAGATGATATAGTCTACATTACAACCGGAGATCAAATTTTGGCAGATGGTATTTTGGTTAATGGGAATGAACTTGAAATAGATGAATCAATGCTTACAGGGGAATCAGATCCTATTTATAAGAAAAAAGAGGATGATATTTTTTCGGGTAGTTTTGTTGTAGCTGGAGAAGGATATATGAAAGTTACAAAGGTTGGAGCTAATACATATTCTTCAAAACTTGCAGATGAAGCAAGAAAATTTAAAGTAACAAATTCAGAATTACAAAATTCACTAGATAAGATATTAAAGATATTACTTTTCTTAATAGTTCCTATAGGAATAATACTTGCAGTAACTCAACTTGTATTTATAAAATCTAGTTGGCAAGATGCTGTAATTGGTATTGTATCAGGAATAATAGGTATGGTACCAGAAGGTTTAGTATTGCTTACAAGTGCAACATTTATAGTTGCAATAATAAAGCTATCTGAATATGATACTTTGGTTCAAGAACTATCAGCAACTGAGGTATTAGCAAGAGTAGATGTATTATGTGTGGATAAAACAGGAACAATAACAGAGGGAGCTTTAAAGTTAATAGATGTATTAAATTTATCAGGTTATGAAGATAAACAAATTGATGATATATTGGCATCTATAGCACATAATTTACCTAGTAAAAATCCAACACAACAAGCAGTTTTAGATAAATATACGAAAGATTCAAATATTGAAATAGTAGAAAAAATCCCTTTTTCATCAAAGAGAAAATGGGGTGGAATAGTAACTAAAGATAGAGGAACTTGGGTGTTTGGTGCTCCAGAAATAATAATGGGAGATAAATATCTAGAAGTTAAAGATAAGGTTGAAAATGAGGCTAAAAAAGGCAGAAGAGTTCTTATGCTTGCCAAATCAGACCTTAATTCATTAAAAGAAGAAAAACTTATACATATGGAAAAAGTGGCATTAGTTTTAATTGAAGATGTCATAAGAGAAGATGCTCCAAAAACTTTAGAATTCTTTAAAAATGAAGGTGTTAAGGTTAAGGTAATATCAGGAGATAATCCAGTAACAGTTTCTTCAGTAGCAAAGAGAGCTGGTGTAGAAGGAGCAGAAAATTATATAGATGCAAGACAGCTTCCAAGTGATATAGAAGAACTTAAAAAGGAAGTTGAAAAATATAGTGTGTTTGGAAGAGTTACTCCTCATCAAAAGAAATCACTTGTAGTTGCGCTTCAACAGAATAACCATACTGTTGCAATGACTGGTGATGGTGTTAATGATGTCTTAGCACTTAAAGAAGCAGATTGTGGGATAGCTATGGCAAATGGATCAGATGCAACAAAAGCAGTAGCACAACTTGTTCTTATGAAGTCAAACTTTAGTGCATTACCTAAGGTAGTTGCAGAAGGAAGACAACAAATAAATAACTTAGAAAGAGTAGCACAATTATTCTTAACAAAAACAACATATTCAATAATACTTGCAGTTGTATTTTCAATATTATTACTTCCATTTCCAATACAACCAATTCAACTTTCGTTAGTAGGGTCTTGTGCAATAGGAATACCAGCATTATTCTTAGCATTATTACCTAATACTCAAAGAGTTAAACATGGTTTCCTTGGAAGAATACTAACGGCAAGTATACCAAATGGTGTTTTGATATCCATATTTGTTTCAGCTACTTTTGTAATATCATATAAGTATGCAGGTACTCCAATTGAAACAGCAAGAACTCTTGCAGTTCTTATGCTTGCAGGAGTAAGTATGGTAATATTATTTAAAGTTGCATTACCTCTTACACCATTTAAGGTAGGCTTAGTATTTGCTATGATGGGAGTAGTTTTATTAGGGTTTATAACTCCGATAGGAAGATATATTTTCACTCTAAGTAAACTTACATTAATGCAATGGGGATTATCAATAATTACGATAGTTGCATCAGCACCCGTTTTAGCTATTGTAGTAAAATTAATTAGAGTTAGAAGAAATGTTGAACAATAAAATAATTTATATTTAAGAGGAGTAATTTTATACTCCTCTTTTATTTGGAATTATTTTACATAAAATAATTGACAGATATAATATATTATAATAAAATTAACTTGTTACGCTCTCATAGTTTAATGGATAGAATAGTCCCCTCCTAAGGGATAGATACAGGTTCGATTCCTGTTGGGAGTGCCACACAAAAAAACGACTTAAACATTAGTTTAAGTCGTTTTTTGTTTTACCTAAAGATTTATTTTAAATTTATCATGTATTTTAAAGAAATGATAAATTTAGCAAATAGATTACTTGTTTATTATTATTATGGAGCTTTCATATGTTAAATTTTAAACAATGAACTTAATTTTAGGATATAAATTTTTAGATAGATATATAAGAAAATTTCAAATTAAAACAAAATTATAAATTTTATTAAGTTAAAAAGTTATCAATATTTCTATGAAAAAAAGAATTTATAAATTAATAAATAAAGTACAAAATAAAGATTTTATATTCCATATTATTTAACTTTGTAAATTTAGCATGAATTCGTATTTAAAATACATTTTTTCGTATTATTGACTAAAAAATACTATGGAATTAAACTGAGTATGTGATGTGTGAAGAGAAAAAATAAATATTAATAATTTTTAGTTAAAAAGGAGGAATTTATATGGTAGCACCATTACAAGGTATTAAAGTTATCGATTGGACCCAAGTACAATCAGGTCCAGCATGTACTCAATTATTAGCATGGTTAGGAGCAGATGTTATTAAAATTGAACGTCCAGGAATAGGAGACCCAACACGTAGTGAACTTCTTGATATTCCAGATCAAGATGGATTATATTTTTTACAACTTAATAGTAATAAAAGATCAATAGAATTAGACCTTAAAACTGAAGAAGGAAAAGAAATTTTAAGAAAGCTTTTAAAGGATGCAGATATATTTGTTGAAAATGTGCATCCAGGAGCAGCAGATAAGTTAGGATTTTCTTGGGAAGAAGTGCATAAATTAAATCCTCGTCTTATTTACGGAACTATAAAAGGATTTAACCCAGATTCACCTTATGTAAATGTTAAGGCATTTGAACCAGTTGCACAATGTGCTGGTGGAGCTGCCGCTACAACTGGATGGTGGGATGGAGAAAAAAATATTCCAACTCAATCAGGTGCAGCACTTGGTGATAGTAACACAGGAATGCATTTAGTGATAGGTTTACTTGCAGCTTTAATGCAAAGAGAAAAAACTGGAGAAGGATGTTATGTATATCAATCAATGCAAGAAGCAGTTTTAAATTTATGTAGAGTAAAACTTCGTGATCAATTAATTTTAGAAAACACAGGTACTCTTAAACATTTCCCAGGATATCCTGAAGCAAAGATTGGAAACACAGTACCTCGTTATGGTAATGCTGAAGGTGGTCAAGTACTTGGATGGTGTTATAAGTGTAAAAATTGGGAAAATGATCCTAATGATTATGTTTATATTGTTATTCAAAATGAAGATAAACCATTTGTAGAAGCTTGCAAAGGCCTTGGAAAAGAAGAATGGATAACAGATCCTAAGTTCAATACTCCAGCAGCTCGTAACTTAGTTAAACAAGAAATTTATAAGGAAATTGAAAAATATACAATAACTAAGACTAAAGATGAAGTTGTAGAAGAATTAAGCAAATATGGAGTTCCTTGTGGACCAGTATTAAGTATGTATGAAATAGAAAGAGATGAATCTCTTCGTAAAGCAGGAACTATTGTAGAAGTAGATCAACCAGGTCGTGGAAAATATCTAACAATTGGTTGTCCACCTAAATTCTCAAACTTTACTCCAAATATAAAGAAAGCACCTCTTCTTGGTGAACATACAGATGAAATCTTAAAAGAACTTGGATATTCTGATGAAGATATAGTTAATTTCCATAGAAATCATGTTGTATGTAAGTAATTAATTTTAAGATAATTAACTGATTTAGAAAGATAAAAGGATTTGAATTTGGAGGTTATATAAATGAGTGAAAATAGTAATTTAACAGATGGAATGCATATTTTAGTTGAGGCTTTAAAAAAGAATGATATTGACACTATATATGGTTTAGTAGGTATTCCAGTAACAGATTTTGCAAGACAAGCTCAAAAAGAGGGTATTCGTTATATTGGATTTAAACATGAACAATCAGCGGGAAATGCAGCTGCTATAGCTGGATATCTAACTAAGAAGCCAGGAATTTGTTTAACTGTTTCAGCACCAGGATTTTTAAATGGATTAACTGCTCTTGCAAATGCAACAGTTAATGGATTCCCAATGATTCAAATAAGTGGTTCAAGTGATAGAGCTATAATTGATTTACAACAAGGTGATTATGAAGAATTAGACCAAATGAATATAGCTAAGCCTTTTGTAAAGGCATCATATAGAATTAATAAGCCAGAAGATATAGGAATTGGTTTAGCTAGAGCTATTCGTGCTGCAACATCAGGACGTCCAGGTGGAGTTTATTTAGATGTAACAACTGAATTACTTTCAAGTGTTATGGATAAGGATGAAGCAGAAAAGACATTATTTAAGGTTGAAGATATTGCACCTGCATCTATTCCTTCAACAGAGTCAGTTGATAAAGCTCTAAAATTACTTGCTAATGCAAAGAAACCTTTAATTATTTTAGGAAAAGGTGCAGCATACGCACAAGCTGATAAAGATATAAAAGACTTTGTAGAAAAGACAGGAATTCCTTTCTTACCAATGTCTATGGCGAAAGGTTTAATTCCTGATAATCACCCACAATGTGCAGCGGCTTCTCGTTCATTTGTATTAGAAAATGCAGATGTTGTAGTATTATTAGGCGCTCGTTTAAATTGGTTATTGCAACATGGTAAAGGAAAACGTTGGAACCCAGATGTTCGCTTTATTCAATTTGAAATAGATCCAAAAGAAATAGATAGCAACCGTCCAATTGAAGCTCCAGTAGTTGGAGATATAGTCTCTAGCATGAAGGTTGTTATGCAAAGATTACCAGAATTTAATATAAAGGCTGATAAGACTTGGATAAATGATATTCAAGAAACTAAGCAAAAGAATATAGAAAAGATGTCAGTAAAACTAAATACACAAACACAACCAATGAATTTCTTCAATGCTTTAAATGCTATTAAAGAAGTTGTTGATGAAAATAAGGATATCTATCTTACAAATGATGGAGCTAATACATTAGATGACACAAGAAATGTTGTAGATATGTATTACCCTCGTAGACGTCTAGATTGCGGAACTTGGGGAGTAATGGGGGTAGCATTAGGATTCTCTATAGGTGCTGCTGTTACAAGTGGAAAGCCAGTACTTGCAATAGAAGGAGATAGTGCATTTAGTTTTAATGGTATGGAAGTTAGTACTATATGCGAATACAATCTTCCAGTTACAGTTGTTGTATTTAATAATGGAGGAATTTATCGTGGAGACCATGTAAACTTAGGAGGTGGTTCAGATCCTTCACCAACAACACTTATTGCTTCAGCAAGATTTGATAAACTAGGAGAAGCTTTCGGTGCTAATGCTTATAATGTTAAAACACCTGAAGAATTAAAAGAAGCAGTTAAAAAAGGAATAAAATCATTAAAACCAACTGTCATTAACTGTATAATAGATACAGCAACAGGAACAGAAAGTGGTCATATTACATCTTTAAATCCTAAAAAAATGAATTAAAAATGGGTATTTTATAATTGGATGGAGTTGATAGTATGTTATATATAATGATTGAAGATATACTGCCCATTTTCGTGATTATGTTTTTAGGATTTTATTCAGGGAAGAGAAAAGTATTTACACAAGATAATGGTAGGGCATTTAATAAATTAGTTCTTAATTTCGCATTACCAGCAGATTTATTTGTATCAATAGTAAAAGCAAATAGACAAATGCTATTTGGAGATATTAAATTAACAATTATAAGTGTAGTTGTTATTGTAGGAGTTTTCATGTGGTCATTTTTTGGATGTTATAAATTCTTTAAGCATACCAGAGGAGAAGCTGCAATATGCGCATTAATTGCTGGTTCCCCAACTGTTGGATTCTTAGGATTTGCCGTCTTAGAACCAATATTTGGAGATTCAGCAAGCACTGGATTAGTAGTTGCAATAGTATCAATTGTTGTTAATGCTATAACTATTCCTATTGGATTATATTTACTTAACCCTGCAGGAAAAAAAGGAGCTGCAACAGATACAACAACTACACAATCAAGCAAAAATATTAGAAATGAAAATGAAATAGAAAGAGACTTTGATATATTTGAAGCATATGTAAAAAGATTTGAAAAGAATCCGCTTATAGGTGCTATAACTCAACCAGTTGCATGGGCACCTATATTAGCTGTAATTATTGTTTTACTTGGAATTAAATTCCCACCAATACTTTACCCAAGTTTTACACTTATAGGTAAAGCAACATCAGGGGTTGCGGTATTTGCAGCAGGACTAACTTTATCTGGATTAAAATTTGAATTCGATAAAGAAATTATATACAATACTTTTGTTAAATTAGTGCTTATGCCAGGAATATTATTAGTTGTAGGATTACTTGTAAAATTAAATCCAATTCAACTTCAAATGCTTGTTCTTGTTGGAGCTTTACCTCCTGCATTCTCAGGTATTATAATGAGTAGCCGTTATCAATTATACGTTCGTACAGGTACATCTTCATTAACTGTAAGTATGTTATTATTTATAATAGCTGCACCATTCTGGATTTGGTTAACAAGATTAGTTTCATAAAATATTATGTTATAGATTAAGTTAGTAAATTTAAATATACTAAAGTAAATTTAAATAAAGAGAGTGGAATTCTTATAAGAATTCCACTCTCTTTATTTGTATGTTTGTTCATTATTGTTGAATTTTTAGCATAAATTCTTAATAGATATTAGTTTAAATTTTATAAGTTAAATTAAAGCGAGGATATGTATGGGAATTCAATCTAAAATAATAAAAAAATTAATAAAAATAAAGGTGTATAAGTGTTTAAAAGATGAAATAATAATTGAAATGAAGTGTTTAAAGATGCTATCTGAAGAGCATAGATGTTATCAAGTATTTTTAGAACAAGCTCTTAAGAAATTAAATGGAGTAAAAGGCTTAGATGTTGATATAGTAAAAGGTCTTATAACAATAAAATATGATTCTAATAAGCAAAGTGAAGAGAATGTAATAAAATGGGCTTATAAAGTAAAAGATATTGGAATAGAAAATTTTGATTTAATAAAAGATCAAGGTAAAAGCAATTTGGATAATGTAATTAAAGTCATAGAAGATAAGCTTGATAAAGAACTTAAAGCATATTAAAGATATAGTTTATAAACCGTATAACAAAATTTTTATTATATATAATAAGATATGATGATATATATTTTTTTTAGTATATGATATAATTGAAAATAATATAATAAAATAACTAAATTTGTGAATTATGGGAGAGTGATAATTGTTGGACTCTAGTTATACGGGACAGGTAATTTTATTATTAGTGCTTCTTGTCTTGTCATCATTTTTTTCTATGTCAGAAACAGCACTTATGTCATTAAGTAAGATTAGAATAAGGCATATGGTTGAAGAAGGTGTAAAGGGAGCTAAACTCGTAGAAAAGTTGATAGAAGATCCAAATAAGCTTTTAGGAGCTATTTTAATAGGAAATAATATAGTAAATATAGGTGCATCATCTATAGCAACATCACTTGCTGTTAAGTTATCTGGAGGAAGTGATAGTGCAGTTATAGTTGTAACTGCAATAATGACAGTTTTAATCCTTATCTTTGGTGAAATTACACCTAAGTCTATAGCAAAGCAAAAGTCAGAGCAAGTTTCTTTAAAAGTTAGTAAACCTATAAAGTTATGCGTATTTATATTTAAGCCTTTTGTAGCAGTATTTACTATTATTTCATCAGTGTTTATTAGATTGTTTGGTGGTGATCCAAAAGCTACTGAACCATTTATAACAGAAGAAGAACTTAAGACTATGGTGGGTGTAAGTGAAGAAGAAGGTGTACTTGAAGATGTTGAAAAAGAAATGATCTTTAATGTTTTTGATTTTGCAGACCTTCAAGTTAAAGATGTAATGGTTCAAAGAGTAGATGTTACAGCAGTTGAGGTAAATGATTCATATGAAGACTTACTTAAGATTATAAAAGAAGACCAATATTCAAGAATTCCAGTTTATGATGACACAATAGATGATATAGTTGGGATACTTAATGTAAAAGATCTTATAATAGAAGGAGATAAGGGCGGAGATTTTAAGGTAACTGAATATATGCGTGAGCCTTTATATACATTCGAATTTAAAAAGATTACTGAACTTTTCAATGAGATGAAAAAGACTAGAAATCATATGGCAGTTGTACTTGATGAATATGGTGGAACTGTAGGTATAGTAACAATTGAAGACTTAGTTGAAGAGATTGTTGGAGATATTCAAGATGAATACGATAAAGAAAGAGATATGATTGAAGTTATAAAGGAAGATGAATATGTAGTTGAAGGAAGTGCAAGACTAGATGATGTAAGCGATCTTATAGGAGTTAACATGGAATCAGAAGAATTTGATTCTGTTGGAGGACTTATAATAGGTGCACTTGGAAGAATTCCTGAAAACAATGAAGAAGTAGTAATTGATAGAATTAAATTTGTTGTTGAAGAAGTTGAAAAAAATAGAATAATGAAAGTAAGAATATATACTTAAATTTAAAGGACGGCAAGGTGCTGTCCTTTAATTCTGTAATTTTATATTTAAAGTGGTGGTATTATGAATTACATAGATTTAGCAATAGATGAAGGAAAAAAGGCTTTAAAAATTGGAGAAATACCAGTTGGAGCAGTTATTGTAAAGAATAATAAGATTATTGGAAGAGGATATAATTTAAAAGAAAATAAAAAAAGTGTTATTGGACATGCAGAGATAATGGCTATAGAAGAGGCTTGTAATACAATTGGTGATTGGAGATTAAATGGTGCTGAAATGTATGTAACTCTAGAGCCTTGCCCAATGTGTACAAGTGCAATAATACAAAGTAGAATATCAAAACTTCATATAGGCACTTTTAATAAAGATATGGGCGCTTGTGGATCTGTTATTGATATTGCTAATAATAGATATTTAAACTCTCATATAAATATAAATTGGCTTTATAATGAGGAATGTAGCAAACTTATAACAGATTTTTTTAAAAAAAGAAGAAATGAGAAAAAGAGTATAAAAAGATAGTGGATAAACAATTGTTATATAATGTATTATAGAAAATATAAGGAGGTGTTGATATGAATAATCCAGTAGCATTTGATCTTTTTGGATTTGAGGTTATGTGGTATGGAATTTTAATAGGGTTTGGAATAGTTTTAGCATTTATATTAGCTTATAAAAATGCTAAGAAAAAAGGATTGAATTTTGATGTATTAATAGATATTTTCTTAGTTTCTTTTCCTTGTGCAATAATAGGGGCTAGAGCTTATTATGTAATATTTGAATGGAGTAATTATAAAGATGATTTATTAAGTATATTTAATATAAGACAAGGTGGCCTTGCTATTCATGGAGGTCTTATAGGAGCATTTTTAGCTGCATTTATATATACAAGAATTAAAAAAATAAAATTCTTAGCATATGCAGATTTAGTTGCACCATCAATCATATTAGCTCAAGCAGTTGGAAGATGGGGAAACTTTATGAATAGTGAAGCTCATGGTGATGTTGTATCTAAGGAATTTATATTAAAGTTTCCTAAGTTTATTCAAGATGGAATGTATATAAATGGACAATACTATAATCCAACATTTTTATATGAATCAATATGGGATATTTTAGTTTGTATAATATTAGTTGCTATATTATATAAAGTTAAAAAAGGATATGAAGGAGTAGTAATAAGTTCTTATATGATATTATATTCAATAGGAAGATTCTTTATTGAAGGACTTAGAACAGATAGTCTTATGTTTTTAGGGCTTAGAATGGCTCAACTTATCTCACTTGCAGGGATAATACTTGGTGTAATATTTATATTCATTATAGTAAAAAAGAATAAAAATAAAATTTAATTTCATAAAGCTCCTAAATATCTATAACTAGGTATTTAGGAGTTGTTTCATTATAATATAAATAAGAGGTGATTGTATGAAGGGAAATAAGTTTACATATGCACTAAGTATTATTGAAATAATTGGACTTATATCAATGATTTTTATACATAATAATGTGATTAGAATTGCTATATTTATATTTTTAATGCCAATAAGCTTAATAAATGCACAAATAAAGAAACAAATGTATTCAGATAATAAAAAACCTAAGGATGAGAACAATAAAAATTCAACTGATTTTAAAAAAGAGTAGCTTTAATAAGTTATTCTTTTTTTATTTAATTAGGATTTTATAAGTAGAAGATATTTAATTTGTATAATATATATTTTGTTAACTTAATGTTAATAAATATGAGTGTGGAAGTGTTTTAAAGTAGTAATATAGTATAATTTTTTTATAATATAGAAAAAAATAATTAGGGGATGAAAAGATGAAAAATAAAAAAATATCAAAACTATTGCTTATAAGTGGTGTAATATGCTCTTCTTTAGTTCTATCACCTATATCAGCAAGTTTTGCTACTTCACACACAAATAATAAGGCAAATGTTACTCAACAAGTTAAGAAAAATACTATAGGAACAGTTAGAGTAAAAACTGCACTTAATGTAAGAAGTAAAGCAACAACTAAATCAAGTGTTATAGGAACTTTAAGAAATAATGAAAAAGTAACTATACTAGGAATTCAAGGAAGCTTTTATAAAATTAGATACAAAGGAAAAACAGGTTATGTATCAAAAGAGTATGTATCAGTAGCTAATAATAAGTCAAATGCGAATAAAAAGACTAATTCTACTAAAAAAGTAGCTCCAAAGAAAGTTGTAAAAAAGAATAATAATAACAAACCTAAACAAGATGACAAAAAGATAACTTCAACACTTACAATTGGTACTGTAAATGTTAGTAGTTATTTAAATATAAGAAATGGAGCATCACCTGAAGCTGGTATTACAGGTTCTTTAGGAAAGAATCAAAAAGTAAGCATTATAGGACAATTAGGTAATTTCTTTAAAATAGATCTTAATGGAAAATTTGGGTACATATCAAAAGATTTTGTTTTATTAAAAAATAAATCTAATAATCCAATGAAAATGGTAAGAGTTAATGCAAAATCAGGTTTAAATATGAGAGCAGTAGCTAGTGCTAAAGGAAAAGTATTAAAAACTATTCCAGATAACGTAACATTGTCTGTTAAAGATAGTTCAAATAAATGGTTAAAAGTTAGTTATAACGGACATACTGGATGGATATCTAGTGATTATGCAACTGAATTATAATATTAAAGAGAATAATCCTTGAGGGTTATTCTCTTTAATATATATTATTGTATTTAAGTTTATATTTTTCTGGTAAGAATTAATTAATATCTTATTGAATTTAAAAAATATATATGGTATTATTGTGTTAGTATTCTGAATACATACGTTTTAGGATTAAAGAAAGGATACAACACATGTTTAATTGTGTTCCTTACTCATCAAAAAATCATGTGTATTTATGGTAGAATCAAGATATATAAAAGACATATGGAGAGATGTCCGAGTGGTCGAAGGAGCACGCTTGGAACGCGTGTGTAGGGGAAACTCTACCGTGGGTTCAAATCCCACTCTCTCCGCCAGAACCGTGCTAGATGGGGAGTTAGCGGTGCCCTGTAACCTGCAATCCGCTATAGCAGGATCGAATTCCTCGGGGAGGCTTTAGTTTGTATGGCCTGCCCTATGTAAGTGGTGTTGATGGCTGGGTCCCACGCAACGGGAGCCCATGAACCTTGTCAGGTCCGGAAGGAAGCAGCAATAAGTGGTCCCTTTCGTGTGCCGTGGATCAATCTGGCCTGAGCTAACTGCATAGGTAACGCATATAACCTACTGTCGAAGCGAGGTGCACGGTTTTTTAATGCTAATTTTGAATATTAAAGTACATATTCAATGAAATAATTATTTTGGTTACTCTTCAATAGGATTAACAATATAGGACAAAACAATAGGATAAGAAAGAGAGGGAGCTTTATAAATTAAAGAACCCTCTTTTTCTTTGTAAAAATAAAATAAATCTACACAAAATATAAGTTTATATTTTGTGTAGATTTATTTAAATTAGAAATATTTATATAAATTCTACTATCTTATCAAGTGATTGTCTTGTTTTTTCATGTTTAGGCCCATTTTTTCTATATCCGAATGCAACCATACAAGAAACACCAAAATGATTTTTATCTAAGATGCCTTTATCTTCAAGTAATTTTTCTACTTTATCTCTATCAAATCCTTCTATAGGGCATGAATCTATTCCTATTTGAGCAGCTGCTGTCATCATATTTGCAAGCGCTATATAAGTTTGTTTGCATCCCCAATCAAACACCGCTCTATCACTTTCTAATAATTTAAATTGTTCTTCTTGGAAGTCTTTATAGAATTTAGTCTTAATTTCAATTATATTATCAGATAATTTTTGAACATTTTTCATGAAGTCTGATATATATTTAGAATCATATTTTAAATCATTTATATTTCTAGATAATATTATTAAAAAATGACTTGCTGTAGATAATTGAGTTTGAGCACCCCAACAAAGAGGTTTAAGTTCTTCTCTTAATTTCATATCATTTATAACTAAAAACTTCCATGGTTCAAAACCACATGAACTAGGTGAAAGTCTAGCTGTTTCAAGTATAAATTTAAAATCATCATCAGATATCTTTTTTGATGAATCAAATTCCTTACAAGCAAATCTAAAGTTGTAAGCTTTTAAAATCTCATCTTTTATATTTTCCATAGTTTTACCACCTTTTAAATCAGTATTATTTATTATGTATCATAATATTATGTTCAAATTATTACAAGCAAATACTATTTTATAAAATATAAAATAAGTATTTAATTTAATACTAAAGGTTAAAAATTAAATGATAATATAAAGAAAGTTACATCATTATATTGGTTTTTATATAAAAATAAAAAAAGCTATCTCATAAATGAGATAGCTTAAGTTTGTTTTCTAATAAGATCTATGAATTCAAAAATTAATCCACTTTTTTCATCAGTTTTTTCATCAGACTTGTGGATAATTTCCCAATCATTCATATTAATCTGTGGAAAGAATGTATCAGCATCAAAATCTTTTTGTACTTTTGTTAAATATAATTTATCTGCATAAGGCATAAATAAATTATAAATTTCTCCTCCACCTATTATAAATACCTCTTCACTAGAATTTTTATAATTCTTTATAACTTCATCTATATCATGAATTATAGATACTTTATCAGAATCTACATTAAAGTTATTATCTCTAGTAAGAATTATGTGATGTCTATTTGGAAGTATTCCAGGAAGTGATTCAAATGTCTTTCTTCCCATAATCATTTTATGACCAGAAGTTATTTCTTTAAATCTCTTAAGGTCTTCTGAAATATGCCATAAAAGTGAATTATTTTTACCTATTGCATTATTGTTAGAAGTTGCAACTATCATTGATATCATTAAACTGATACCTCCATTTTTATTGCTGGATGATGTTTATAATTTTCTAATTTAATATCATCTGGTGTAAAATCATAAAAATCTTTAATTTCTGGATTTATCCAAAGCTTTGGAGCATCATAAGCCTCATCTTTTCTTGTTAATTGAAGTTTCATTCCTTCAACTTGGTTTTCATAGATATGAGCATTATTTATAACATGAGTGAATAATCCAGGTTTTAATCCTGTTACTTGTGATATAAGATGAACAAGAACTGCATATTGAGTAGTGTTAAATGGTACACCAAGTGGAATATCTCCTGAACGTTGTACAAGCATGCAGTTTAATCTACCATCTGTTACATCCCACATAGTTAGGAAACAACATGGATGAAGAGCACCTGTATCTAAATATGGTATTTGCCATAAATTAATCATCATTCTTCTATCTTGTGGATTATTTTTAAGTGTATCTATTAATTTATCTAATTGATCGAACTTTTTTACAACCCATCCATAAGATGTTCCTATTGTTCCATCTTCCATCATCCATTCATTCCAGATATTAACGTTCTGTTCTTGTAATTTTTTCACACTATTTGATTGATCTTTATATATCCATAAAAGTTCCTTAACAGCAGTTTTAAATGCAACAAATTTAGTTGTTAATATAGGAAATTCTTTTTCTAAGTCAAATTGCATTATTTGATGTGGAATTTTATATGTAGCAACTCCAGTTCTATTTTGGTCATAGTATCCATGATCTAAAATCTTTTCTACAATATTAAGATATTGTTTATCGTATAAACTCATTTAAAAATCTCCTCTCATTTTATATCATATTATTCTATCATATTATTTGTATGAAATAATTAAAAAATAAAAATTGTAAAAATATATAAGCATGAATTATTATCAGTGAAAGAGCTATTAAAGCTATTATTATATGAAATCTTTGAAAAAACTTAGATATAATCAACAAGAATTTTCTAACACTTGATAATGTATTACTTTTTAAAAATTTACTTTGAGCTTCGTTAACAATATCTATATGAATTTTATTTAATCCTTTATTTAATGTGCTTATTCCTTTTTGATTTAGGTTTTTAATTATAAATCTAAGGATAAATAGACCAATTGCTAATAATAATCCTATTTCAGCTATTGTTGCAATTGATTTTGAAAAATGTTTTAATGTTCTATGATCAAAGTTTATTAAGTAATTATTTGAAATTGAGTAATAAATAAATATAGCAGAGCATAGTGCAATTATGAGTCCTACTACAAAAAATATAAGATGGCTTTTTGCATAGGAAGTAATTTCTTTTTCACGTAAATCACCTCAAGTATTTTTATATGACTTATATTATCATTAAGTTATATGATTTTATTGTATGTAAACTGAATTTAAGGAAATATTATATTATTTAACATAAATAACATAATATTTTGTTGAAAAACTTAATAAAGGACAATAATTACTAATAGCTGTTTATCCGTAGTTTTATTAATATATTTATTGTATAATTAATTTACATTTACTTTAGAAAAAAGAGGTGAGAAAACCTTGGCATATACAGCGTTATATAGAGAATTTAGACCTAAAACATTTAAAGATGTAGTAGGTCAAGAACATATAACTACAACACTAAAAAATCAAATATTAAATGAAAGAATAGCACATGCATATCTTTTCTGTGGTACTAGAGGAACTGGTAAAACATCAACAGCTAAAGTATTTGCAAAAGCTTTAAATTGTCTTGATTTAAAAGATGGAGAGCCATGTAATGAATGTGATATGTGCAAAAAAATAAATGAAGGTCTTGCAATAGACGTTACAGAATTGGATGCAGCTTCAAATAATGGGGTAGATAAAATAAGGGATATTATAGATGATTCAAAGTATCCTCCTCAAGAAGCTAAATATAAAGTTTATATAATGGATGAAGTTCACATGCTTTCAACAGGAGCAGTTAATGCATTTTTAAAAACTTTAGAAGAGCCTCCAGCAAATGTAATATTTATTTTAGCAACAACAGATCCACAAAAACTTCCTATAACTATACTTTCAAGATGTCAAAGATTTGATTTTAAAAGAATTAATAATAAAGAAATCACAGCAAGGCTTAGAGAAGTTGTTGAAAATA
Source organism: Clostridium sp. (assembly GCF_034179595.1). Classification (GTDB taxonomy): domain Bacteria; phylum Bacillota; class Clostridia; order Clostridiales; family Clostridiaceae; genus Clostridium. The sequence continues at coordinate 34,758 of NZ_JAXFPT010000005.1, forward strand.
AAGGAGTTTTTGCAGAAGATAAGAGTTTAGAGCTTATTGCAAGAGTATCAGATGGAGCAATGAGAGATTCACTTAGTATATTAGATCAAGCTATTGCAATGGGTGATGGAAATGTAGATTATGATGAACTAGTATCAATGCTTGGTTTAGTTACAAATGAATATCTATTTGAAATAACTTCAGCAACGATTGAAAGAAACATTGAAGAAGCCATGACTATAATTGATAAGATAGTTTATGCAGGTAAAGATATGTTTTTATTTATAAAGGATTTAATAGCTCATTATAGAAATCTTCTTATGGTTAAGGTTACAAATAATCCAGAAGAGGTTCTTGATATGTCTCTTGAAAATATCTCATTAATAAAAGAGCAAGCAGATAGAATAAGAGTTGAAGAAATAATGAGAAGTATAAGGATTCTTCAAGAAGCAGAAGCAAATGCTAAAATGTCAAAACAAGCAAGACTTTATTTAGAACTTGCGATAATTAAAATATGTAAAATTGAATATGATACATCAAATGAAGTTATCCTTGGTAGATTAAATAGATTAGAATCAGCTTTAAAATCAGGTAAGATAAAAGTTTCTTCTAATAACCAAGAAAAAGTTATAAGCAAAGAATCAGATATTAATACTTTAAAGAAACAAGTTACTACAAATAATGAAATTAGTAGTAGAGCCCAAGATAATAATATTAAACAAGATGAAAATCTTTCAACTGATGTAAGTCTTCAAAGTGTAAAAGTAGCTTGGAGAGATATGTTAGAAGAATTAAAAAATAGAAGAGCTATGATAATATATGCATCAATAACAACAGGGAAACCTGTTAGTTGTAAAGATGGAATTATAACTGTTGAATATACTGATGAATATTCATTTAATAAGGATAGATTAGAAAAACCTGATAATAATAAATTAGTAAATGAAGTATTCTCAAAAGTTTTAAGAAATAATGTGAGAGTTAGATTTGTAGTTTCTGATGAAAAAAAGGAAAATAGTAATCCAGAACAAGTTTTAAATGATGTCATTGGATCAGATTTTTTAGAAATTATTGATGAATAAAAGCTTATATTATTTGGTACACTAAATGATTAAAAATCATAGATTATATATTGAGTGTATAGTAAATACTAATAGTTTTTGTATAGTAAAGTTATAAAAAATACTATATAATTAGAGTTAGATTTTATTATTAAGGAGGACATATATATGGCAAGAGGTGGATTCCCAGGTGGTATGGGAGGAATGAATAACTTAATGAAACAAGCACAAAAAATGCAAAAGCAAATGGAGCAAATGCAAAAAGAGCTTGAAGAACAAGAATTTGTAGCATCAGTTGGAGGCGGAGCTGTAACTGTAACTGCAAATGGTAAAAAGGATATATTAGCTATTAACATAAAACCAGAAGTTGTTGATGAAGACGACGTAGAAATGTTAGAAGATTTAGTTTTAAGTGCAGTAAATGAAGCTTTAAGAAAAGCTGAAGAAGAAACTGCAAACAAGATGGGTAAAGTAACTGGTGGAATGAATATACCAGGATTATTCTAGTTAATTTTAGGGCCAACTATTTCTAGTTGGTCTTTTTTATATTAAAGATATTTATTATCTTATTTAATCTTTAGTAAGTTGTTAAATAACATAAACTATATTAAACTACTAATATAGTTTTTAGTTTTATACAAATGCTAAAATTAGAGTTGAAAGGAAGAGATTTATGGAATTTTATCCAGTTGCTATAGAAAAACTAATAGAGGAATTTGCTAAATTACCAAGCATAGGTCAAAAGACAGCGCAAAGATTAACATTACATGTATTAAACTTGCCAGAAGACGAAGTAAAAGAATTTGCAGATGCATTAGTAAAAGCTAGAGGAACGATTAAATATTGTTCAGTTTGTGGTAATTTTACTGATTCAGATCCTTGTGCTATATGTTCAAATCCTAACAGAGATAAGGGTGTTATATGTGTTGTTGAACAACCAAAGGATATAATGACTATGGAAAAAGTAAAAGAATTTAATGGAGTTTATCATGTGCTTCATGGAAATCTTTCTCCAATGCAAGGTAGAGGTCCACAAGATATAAGAATAAGAGAATTAGTTTCTAGAATGAAAGAAGATATAAAGGAAGTAATTATAGCTACAAACCCTAACATAGAAGGCGAAGCTACAGCTATGTATATTGCAAAAATCCTTAAACCTTTAGATATTAAGGTAACAAGAATTGCAGCAGGTATACCAGTAGGTGGAGATTTAGAATATGCAGATGAAGTAACTTTATCAAAAGCATTAGAAGGAAGAACTGTAATATAAAAAAGAAGGACTCAAAAATGAGTCCTTAATATAGATGGGAGTTAGAAGTTTTGTTTGAGAATGAGTGAAAAGCTTCTTATAGTAATAATATATGGCTTCCTATTAAAAAAGGTTACTAAATTTTATTTTCAATAGCTTGTATACTAAAGTTAGTTTTTGGAAAATATTTAACTATAAATATATTTGGAGGATTTTATGATGAATAAAAATTTTATAGTTGAATATCTTAAAAGTGTAATAGGTTATAGAAGTGAAAAGAAAGCGCTTTTAATGGCTATTGAGAGTGCTAAAGCTAAGATGGAAATTACAAACTGTGTATTTGAAAATGTAGAAGATCCATTCCTTATAGAGGTTGCTATATTTGAAGAGCAAGCTGCTAGAAAAAGATACGAATATTTAATTAATCAAGCTAAGAAAAAGAATATTGCAGTTAATAATAGATATATAATAAATAAAGATATAAGATTTGCAGAGTAAGGGGGATAGGCTATGGATATTGAATTGCTTATATATGGGATTATTGGATTAGTAGTTTTGTATGTTCTTATAAAACTATTAAAATGGCCAATTAAGTTACTGATAAATGGAATATGCGGAGTTATATTGTTATACATAGTAAATTTTATAGGTGCAAGTTTTGGATTATATATAACAATTAATATTATTACAGCATTAATCGCAGGGATATTTGGAATACCAGGAGTTGCTGCTCTTATATTATTTCAATTATTCTTATAAAAAAAACCAAGCTAAGATTTATTTAGCTTGGTTCTTTTTATTTATGAAAATATTTTGATAATGTTAAGGAATTATTAAGGAAAAGATTGAGTTTATATTAAGATTTATAATTTAAACTAAAATTATAATAATTTAGGGGGATAGTAAATGAATGTTTTAGAAGTTAAAAATCTTAGAAAAGTTATTGGCAAAAGAGAAATAATAAAAGATTTAAATTTCACAGTTAAGGAAGGGGAAATATACGGATTTTTAGGGCCCAATGGGGCTGGTAAAACAACAACAATTAGAATGTTAGTTGGACTTATATCTCAAACATCAGGGGAAGTTAAGATATGTGGAGTAAACCTTAGAAAAAACAAAGAGAAGGCATTAAAAAATGTAGGGGCTGTAGTTGAAAACCCTGAACTTTATAAGTATCTTTCAGGAAGAGAAAACTTAATGCAAATTGCAAGAATAAGAAAGGTATCAAAACAAGAAGTTGAAGAACTAATAAAACTTGTAGGCTTACAAGATAGAATAGATGATAAAGTTAGAAAATATTCTCTTGGAATGAAACAAAGACTAGGGCTTGCAGCTGCTCTTATTGGAAATCCAAAGCTTTTAATATTAGATGAACCTACTAATGGACTTGATCCATCAGGAATTATAGATTTTAGAAATATAGTAAAAAGTCTTGCAAGAAAAAATAATATGGCTGTATTTGTATCTTCACATATATTAAGCGAAGTTCAGCAACTTTGCGATAAAGTAGCATTTATAAATGAAGGTATTATAAAAGCAGAGGAAGAGATGGAAAAAGCTATATATGGTACAGAAAGAGAAAGCTTAACACTTATGACAAATGATGATGAAGAAAAAGTATTTAAAGCATTAAGAAATCAACCATTTGTATTAACTTCAAGTAAATTAGGAAATGGAATAAATATAGTTATAGACTCTGGAACAGCTCCACAGCTTATAAAAGCTTTAGTTAAAGAAGATGTTTTAGTAGAAGAGATATTTAAAAATAGAGAAGGACTAGAGCAAAGATATATGGAGTTAGTTGAAGGAGGTATAAGATAATGATATTTACTTTAGTAAAAAACGAACTTATTAAAGTCCTAAAAAGGGGCAAGACTTGGGTTGTATTTGGATTATTTGCTTTAGCTATTATAGGATTTATATCTATAGCAAAAGTAGATGCAAAAGATATAGCTTATAATCAATCACCTCAAGGACAAATTGAAAACTTAACTAATACTTTAAATTGGAGAAAAGATGATTTAAAACGTAATGAAGATTATCTAAAAGAACTTGAAAATGATAAATCAGCTAATAAAACTACAATACAAGATACTAAAAATAGTATTGAGTATATGAAACAAGATATAAAATCATTAGAAAATAATATAAAAGAGCAAGAAAAGCTTTTAAATCAAGATAAGTCTGATTGGAAAAGTATATTAAAATCAAAAAATGATAATTTAAAAAGTGAATTAGAAAAAGCTAAATTAGAAGATAGCAATAATAAAGAATATATAAATAGCGTTACAGAGGAAATAGAAAGAAATAATTATTTCTTAGATAATAACATAGAACCAATACAAGAGTGGGATTTTTATCCTAGTAATGTAGGAATAAAAATTATGAGGGTATTTGGAATGATAATGTTAGCAGCTGGTATTGCAGTATTTATGAGTGATATAGTTTCAGGGGAATGTACTCCTGCTACGTTTAAATTCTTATTAGTTCAACCTATTTCAAGAGGTAAGGTTATGTTATCTAAATTTATAGCTATAGTAATAACTGTAGTAGGTATGATATGCGGATTAGAAGTAGTGGCATTTGGTATAATTGGAGCTATAACAGGCTTTGATGCAGCGAAAATGCCAGTTGAATTAGGCTTAAAATATAAGATTAATAAGGAAATATTAATGCAACAAGGTTATAAACAATTAGATTTAGTTGCAAACTCAGGATATAATTCAACAATGGGAGATTACGTATTAAAAAGCTTTTTATTGCAAATATTATTTATAATTGCATGCTGTGCATTTATATTTATGATTTCAGCTTTATTTAAGAGTAATATGATAACAATGGCAGTTTCAGTAATTATTTCAGTTGCAGCTACTATGTTGCCTGTGATGAGCGAAAAAATAGGAGAATATGCTCATCTTATATTCTTAAATTATGGTAACACTCCAGATGTAATAGAAGGTTCTATAGCAACAACTTATTTAAATCCTAATTTTACGCCTAAACTTGGAATTATTTTAATGATTGGAACAATAATAGTTTCATATATAATAGCTAATATAGTATTTAGCAAGAGAGATATGCTTGTATAGTATATTTCATTTAAAAGATTAGAGTATATACTCTAATCTTTTTTGTTTATAATTTTTATAAGTATTAATATAAATACTATAAGTGGAGAATATTTATATTTATTTGGTATAATTATTATATAAATCAAAAGAGGAGTGTTTTTATGTCAGCAGGAATTGCAGTAAATTGTGGAGATTGTCCAGAAAAGAAAAGCGGAAATTGTGATGGAAAGGATCTACAATGTGTATGTTTTAAATGTCCAAGAAAATTAAGTGAGTGTATAGTTACTAAATATTGTAGAGAAACTGAGTCTGTATTATATTTTGGGCCTGAATATTAATTTAAAGGAGATGAATTAAAGCTTATGAGAGAAGAAAAATTAAATGAGCTTAAAAGTCATATTTTAAATATTTCTAAGATGAATTCAGCATTAGAACTTATATATTGGGATATGCAGACTAAAATGCCTAAGAAAGCTATAGAGCAACGTTCAAGTATCATAGAATACTTATCAGGGGAAGTCTTTAAGATGACTACATCAGATGAACTAGGAAAAATCCTAGATTATTTTGTTGGTAATATAGAAGGACTATCAGAAAGTGATAAGGCTATAATAAAATATGCTAAAAAAGAATATGATGAAACTAAAAAAATTCCAGAAGATAGATATAGAGAATTTGTAGTAGCACAAGCATTATCAGAAAGTGCATGGGAAGAAGCTAAAGAAAAAAAGGACTTTGAAATATTTAAACCACATTTAAAAAAGATGATAGATTTTCAAAGAGAGTTTGTTGAGTATTGGGGATATAAAGATAATAAGTATGATACGCTTTTAGATAAATATGAAGAAGGCTTAACGGTAAAAAAATTAGATAAAATATTTGATGAGCTTAAAAATGGTATTATAAAGATATTAGATAAAATAGAGAAAAGCAATAAAAAGATTAATAGAGATTTCTTGTTTGGGAATTTTGATAAAAAATCTCAAGAAAAAGTTGCAGTATTTATTCTAAATAAAATGGGATATGATTTTAAAGCTGGAAGACTTGATGAAAGTATTCATCCATTTACAATAAGCTTTGGAAATAAAGATGTAAGAATTACAACAAATTACGATAATATGGATTTTACATCAGCTTTATTTAGTTCTATACATGAAGGTGGTCATGGAATATTTGATCAAAATGTTCCAGAAGAATTACAAGGAACAGGTCTAGATGCATCTCTTTCAATGAGTATTCATGAATCACAATCAAGATTTTATGAAAATATCATAGGAAGAAGCAAAGAATTTTGGGAATATTTCTTCCCATTTGTAAAATATGAATTTAAAGAATTTAATGATGTGGAATTAGAAGAATTTTATGAGGCAATAAATTATGTTAAGCCATCTCTTATAAGAACAGAGGCTGATGAGTTAACTTATAGCCTTCATATAATAATTAGATATGAAATAGAAAAGGCTCTTATAAATGGAGACTTAGATATTGATGATGTAAAAGAAGAGTGGAATAAAAAATATAAACAATATCTAGGTGTAGAACCTAAAGATGATAGTGAAGGAATATTACAAGATGTACATTGGTCAGATGGTTCTTTTGGATATTTCCCAAGCTATGCATTAGGAAATCTTTATGGAGCCCAAATGCTTCACACAATGAAAAAAGAATATAAAGGTATGTGT
>NZ_JAXFPT010000042.1:0-6561 GCF_034179595.1 Clostridium sp.
ATATTCCTTTTCAATAAGATAAATATTATCTAAAAGCCATTGCCCAGAACCAATTATATCTTCTCCTTCATTTTCTAAGTTTTTAATGTATTTATAAGTATCTTTTATTTTGATAAAACTAAGCTTTAATTCATTTAGAACATTTTTTCTACAACTTAAAGAATTATTTTCTCTCACTATACTCTCTCCTTTGGAAAGTTTTATTTGTAAGAATAGTTTTTACCAAAAACATAAAAATAATTACTTATAATGCTAAGTTTTAACACCTTCTATGTTGACTATTTATGTTTATTTTAAATTAGCGCCAATACTTAAAAGTTTTGGTACCTTTTGAAAAATTTTAATTATATGCTTATGTATTTTTGATTTAAAAACTATACCTAAATATATAATTTAAAGGAGCAGTTAAAATTTTACTGCTCCTTAGTTTGTAATGATTAAACTCATTTACTATTTCTTATTTGCGATTAGTTCTCTTATGAATAAAATTTTAAATCTACTAATTATTATAAATGCAGATATGAATGCAATAAATATAATTAGCATTTCAAAAATTACATTTGATTGTCTATCATCCCTAAATAATCTTGAAATCTTCGCATCTGTATATTTAACATCAATTACTGTGACTCCACCATCTAGTGAAATAATTGTACCATGAACTATATAATTACCCAATAATACAGGATCATTTACTGCTCCATATGGTAGATTACCTGTTAATTCAATATAATGTGGTTCTATGTCTTTATTAGGATACTTCTCTTTTAATATTTTCTTAAGCTTCCCTTTATCTTCATCAACCATAAAAGCTGGCCCTGTATTTCCTCCAGCCATTTCGACTTTTATACTAATGTCTTCACTTGTTAATGGAACCTTTGGAGTTATTCTCATTGGAGTCAAATAGAATGCTAATATTCCTATATCAATCAGTAATATAATAATTAAGACCTTTTTCATATTCTTCATTTTATAAATTTTTCCCCCACTACCCAATTTAAATATCTAAAACTAATCTTAAATTATTTATTTAGACATAATACTCAATCTAATAAAATTGCATAATAAAAGTATTTTTTATTATACTCTTATTTGAAATATAACACCATAGTAATGGTATAATAATTATCTTTATTTGACTAAATATATAGAAACCAAAAAAGATAACCATTAAGGCTATCTCCAAAAAATAAGTATATGCATAAGTAAGGTAAAAATAATAAAATAAGAATAAAAGAGTACCGAAAAAATTGATACTATAAACTTTTAAAATTTATAAACCATTATAGCCTCATCTACATATCTATCTAAATCTTTCTCATTTAACCATGAATTTTCATTTTCTCTAATCTTGTAGAATCTTAATGTAACATATTCCTTATCTGAACTAAAAACTATACAAAATTTATCATTAGGATACCTTAATTTAAGTTTATACTTTAATATCTCTATAATTTTAAAACTTAACTTAACAATTGAATTGAATGATCCTTCAATAATATAATCATTTACCCTAATTTCATTTCGTGATGCTTCATATCCTACCCTATCTCCAAATCTTTTAAGTATAAAATCAAAGTCTATATTTTTTTTAACTATTCTATTTTCTAAATCAAGAATAACACAATCATGTACTTCTATTATATTAGGATTAATTATTTTTTCTAATTCATTTAAATCTATTTTTATAATATTTTCTTTTTTATTATTTATATTTTTTAATATTCTTTTCATGTTTTGATTAACTTTTCTCAAAATTCATCATCTCTTTACTATAAATTTTTTTCACCTAAAAATTTCAATGCTTTATTTATCTTAAAAAACTAACTATCTTTTAGGTGCTAATTCACCTGTATCAATATCATTAAAATTTATTATTCTCTATATCAATAAATTAATACTCCTGCTTTCTCATCAAATACTGATACAGGTTAATTTTCAAATAATTCAAGTAATTCATATTCATAATATTTAATATACATCTCTTGAATCCACCTACTTATTAATATACTCATTAAATTCTTTAAGATAAACTTCTCCATACTTTTTCTATAGCAGTTTTATTAGCTGTTAATTCAATTCTTAATTATATTGTATTAAATAACATCCTTTCAATCTCATATTAAGTGAACTTATTTCAAAACCTTTATATATTTTAGCTAATTCATATTAAAATTTAACACATATTATTTATATCTATTATATAAAATAGGATAATCGCAAAATTAATTTGTAACTATCCTATCTTAATATTATTTTATCAAGTTTTTTAAATTTAGTTTCTAGTCAAACCTATTTTATTTAAATAATTAATAAATATCTATCCTCTGACAATAACAGCTTATATATTCATTTTCTAAAATATCTTTTGGAATAGAATGTTCTTCAAGTTGTAATATTATTTGTCCTATTTGGATTAAACAATTTTTCTTATCTATAATTTTACCAACTAAATTATAAGCTAATGGCTCTTTTAATTTTTCTATACTATACTTATTGCTAGTAGATCTAACCACATATTTATTATTAAAACAATACGCTGGCTCAACTAATATTTGATTTAACTTAAAATTACATGGCTGAGAAAAGCACACTAACTCATTAATTCCATCAGTGATTGTAACCTCAGCTTCTAATGAATTTTTTGAAATAATATTTATTTTACTTACTATAACCATATTTCACCTTCTATTGCTTATCCCTATCTAACCTCTACATCTTTTCATAGATACTAATTTTCATACACTTTATAATTTTTTATATTTTAATCATTTTTAACTATAAAACTTCTGATTTTTTCATTTCATTTAATTCACTATCAGAAATGTTTCTAAATAATAGTCCATAAAAATTATTATCATAATCAAAAAGAATATAGTTATTATAATTAATTTTATATCCAACTAAATTAATTATCTCTTTTGAATCTAGTAAATATAAATTTCCTTCATCAAAAATTAATTTTAAATTTTTCATATGTCTTTCTTCCGGGTGGAGTAAATTAATATCGAAACCGTAAAATTCAATACTCTTATCAATAAATGTAATATTTAAATTTAATCTAGTTTGTTCAATCTTTTCATCTTGTGCAAAGAAACTGACATATTCTATTAAATTATTTTTAGGATTAATAGCTATATCCAATGGTGGTTTTTTCTTATCTTCATAAAAATAATGATAATTTTGTCCAATTGCTTTTTTTTCTACTTTGACTTTAAATAATATTAATCCTTTACCCATACTTTCAATATGTCTTATATAATTAATTTTAGAATCTTTTTCCTTAATTTTCACATTACTTCACTCCTTTATCTCATAATTGCATGATATACAACCCCTGTTTCTGTGTTTATGCCCAACTCCCAATTTCCATATGTTCCAAAGTATCTTCCTGGAGTTTTTTGTGCAATCTCTCTCATAGCTTTATTTAAAGCTGCAGAATAACTCTCTAACATGGCTTGACTTCTCATTCCAATTGTCCAGCTTTCTTTCCCGAATCTAGAAATATATTCTCCCATATGCTCTGTTCCATTTGCATTTGTCCACAAGACATTTGAACCTGTTCCATTTACAAAGAATGGGAGATCTTCTGTTGATTCTATAATTTCATTTCCTGATATTCCACAAACTGTTATATATACTAAACTGTCACTTTCTTTTATGAATGTATTTTTTACTTCTTTTAACTCTGTTTTTCCTGTTATTACATCTCTTGAATATACCTTATCACCTATTTTTATATCTTTTATAGGTACTAATCCATTTTCAGTAATTACTAGTGTATTTCCAGTAAAACAAGCTGGTTTATTTAACTTTTAAATGAATATTCTCATGCATTAAAATATCAATTTATTTTTTATCTAGTTCTTTCTTTTCTAATTCTAAAAAATTATCTAGATTATTTATCATGCGTTTATTATTATCTTCGATAGAATTCATTAATACACTTCCTTTAGCTGGCATATACGCTATAAACTCATCCATATCTTGTGGATAATTAAAATCAGCATATACTTCTTCAACTTTTTCTAAAAGTTCATTATTATCTTTAGTTGTACTTCTTAAGTAATTTAATATTACATATTTTAGTCTTCTTATTTCTAGATTCCAATCTTTACTTCCAGGAAGCAATCTATCAAATTTAAATTTAATAAACATTTTTGCAAGTATTTCATCCTTTAAACTATTTTCAATCCCCCAAGATAATTCATTTATAAAATCATTCTCATCATATTTATCATCACACATCACTTTAAGTGCATATGTTGTTAACTCATTATAATCTATTAAATTAATGCTTATTCCAACGTACAAAGTTTTCCAGTCATAATATATCCTGCTTTCGTCTAACATCTCTATACTTATATTCATACTTTATCACCTCTTTTTTACGGTCTTTGGTTTGGAATACCATTAACCTTACCATTTGGAATAAATCGTCTATGAGTTACTCCTTTAGTAGGGTCAACAATCCATTCAAATACTCCATTTTGATCTACTGTAATTCTATCAATTCTATTAAATCCTTGAACTTTATCATATATTTGTTTATATTCATAGCTTTTTTGCCCACCTTCAATTTGATATAGCTTTCTTGTTACACCATCTCCACCAACAATATCAAATTCTTTAGCATATTGTGTGTAGTTGTCAATTATGTCATTAAATCCATGCTGTCCATCATATGGTTTTAATGCACTACCTGTTCTCGTGTTATCTAATACTGGATGCTTTATGATTTTAGAGTCTGATGCCTTCTCAAACAATCTATTTGTTACTTCTTCTCTAGTTACTTCTCCTTTTTGTGCTTTTCCAACTAACATTGAAAGTTCTTCTAACTTTCCTGACTCACTTATTATATCAGTTAACATTCCAACGCCATGATCTACTATTACACATATAGCTATTTCGCCTACTATTCGACCAATTCGTTTTGCATTCTCATTTGCATTTCCTTGCGAAACATCACTTACAAATTTTTCTGCCATTTTTGCAAATACTTTATTTGCATCTGTTCCTGGTACTATTGCTTTTCCTACAAAAACAATACATTCTGAAGTACTTGTTAATCCTTTTATTGGATGTGCTAAAAAGTCCCAAACACCTTTTACACTCTCTCTTCCAGCATCAGTTACCCCTTCTAAGAAGCTTCCTGTAACAGTAATTGCATTAACTTTTTCTTTATTTGAAGATGAGCTTGTACTACTACTTGATGTTGAACTACTATGACTTCCACTTGTACTTGAAGATGAACCCGAAACAGGTTTTAATGATGAACCTTTTTTACTTGAAAAAGCATAATATCCTTGTGCTTCATTTACTATTGCATTTTGACTTAATAAGATAAATCCATCATCTTTTACTGTATCAATTATTTCACCATCATATATATAATATTCATTCCATCTATGTGGATCGTATACCTTAAAATATACTTTTCCATTTATTGTTGTATATCCTGCAAGTACTATATAGTGACCCTGTTTTGTAACATGTCCACTTCCCATACTTACTATTACTAAATGTTTATTATCTGAAAGTATATTTCTAACTTCACTTATACTTCCTACTGATTGATAATTTAAATTATATCTTGGGTTTGATGAATCATAAGCTGCCCCACTAAATAGATTAGCACTTGTACCACTATTATAAGTTCTATATCCATGTGATAAGGCATATCTACATATTTCTGTTGGCGGTACATCTATATTGTTTAATGTTGATACAACAATTGAAAATGCAGTTGCACCACATGCTGAATTTGCTATTGTTTGTCCTCTATCACCATGATTACTATACATTATGTTTCCATATCTAGGATCATCTTGTGCATAATATCTTATGTATCCATCTTTAAATGATGATTCATATTTATCTGATCCTATTGATAGAGATCCTCCTCTAATAACATAGTCTCCTCTTACATATCCTACTTTACCATTGAAACTTATTTTATACCATTGACCTTCTGTCCCTATTATTTGAATTATTGAACCATTTTGTAAGCTTCCAATTACTCCACTAGTTATTGAAGCTCCACTTCTTACATTTAAACTACTTGATGAATCTTGTAATTGTATTGTACCTGTTCCTTTAGCAGAACTCATTGATCCACCTAGTGTAACAAAATCATTTTTTACATATCCTGTTTCACCATTAAATCTTATTTTATACCATTCACCTTCTGTTCCTATTATTTCTACTACAGAACCGTGTGATAAACTACCTATTACACCACTAGACAATGATGATCCACTTCTTACATTTAAAGCACTTGATGGATCTTTTAATGTTATTGTTGCAAGACCATTACCTTTTCCTACAGCTCCACTTTTAACTACATAATCATTTCTTACATATCCAGTTATACCATTATAGCTTATTTTGTACCAATTTCCACTTGAATCTAGTATCTTAACAACTGAACCATGTGATAAGCTACCAACTATACTATCTCCAGTAGATGGACCACTTCTCACATTTAAACTACTTGATGGATCTTTTAATGTTACTGTTCCATTTCCTGAACTTATTAATCCTCCTAATGTTATAAAATCA
>NZ_JAXFPT010000056.1:0-3059 GCF_034179595.1 Clostridium sp.
TTTAATTACTATATATTAAGTCTTAATTATTAAATTTCATTAACTGTTTTTAAGTATTCTTTTCCTTCCTCAGCATTGAATTGATTTTCCCATTTAGATATAACAACAACTGCTAATGAGTTTCCGATTACATTAACAACAGTTCTTGCCATATCAACAATACGGTCTATACCTGCAATAAAGGCAACCCCTGCTACTGGAATACCAACTGAACCTACAGTTGCAAGTAGTACTACAAAAGATGCACCAGGAACTCCTGCCATACCTTTTGATGTAAGCATTAATACAATTACTAAATTGATTTGAACAGAAAGTGGAAGGTGAATTCCATATATTTGAGCAATGAAAAGTGCTGCAATAGATTGATATAAAGTAGATCCATCTAAATTAAATGAATATCCTGTTGGAATAACAAAAGATGTAATTGCTTTAGGACAACCAAACTTCTCCATCTTCTCCATTAGCTTTGGCAAAACTGCCTCAGAACTTGCTGTAGTAAAGGCTAAGATAATCTCATCTTTTAAAAGCTTTATAAGTGAAATAATACTTGTTCCAGCAATTTTTGCAATGATACCAAGAACAACAAATACAAATAAGAACATGGCAGTATAAACAGTAAGTATTAATTTTCCTAAAGGAATTAATGAAGTTAGCCCAAACTTAGAAACAGTTACACCTATTAATCCAAATACTCCTAATGGAGCAAGTTTCATGATTTGATTAGTAACCCAAAACATTGCATCAGCCACACCTTGGCATATATCAAGAACAGGTTTTCCTTTTTCTCCAATTGCAGCTATTCCTAATCCAAACATAACTGAAAAGAATATGATAGGAAGTAAATCTCCCTTTGCAAAGGATTCAAAAATATTAGTTGGAACAATATTTATAATAGTATCAATAAATCCGTGATTAGCAGCAGTTTTAGCTGTATTCATATATGTATCAATATTAGTAGTAGCAAGATTGCTTATGTTTATTCCGTGTCCAGGGTGGAATAAGTTAGCTATAACTAAACCTATTATAATAGCAAAAGTAGTTACTACTTCAAAATAAAGTAATGTTTTTCCACCGATTTTACCTAATTTTTTTATATCTCCAACACCAGCAATACCAACAACTAGTGATGAGAACACTATAGGTACAACAATCATTTTAATTAATCTTATAAAAATGTCACCAAATGGCTGTAAATATGATGTAACAACTGAGTTACCATAAAAGACAGCTCCGACTATAACTCCTAGAATAAGGCCAAGTATAATTTGAAACGCTAATCCTAATTTTTTCATTTGTTTAATCACTCCTTCAAGTAACCTAAAACTTAAAATATGCAAGTTTTACATGTTAAAAAATTCATTTTATGAGTTATAGTATAACATAAAACAAAAAAATAAGTTATATATTTTTCTCGAAATTTTAATTAAATATATGTATTTATTATAAAGATTTGTTTTGTGTATATGAAATTGATATAAATATTGCATTTATATTGTTAATATGCAAGTTTTATGTTATATAAGTGAGTATATAGATGAATTATATAAAAAAGTAAATAAAATAATATTCATAAAATATTAAACTTATGTATTTTTAAAAAATGCAATTTTGAAAGAATACTTAATACAAAAAAGGTTTGATACAAAAAAGATGTTTTTATATGAGAATTTATATCTAAAGGGTAAAGTATTGTAAAAAATAAATTAAATAAAATAGCAAATCCTTAAAATGGGATTTGCTATTTTTCTATTATAAATTATATTAAATCATCTAAATCATTAACCTTAGTATGTTCATCATCATTTATAGGAATAACTAGGTATTTTTGACCATCAATTATCTGAGATTTTATTTGAGATACTTTTTCTGGCTTAACTTGAAGTACAACATCATATTCAGAAGTAGTATCATCATTTTCTGTAGTTTCTTCAGATTTGTTACTTATAGCAACTTCTTTTTGAACTTCTTCAAGTTTAGTTTCAAGCATTTTTACTTGTTTTTTTAAGTCTTCTTCTTTTCTTCTTTGTTCATTTGCTTTAAGTATCTTTGCATCAATTAAATTTTCAGCTAATGGAATATCATCACCAAAGATTTCAACATATGATTTTTCAATATCATTACTAATTTCTTGTGGAATTCCACTATCTATTAAAAGGTTTTGTATATCTGTATCTTTTAAGCTTATAGGTTCACAATCTGTATCATCATACATTTCATTATATTCTTCTACCATAGCATTTAAGTTTTCTTGCACATCCATAAAGATTTTTTCAGCTTTCTTTTCATCAGCACCAAAAGAATCTTTAATAATTGATTGGAATGCTTCTTTTTGTATAGTAGCAGTTTGTTTTGAAGGGCAACCTAAAACATTTTCCATTAATTCAGGGTGAGTATCCTTTGCATTTTTTGTATAGTACATAACAGAATTAACATCTGAGCTACGATCAATAAAGGCAGGGAATACAAAACCATTAACAGGTGGATTAACTACCCAATCTCTTATACGTGATTTTATTTCATTTTCTTCTTCAAAATATCTAAGACCAGGAGCTGAAAGTGAAACTGGACATATTGCACATAAAACATATTCATATACTTCTTCAGATTCATCTATCTTTTGATTATCCTTAGTTTTAGTGATTACATCATAAGCATCATGGAATAAAAGTATTAAGTAGTTACCAGTATAATCATAATTATTTATAATGGATTGATAAAACTCATCAAGAACAGTATCATCTTTTAATTGAGTGTTTCTAAGGGTTAAAAGAGAAGTTTGGGCTTCGCTTTTAAATTCTTCATTAGCTAAAAAATTAAGTTCTAAAATGTTATTTCCAACAGTTCCAGATAAGACTTTCTTAGCAATTTCTAAGTATTTAAAGTAATCATCTTCATCTAAATTTAGAAAAGTTTCTCTAAATTTTAAAATAGTATTTTTTTCTCCATTAACATAACAACCACATACCTTAGTAAAAGTGCAGTGATCTTTTTTAAAACGCTTTTTAAGTTCAAGTATATCTTTCTTTTTAATATTCATATATAAAAACCTCTCAATCTAG
>NZ_JAXFPT010000075.1:0-3468 GCF_034179595.1 Clostridium sp.
GATAAGGTATTTCCTAATTTATTTATAAAGTTGTGGTCGGTATAATATTTCCAATCAATTGGGCTCATAGAAGCTTTTTCTAAACTACCTGGATCTATTGGAGTATAACCTCCTTTTGGACTTACATAGTCAATTTCAATTATATGGAAAATAAACAAATATTATTAGAAATGAAAAATAGAAATATAAAAAGAATATGTCATTTTACTAACTCAAAGAATCTAAGTCATATACTAAATGATTTTAAAGGTATTTATGCAACAGATTTCTTATTAGAAAATTATAAAGATTACAATGATGATTTGAGATTAGATGGCAAAACAGATTATATATGTTGTTCAATACAATATCCAAATGTTTTTTATTTAGATAGAATTAAAAATAATGATAAATTATTTAAGGAATGGATTATACTAAGTATAGATCCACAAATAATATGTTTACAAGAAACATTGTTTTGTAAAGTAAATGCAGCAACTGAAAGAGGAAAATATATATGTAAAGGAATAAATGGATTTAAAAATTTATTTGAAGAAAATATTATAACGAATAAAAGAAGTATTAAAAGATCACCTACTATGCTAAAATCTTTACCAACTGATATACAAGCAGAAGTATTAATATATAAGAAAATTCCTTTAGAATATATAAACGGAATTATTGTAAAAGATGAAATACAAGCTAGAGAAGAATTTTTTAGAATGAAATATTGGGGAGGAAAAAATAATATTCCAATAATTGTTGCTCCAGATTTATTTGATAGAGATTTAAGCAATAAATTAAGAAGAGGAAATCTACCCAAAGAATATTATTGGAATTTAGAATAAAGAAGGTTATTGAAAAATATCTTATATTTGATGTTATAAATAATAAATAAAAAAATTATTAAGAAATAGATATAAAATATATATAATAAGAATTTTAATAGAAAAGGTTTAAAAAAACATGAATTATATTGCATAATGTAGGAAAAAGTGTTATCATGAAAACGTAATCTTAAGATAATTTTATTTTGTTAACTCAATTAAGCATGGACATGAAGGAATTAAATTTAATAGGATAACTTAATTTTATTTGTATATTACATGATTTATTTAATTTATAAGGTATTATATTGTTTTTGTGATTAAGTTTATTATGTAAAGAATGTGATATACAAATTAAGGTTATTTATGTAGTTTTATTCTCGAAATGTTTATGTTTTTTGTTTTATTATTATAAGAAAATAGGAGGTATAAAGGGTATGGTAGGAATTATTCTTGCAAGTCATGGGGAATTTGCTGAAGGTATATTTCAATCTAGTAAGATGATTTTTGGGGACCAAGAAAATGTAAAACCAGTTGTATTAATGCCAAGTGAAGGACCTGATGATTTTAGAGCAAAACTTAAAGATGCAATTGCATCCTTTGATAACCAAGATGAAGTATTAATTTTGGTCGATCTTTGGGGTGGTACACCATTTAATCAAGCAAATACTTTATTTGAAGAACATAAAGATAAATGGGCAATTGTAGCTGGTATGAATCTTCCAATGATAATTGAAGCTTATGGATTACGTTTCTCTACAGAATCTGCACAAGAAATTGCAGCTTCTATTTTAAAGTCAGGAAGAGAAGGAGTTAAGGTTAGACCAGAAGAGTTAGAACCAGAAGAAGAGGTACAAGCTCCTCAAGCTCCACAAAATCAATCTAATGCAGGTGCACCAGGTAAATTTGAATATGTTTTAGCACGTATTGATTCACGTTTACTTCATGGACAAGTAGCTACTGCTTGGACAAAGACTGTAAACCCAACAAGAATTATAGTCGTTTCAGATGCGGTAGCTAAAGATGAACTTCGTAAGAAGTTAATTCAACAAGCTGCACCACCTGGAGTTAAGGCTCATGTTGTTCCAATTAATCATATGATTAAGCTTGCAAAAGATGATCAACATTTTGGTGGACAACGTGCATTACTTCTTTTTGAAAATCCAGAAGATGTATTAAGAGCAGTAGAAGGTGGAGTGCCATTAAAAGTAATAAATGTTGGTTCTATGGCTCACTCACCAGGTAAGGTTCAACCAAATAAAGTGCTTGCTTTCAATCAAGAGGATATTGATACTTTCAAAAAGCTTAAAGAAGCTGGTCTTGAATTTGATGTTCGTAAAGTACCAAGCGATTCAAAGGGAAATATGGACGAAATACTTAAAAAAGCACAAGACGAATTAAATAAACAAAAGTAATCTAACTATTTAGGTAAAAGGAGGGTTAATAGTTATGACTTTGAGTATAGTGCAAGTTATATTAGTTATTATTATTGCATTTTTAGCTGGGATGGGAGGTATCCTGGACGAATTTCAATTTCAACAACCTCTAGTTGCTTGTACCTTAATTGGGTTAGTTACAGGTAACTTAGTACCATGTTTAATCTTAGGTGGTAGTCTTCAAATGCTTGCCATGGGTTGGGCAAATATAGGTGCTGCGGTAGCACCTGATGCAGCATTAGCATCTGTTGCATCTGCAATTATTCTAGTTCTTGGTGGTCAAGGTAGAGCTGGAGTTGATTCAGCTATTGCTATAGCAATTCCATTAGCAGTTGCAGGATTATTATTAACAATTATTTGTCGTACAATTGCTACAGCATTCGTACACTTCATGGACGCTGCTGCAAAAGAAGGAAATATTAGAAAAGTTGAAATGTGGCAAATTATTGCTATTTGTATGCAAGGTGTACGTATAGCACTTCCAGCTGCACTAATCTTATTAATTGGTTCTGGTCCTATTAGTGCAATGCTTGCTGCTATGCCAGCTTGGTTAACAGACGGATTAGCAGTAGGTGGTGGAATGGTTGTAGCTGTTGGTTATGCAATGGTAATCAACATGATGGCAACAAAAGAAGTATGGCCATTCTTTGCAATTGGTTTTGTACTAGCAACTATTCCTCAACTTACACTTATGGGATTAGGTGCAATCGGTGTATCTATAGCTCTTGTTTACCTAGCACTTAGCAAAAAAGGCGGTTCAGGTAATGGTGGATCAAATACAGGAGATCCAATAGGCGATATCATCGATAACTATTAAGAAGGGAGAGAAGACGAAATGGAGAATAAATTAAAGTTAACAAAAAAAGATCGTCTTTCTATTTGGTGGCGTTCAACTTTCATTCAAGGATCTTGGAACTATGAAAGAATGCAAAACGGTGGTTGGGCATTTTCATTAATTCCTGCAATCAAGAAATTATATAAAACTAAAGAAGATAGAGCAGCGGCATTAACACGTCACTTAGAATTCTTTAATACTCACCCATATGTAGCTTCACCTATTATTGGGGTAACATTAGCATTAGAAGAAGATCGTGCAAATGGATCACCTGTGGATGATGTAACTATTCAAGGTGTTAAGGTTGGTATGATGGGACCTTTAGCTGGTATAGGGGATCCAGTATTCTGGTTCACTGTAAGACCAATACTCGGAGCATTAGCTGCTTCAC
>NZ_JAXFPT010000016.1:0-59119 GCF_034179595.1 Clostridium sp.
TATAATTTTCATCTTTCTTTAAGTTCTGTGCATAGAATGATATTTTACATTTATCACTTTTAGCCTCTATCTTTGCATAGCCAGATAGTGGTTTATCAGCAGAATTAGAATGATTATTTTCATCCTCCTGTAAAATTATAAAATTTCTATATAATTTATTATGTGCCAAGCTCCATTACCTCCACATATATTTATTCCATATAGTATATGCTTGAAGGTACCCTTTATGATAATATTAATTTATTTATATTCGTAAATACAGTCGCTAAGCCTTGCAAACTCTTCTAATGATAAAGTTTCTCCTCTTCTTTTTGGATCAACTCCAGCTTCTTCAAAAGCTTTCATTAAATCTTCTTTATCCACGCCCATATTTTTAACACCATTCCATAGTGTTTTTCTTCTCATATTAAATGAATTTCTAATTATTTCAAACATAAGATTTTCATCTTTAACCTTAACTCTTGGCTCTTCTAATCTATCTAATCTTATAACTATAGATTCAACCTTAGGTCTTGGCATAAATGAACTTGGTGCAACTTTTCTTATTATTTTAGTATCACAATAATATTGAACTAATAATGAAAGAGAACCATATTCCTTACAATTAGGCTCAGCATCCATTCTTTCTGCAACTTCTTTTTGGATCATTATAGTTAAACTTTTAAAGTTATACTTATTCTTTAAAAGATTAACTATTATTGGAGTTGTAACATAGTATGGAAGATTAGCAACTAGTTTTACGCTTTTTTCATCTCCAATTACTTCATTAAAATCTACCTTTAATGCGTCTTTATGTATAAGTGAAAAATTTGGATGATCTCCAAGTTCTTGTTGTAATATAGGAATTAAATCATTATCTAATTCTATTGAAGTAACTTTTTTTGCTTTATTTAATAATTGTGCAGTTAAAGTTCCAACCCCAGGACCTATTTCTATTATAAAATCTTCACCATTTACATCAGCACCATTTACTATATCATTAAGTACTGAATCATCTATAAGGAAGTTTTGCCCTAAGCTTTTTGAAAACTTGAAGTTATATTTTTTTACAAGTTCTTGTGTTTTATAATCTTTTATTTCCATAATAATTATTCTCCTATTTCTTTATCTACCTTTTGTATTGCTTTTACAAATTCATCTTTATCTATGCCATAATTATTTAATCTAGATACCATTTGCTTGGCATTTCCATATCCTATACCAAGTTCTTTTCCAAGTGCCATTCTTCTTTCTTTAGCCTTATCATCAGCTGTTAACTTAAAGAAAAACATATCTTCCATTGAATATACAGTTTGCTTTTCTTCTAATGTTACTTTTGCTCCTTCTAAAGCTCTTATTATAACTTCAGGAGAAGCATTTTCAACACCTATATCTCCATCTTTTAAGCCATCTTCTTGAGCGATATATGCATGCTTTATTCCATTAACTCTTTTTCTTATAATACTTCTTATTTTTTCTCCAGCAAAATCTGGATCAGTTAAAACTATTACACCTTTTCTCTTTTGTGCTTCTTTTATTCTATCTATAACTGTTTTATTTATTCCAAATCCACCAACAGCAATTAATTCAGCATCCACTGCTTTTTTTACTGCATCTATATCATCTCTTCCTTCAACAACGATGACTTCTTTTATAATTTTTTTACTCACCATATGACTTCCTTTCGCAAACTTTATTTTTCCTTATCTTCTATATAAATAATTTACCTATATATATACACTGTGTCAAATTTCAAAATTTTATTTTATCATAAAAAATAGAGATAGCAATATTGCTATCTCTTAAAAAATTACTATTCTCCCGGATAAGACACTATATAAACATCCACACCATGTTTTCTTCCCCATTGATTACATTGTGATTCATTATTAAAGAAAACATCTATTATATTTCCCTTAATTGCTCCACCTGTATCTGATGCTCTAGCATATCCATATCCTTCTACATATACTAAGCTACCTAACGGTATTACTCTTGGGTCAACTGCTATAGTACTAGTTCCACCAGGGTTGTACACTGGTTTAACTCCAGTAGCAGTAGTAGTATGTCCTGAATACGCGGTTGATTCCATAACTAAATGTTTCTTGTACGCCACTGAATTTCCTCTGTTTGGTATATAATTTACAGGATCTTTAGTTCCATGTACAATAACTGCATTTACTGGGACAGCAACAGTTTTACTGCTTACTTCTTTCTTTGAAGCTTCCTTGCCATTTTTATATACTACTTGGTAAGTAACCTCTTGCTTTCCATCTTTACCTTCAGCTTCAACTTTTTTCTTTCCCTTTTCAAGATCTGCATCACTCTTAGTTATAGTGTCAAAAGGTATTGCCTTATGCTCAGTTACATTTTTAGTTTCTACCTTTGTAACATCAATATCCATACTTTCTTTTATAGGAGTATCAAGTGATGGCTCAACTTCATCTACACCATGAACATATTCTACTCCTTCTTTTTTAAGTTGATCATTGCTAGCTAATAAAGCATCTTCAACATTATCTTCTGTTGAAAGAATTTTAATATCTTTTTTTGCGAATTTAACATTGATAGATACAGCTTTCTTAACTTCAATTTCTTCCGCTTTTTCAATTTTGGATTCTAAGGATGGTTGCACTTTATCATATTCGGATACTTCTACCCCTTTTTCTTGCAACACATCTTTAACAGTCCCTTTATATGTGATAAATGTCTCTTCTTTTCCATCGATGCTTAGTTTTACTGTCTTTCTCATTACAGCAACGGTTGTTGCTGCTACTGCCACAACACATGCCGTGGCAAATATCACTATTTTTGCCTTCGGACCGTTAGAAAAACTTTTCTTCATAAAAGTTTTAAATTTTTCTACCATTCGTTTACCTCCTTTGGCAAGAGTGTCTTTTGCATTATATATTAGAATTTTACATTTTGTCAAATTTCAAGCCTCTTGCTTAATTGAAATGATATAAAAAATGCATTTATATGCATGATTGACAAAATTTAAAATTTGCATATTTAAGCTCTTGTTTAGGTGTCTCCGAGTCCTTAATATTTAGTGACGTATGTTTTTTAATATTTTTATTATATACCAATTAATTCCATTTTATATTAAAGCTCTCTCTTTATCAAATTGAAAAAATTGGTATTAAGTTGAATATTTAATCTTTCTGGATTTATACTTCTTATTTCTGCTATTTTCTCTATGATATATTTTATATAATCAGATCTATTTCTTTTTCCTCTATTAGGAGCAGGCGCCATGAAAGGTGCATCAGTTTCTACAAGCATTCTATCAAGTGGAATTTCTTTTGCAACCTCTACTATTTTTTTAGCATTTTTAAATGTTACTACACCTGTAAAGCCTATGTAATATCCAAGTTTTATACATTCTTTAGCAAATTCAACACTACCTGAAAAACAATGTATTATACCTGTAACTTCTGGAAACTCTTTTAATATATCAAGAGTATCTTTGTGGGCATCTCTATCATGAATTATTACTGGCATATTAAGTTCTTTAGCTAAATTCATTTGAGCTCTTAATGCCTTTTTTTGAATTTCTTTTGAAGGATTTTCATCCCAATAATAATCAAGTCCTATTTCTCCAATAGCAACTATCTTATCATTTGATTTAATCATTTCTTTTATTGTTTCTAATCTTTCATCAGTAAGTTCATCTGCATTTTCTGGATGAATTCCTAATGCACCATAAATAAAATCATATTTTTTTGTAAGTTTATCTGTTATTTCTACACTTTCATATGATGATGCACAATTTAATATACCTATAACACCATTTTCTTTTAAATCTTTTAAAATCTCATCTCTATCTACGTCATAATCTTCTGAATCATAATGAGCATGAGTATCAAAAATCTTATAAACTTTTTCCATATATCCTATCTCCTTCTTTAAGTGTATAATAATATATTATACATTATAAACAACATATAAAAATTAATACAATTGAATGGACGTGAAGCATATGAAAAATGAAGAAATAATTGAAGTTTTGGGATTATCACCTCTATTTAATAGTCTTTCGAATGAAGAATTAAGCTTAATAGTAACTAATCCTTTAGTTCGTATAAAAAAATATTCAAAAGAAGAAACAATATTCTTTCATAATGATAAATGTAATGACCTAAGTATATTAATTTCAGGTATTATTGAAATACAACAAAACGACTCTAACGGAAACACTTTAGTTGTATCTACTTTAAATAAATCTAACATATTTGGAGAAAATCTACTTTTTGGTGACAAAAATGTATATCCAATGGATGTTGTAAGTAAAGAAGATAGCTTGGTAATACATATAAATAAAAAAGAAGTAACAAAATTACTTCAATCTAATCAAAATTTCTTACTAGATTTTTTAAAATTATTATCAAATAAAGCTATTATACTTAGCAATAAATTAAGGCAAGTTAGTTCTAAGTCTTTAAGGCATATGATATGTGATTTTTTAATAAAGGAATCTAAAAAGCAAAATAGTAACATAATAAAATTAACTATAACAAAACAATCATTAGCAGATTCATTTGGAGTTCAAAGACCTTCTCTTTCTAGAGAACTAAGTAATATGAAGGCTGATAAGCTTATAGATTATGATAGAAAGACAATAAAGATATTAGATTTTGATAGAATTAATATGTAATAAATCTTTATTCCAAACATGAAACTCAATAATTATTATCTATTAATAATTTATTATACTTTTTGACACATAACTGACATATTAATAAGTTATTATATACCTGTAAAGTAGTTAAAGCATTATTATTTACCCCTTATAACCATCTTAATTGATTGGTTTCCTAGAATATCTCGTCCCCCTATTGTAGATATTCTAGGTTTTTTTATTTTTAAATTTTTTTATTCTTTAATCTCTTTAATTCATCAGCAACATTTTTCTTATCTATCATCTCAAAAATAGGCTCATAATGTAGTGGTTTTTGCTTCTCTTTTATCTCTACAAAATTCCACACACTTTCTTTTACATTAAATTGTTTTTTTATTTTTAAACATATTCTTGGCATAAATGGCTCTAATATATTTATTATGTTTATAAAGCTATCAATATATGGTTTATCAGTTTCACATTCTTCTTTTATATAATCAAAAATCTCTTTTAATGCAGATTTAAATTTTCCTTCTTCAATTTTATCTCCTACACTAAAATATAAATCTAATATCTTATTTTTCTTATCTAAACTAAGTTTATCAAAACTTCCATTTAAGATAGTGTTTTTATATAATTTATTAAATTTTAGAACTAAATCATTATTGTGAGTATTTATAAAATTTCTCCATTTAAAGTCAGTATTTGAGTTTTCTGGCCCATTTAATATTAGGTAATATCTTAAAGAATCAACATCATATTTATCTAATATCTCATCAACCCAAATAGCCCAATTTTTATTAGTAGAAAAATCTTTACCTTCAAGTTTTAAATGCTCACTAGATATTATATTTAGGTTTACATTTTTAAATTCTAATGCTGATAATAATGCAGGAAAAATTATTGTATGAAATGGTATATTATCTTTACCATGAACTAAATATACCTTGCTATTTTCATCATTCCAATAATCTTCTATAATTTGATTTGTACCTTCAAGGCATTTTGCTGTTGCTGTAATATATCCAAGTAATGCTTCAATCCATACAAATATTTTTTTATCTAAAAACCCATCTAAAGGTACATCTACTCCCCAATCGATTTCTTTAGTTACTACTCTATCTCTTAATCCTTCATCTATATATTTTTTAGTTATACTTTGAGCATTTTTTCTCCATACTTGTTGTTTTATAAAAATCCTCTTAACATCATTTTCAAACTTTGAAAGTGCTAAAAATAAATGATTACTTTCATGACCAGTTTCTCTTTCTACTGAAATCTTTTCATATATATATCCTTTATCATATAATTCCTTAATAAACTTCATTACCATTTCTTTATGAAATTCTGTATCAGTATTTGTGAATAAATCAAATGAGAAATCAAGTTTTCTAAAGCATTCAATAAACTTTTCATGGTACGTTAAAAATATTTCTTTTGGACTTAAATTAAGTGATTCTGCCTTTGCTTTTACAGGTCTTCCATGAGCATCACTTCCAGATATAAATAAAACATTATCACCCATCATTCTATGATATCTAGCAAGAATATCTCCTGGAATAAATACTGCAATTCTACCTAAATGCAACTTTCCATTTGCATATGGCCATGAATTTCCTATTATTATATTCATATACTATCTCACCTCATTTAATATAAATAAAGAAGCCAACTTAACCTCAAGCTGACTTCTTCTTCGTATTCTTATTATTATCTTACTTCGCTTCCAGTTGGTAAATCACCAGGATTAACTAAGTTTAGTATGCTATCATCATCATTTGATGCAGCAAGTATCATACCTTGTGATAATTCTCCTCTTAATTTAACTGGTTTAAGATTTGCTACAAGAACAACATTTTTACCAACTAATTCTTCTGGTTTGTAGTGTTTTGCTATTCCTGAAACAACCTGTCTAACTTCTCCATCTAAATCTACTTTTAGCTTAAGTAATTTATTTGCTTTTTTTATTGGTTCACATTCTAAAACCTTAACTACTCTTAGATCAATTTTTTCAAAATCATCTATTGTGATTTCTTCTTTTATTGGTTTCATTTCTTTAACTTCTTTAGCTTTATTAGCTTCCATTTGAGCTTTTCTTAATTCTTCAAGTTCAGCAAGTTTCTTTTCAACGTCTATTCTTGGGAATAGGCTTTCTCCCTTTTTAACCTTTGTTCCAGGTGCTGTTCCATCAAATCCTTCTAATGAAGCCCAATCTTTAGCAGTTATTGCTAATTGTTCATTTATCTTTTCTGATGTTGTTGGTAAGAATGATGATATTAAAACTGATGTAAATCTTAATGATTCTGCTAAATTATAAAGTACAGTTCCTAATCTATCTTTCTTTTCTTCATCTTTTGCTAATATCCAAGGAGTTGTTTCATCAATATATTTATTAGCTCTTCTAACTAATTCAAATATATGCTCTAAAGCTTCTGGAAGTCTAAGTTCTTCTATAGCTTTTTCAACTTTCTTTGGAGTTTCTAAAGCAAGGTTTATTAATTCATCATCAACTGCTTCTTTTTCTAATGGTGCAGGTATTACTCCATCAAAATATTTTTCTATCATTGCAACTGTTCTTGAAAGTAGGTTTCCAAGGTCATTACAAAGATCTGAATTTATCTTCTTTATAAATATTTCATTGTTGAATAATCCATCTGATCCAAAAGGAATTTCTCTTAATAGGTAGTATCTTACAGCATCTACACCAAAGTTTTCAACAAGTGCAACTGGATCTACTACATTTCCTTTTGATTTACTCATCTTACCGCCATCAACAAGTAACCATCCATGACCAAATATTTGCTTTGGTAATGGTAAATTAAGTGCCATTAACATTATTGGCCAATAAATTGTATGGAATCTTAATATATCCTTACCTATTAAATGAACATCTGCTGGCCAATATTTATCAAATAATTCTGTATTATCACTTCCATAACCTAATGCAGTTATATAGTTTGATAATGCATCTATCCAAACATAAACCACGTGCTTTTCATCAAATGTTACAGGAACTCCCCAGTCAAAGCTAGTTCTTGAAACACAAAGATCTTGTAGTCCTGGTCTTAAGAAGTTATTTAACATTTCATTTTTTCTTGATTCTGGTTGTATAAAGTGTGGATGTTCTTCAATATACTTTATTAATCTATCAGCATACTTACTCATTTTAAAGAAGTAAGCTTCTTCTTTTGAAGTTTCAACTGGTCTTCCGCAGTCTGGACACTTACCATCTACTAATTGACTTTCTGTCCAGAAAGATTCACATGGAGTACAGTATAATCCTTCATATGAACTCTTATAAATATCTCCTTGATCATATAATCTCTTAAAGATTTTTTGAACAGCTTCAACATGATAATCATCTGTTGTTCTTATGAATTTATCATAGCTTACGTCCATCATCTTCCAAAGTTCTTTTATTCCTGCAACGATTTCGTCTACGTGTTCTATAGGTTTTATTCCTTTTTCTTCTGCGATTCTTTGAATCTTTTGACCATGTTCATCTGTTCCAGTTAAGAACATAACATCATAGCCAGTTAATCTCTTAAATCTTGCAATTGCATCAGCTGCAACTGTAGTATAGGTATTACCTATATGTAATTTCGTTGATGGATAATATATTGGTGTAGTTATATAATATGGTTTTTTACACATCTTAAAATCCTCCTTATTTTATATATTAAAAAAACCTCTATGCAAAATATTGCATAGAGGCGTTATATACGCGTACCACTCTACTTCTTTCTTACCTCACAATAAGAAACTCACTAGGTGAATCTTCACCATGCAATATAACGGTTGCTCCGTATCTCCCTTACTTAAAAGCTCAAGAGATATGCTCAAAGTCCATATTCATAAAAGTCTATAACACTAACTTTCAGCAAACGTTAGCTCTCTTTGGAAATCTACTTTTACTACTCTTCTTTTCATAGCATTTACATTTTAAATATATAATATTCTATATGTTTTTATCTGTCAATTATTTTTGATTTACATAACAAATTAATCCATTATAATAAACTTGTATGTTATAATATCATAATGTCGGTTAGGGGGAAGGGAAAAATGAAATTAAATTTACCTAAGATTGGTTTACGTAATATTAAAACTGCTTTAGCTGTTACGGTATGCATGGTTATATTTAATATTTTTGGAAGGGAAAATGCTTTCTATGCATGTATAGCTGCAGTAATATGTATGAAAGATACAGTATCTAGTTCCTTTGCTATGGGTAAAAATAGATTAATAGGAACTGTATTAGGTGCAATATTAGGGATTATAGTTATATTTATAATGGTTAAGTTACCTTTCTTATATGATTATAATTCTTTCATAACTGGACTTGGAATTGTTATAGCAATATATGCATGTAATGTTCTTAACAAACCTGGTTCTGTAACAATAGCTTGTATTGTTTTTATAGGTATAATGATAAATTATAGTGGTCCACAATCATATGCTTATGCAGTTAGTAGAAGTATTGATACTGCTATAGGTATTATAGTTACCATTTTAATAAATAAATACTTTAATCCACCAAAAGAAAAGGATGAGTAAAATAAATTTTAGAAGTAAAATAAGTCTGAGAAATAAAATATCTCAGATTTATTCTTCTTTATAATCTACATCAATTATATTATTTTCATTTTCTAATAAACTTTCATTTGTCTTTCCAACTATCTGTTCTTTATATTTTGGAATTTCTAATCTTAATCTATAATTCTTATATGAAGCTCTAAGCTTTGTTATATCAGCATTAGGAACAAAAAATTCTCTCTTAAAATCTTCCCCAAATCTCATTACAGCCATAAACATATTATATCTATTAGAAAATACTTGTTTTCTCTTTACATTTAAATATATATGACTGTTTTTATAATCTATTATTATATCTTTTCTTTCTATACCCGGAAAATAACCTTCTATTAAGTACCTATTATCCTGATCTTTCATATTAACTCTTATAACATCATTGCTTTCATTATTATAATTTTCATTAAAGCTTTGAGCTAAGTTTTCTATAAAATTTGAATTAAATACACTGTTAACTATACTATCAATAAAATTACTATTATTCATAAGCGTATTGAATGTTTGATTAAATAAATTAAAGAAGTCATTATTATCATTCATCATATTTCTATTCATTAATTTATACCTCTATTATAAATTCTTCCTAACTATAAACTATTATATTTATACAAAAAATGTACTTCTTATTTTCATTAATAAAAAAACTCATAGAAAAATTCTATGAGCTTTTAGTCTAATCATTTATATTATCAACTGGCTTTCCTATAAATCTTACAGCTAAACCAATGATTATTATTGAAACTGGTAAAATCACATATATAGGAACATTTAATCCAGCTGGAATATATCCAAATAAAATTGCTGCTCCTCCAACAAATAATGCATACCACATTTGAGTCTTAACATGATCTATATGATCACATCCAGCTCCCATTGATGAGAGAATAGTTGTATCTGATATAGGAGAGCAATGATCTCCAAAAATTGCACCTGTTAAAACTGCACTTGTACTTATCACTATATAACTCATCTCTGGTGATATTGAATATGAAAGTGGTATAGCAAGAGGCATAAGTATACCCATTGTTCCATAAGCAGTTCCTGTTGCAAATGATATTACTGCGCCAAATATGAATATTATGCTTGGAAGTAGAAATGCTGGTATTGAATCTGAAAGTAGAGTAACTAAATATTTAGCTGTTCCTAAATCTTTTATTACTGAACTTAATGACCAAGCAAGTAATAATATAAGTCCTGTTATTATTAATCCTTTCATTCCATCTATCCAAACTTCAATTGCCTCTGTTATAGTAAATATCTTTTTTAATACCCCCATTACTATTGCAACTATTGATGCAAATACCGCTGATTGTAAAAGTGCTGTTGATGCATCTGCTGCACTAAATGCTTGTTGAATTGCTGTAAATGAAAATGGTGATTCAATAAAAATATTTTTAATTGCTTCATCACTTCCTGCAATTATCGAAGAATACCCACTATAATAAAAGCTTATAAGTGCTGAAATTATTAAAGTTCCAATTGGAATTATTGCATTCCATACATTAAGTTCTATTCCTTCTTTAACTTGCATTTCTTCACTTATCTTTGTACTTTCAAGTTTTTTATTACCTTGTCCTTTTCTTGCTTTAATTTCAGCTTTTCTCATAGGTCCAAAATCTCTAAGCATAACTGTAGTAAATACAACAAAGACAAGTATTAGTATATTATAAAACCTAAATGGTATAGTATTTAAAAATACTCCAAATGCATCTACTTTTACTCCTATTTGATTAAATGAATCATTTATAAGTCCAACTTCAAGTCCAATCCATGTTGATATAATTGCAAGTCCAGCAATTGGTGCTGCTGTAGCATCTATTATAAATGCTAATCTCTCTCTTGATACTTTTAGTTTATCAGCAACTGGTTTCATTATTGGTCCTACAATTAAAGAATTTGCATAATCATCAAAAAATACTAATAAACCTAAAAACCAAGTTATTAACTGTGCACTTCTTGGTGTTTTAGCTCTCTTTGCTAAGGCTTCTGCTATAGCTCTTGCTCCACCCATCTTAGAAACTAAGTTTATAACTCCACCTATAGCTAATACTTGAAGTATAATTCCAGCATTCCAAGGATCTGCAAGAGAATTTAAAACTCTTTGAATAAAATCTAAGAATGCTTGAATTAAAGATGTGAATACATTATTATCTAATATCTGAATCATAAAGCAACCAGCTAGTGTTCCTATAAATAACGATATAACAACATTCTTGGTAATAAACGCTAAAACTATTGCAACTAGAGGTGGAATTATAGTCCAAATTCCAAACTTTTCAGCATTTATAACCCCTTGATCAACTTCTGTTGCGAATGCAACTGTCGATAACCCCATAACCAAAATAAAAGTTAATAAAAATATTAAATACCTTCTTTTTTTCATAATATCCCCCCACAAATACAAGAAATTTAATATTTACTTAAAATAAAAAGGACCTGGAGATAACACCCAAGGTCCTATTACATGCGTAAAAAATCCATTGAATGATAGCTCAACACAAAAATAAATTGTGACAGTCTTATGCATATTTTACATAAGCCCAGGTAAATAGCCTTAAAGCATTAGCTAAATCCTTCGGCAATATTTCCTTTTCTATCATCTCTAAGTGCTTATCTCAACAATAGTACTCTTAAATATTGCGCCTCTATCTCTTCTTATTATTCAGTTTAAAATTAATATGATTGTACATTATCTATAAATTATTGTCAATATTTTGTTAATAATTTATACTCATTTTATTAACATTTAGCCATAAATTCTTCTATATCTTTTACGCTCTTAATCATATTTTTAGTAAGAACTTCATTGCCGTCTTCTGTTATTAAAACATCATCTTCTATTCTTACACCAATTCCTTCTTCAGCTATATAAATTCCAGGTTCTACTGTATATATCATTCCTGGTTCTAATGTAGTATTTCTTCCTGGATTATCTATATCATGAGTATCTAGTCCAAGACTATGACCTATGCTATGCCAATAATACTTTGCTACATCTTTCTTATCTTCTATAAGTCCAAGGTTAATACACTCTTCTGCAATCCATTCTCTTGATTTCTTATTCATTTCTAAGAAATTTACACCTGCTTTTAATTCACTTATAACTCTTTCATTAACTCTTAGAACAGCTTCGTATACTTCTTTTTGTCTTTCTGTAAACTTACCATTTACAGGGAAAGTTCTTGAAATATCTCCATTATAATAATTAACTTGTGCACCTAAATCAAATAATATTAAATCTCCATCTTTTGCTTCTGAATTATTATCTACATAATGAAGTATTGTTGCATTTTTTCCTGCTGCTGCAATAGTTTTAAATGCATAATCACCAATTCCTCTTCTTCTGCACTCAAATTCAAAATATGCTTCAAGTTCATATTCTTTCATTCCTGGTTTTATATTTTTCATTATTGATTTAACACCTTCAATTGTTATATCAATAGCTTTTTGAATTTCTTCTACTTCTTCATTACTCTTTACTAGTCTTAGTGGTGCCATTAATGGAAATACATTTTTTATATTTGAATTTGCATATTTATCTCTTAACTCACTACCAAAAGCACTGCTTATTGAAGGAAAACTACTAAATTCATCTCTTTCTAAATCTAAATATATAGTCTTTTCTATGCTTTCATTTAAAATCTTATTTAGATATGGTCTAAATTCTCCTAGATATGAGACTTCTTCTATTTTGCTTATTTCATAAACTTCTTCTTTTCTTATAGTTTTTCCAAGCCATTTTTCTTTTTCTTCATCAATTTCCTTTATAAACATCTTTGCAGTTATGTTTCCATTATTTTTTTCCATAACAAATATATGATCTTCTTCATTTATTCCTGTTAAATAATAAAAATTTCTATTTGGAGTAAATTGATATTTTTCATCTCCTGTTTTCTTTGGTGCATTGCCAGCAAAAAGAATTAATAATGAATTATCATCTAACTTTTCAGCTAATCTTCTCCTATTTAATTCAAATACTTCATTTTTCATAATTATCCCTCCAAGCTTTTATTCAATAGCTAATATCCTAATTTTCACCACTCCATCTATTTCCTTAATCTTATATAAAAAGTTCTTAATATCACTCTTTATCTTAGAAACATCTAAAGTTATGCTAACATTAGCTGTCATGTTTATTTGTATATCTTGATTTATTGTTAGTATATTCAAATTCTTACTTGCAATAAAATCTAACACTTTTGATAATACTCCTGATTTATGAGAAAGCAATAAAATAATCGTTAACTTTTTGCTATTTAATCCTTCTACCATAGGATAAATAGAATCTTTATACTTATAATAAGTACTTCTACTTATGCCCACTTTCTTTACCCCTTCTGAAATATCCTTAACCTTTCCTGTATGTAATAATTCCTTAACTTCAATTACTTTGTAAAACACATCTGGCAATACATTTTCACTAACTACATAAAATTTTTCTTCTGACATATAAATCTCCCCCTGTACCTTTTTTAAAAAAACAAATCCCACAATCTGTTTTTTCGTATAATTTAATTTATGCTTATTATTTCAATTTATTATCATATTATCCCCTAAATTGCATATAACTATTGTTATTCTTCTTATTATTCTTCTTTCCTTTTTATTTTTTAGTTTTATGATAAATAAATAGACATATATTATATTCTTATAATATCATATAAAATACACATGTCTATAGGAGGGATACAAATTGAAAAAATTAGGCTTAATTCCTAAACTTATAATAGCAATTATATTAGGTTTATTATTTGGTAACTTTATGCCTGAAGTATTTATAAGGATACTTGCTACTTTTAATTCTTTATTTGGAAATTTCCTAGATTTTATAATTCCACTTATTATATTAGGGTTTGTAGTTTGTGGGATTGCTGACCTTGGTGGTTCTGCTGGTAAAATGCTGGGATTTACAACTTTATTAGCTTATGGATCAACAATTATTTCAGGATTCTTTGCATTTTTTGTTTCAACAAAGTTTTTCCCTAAATTTATTACTGCATCAGGATCATTTAGCGCAAATAATCCAGAGAAAAGTTTATTAAAGCCTTTATTTACAGTTGAGATGCCACCTGTTATGTCTGTTATGACAGCATTAATATTAGCGTTTCTTTTAGGGCTTGGAATATCATCACTAAAAGAAGGGCGTACTCTTTATAATATGGCTTTAGAATTCCAAGAAATAGTTCAAAAAACGATTAAAATTATTATTATTCCACTTATACCTCTACATATTCTTGGAATATTTGCAAATATGACTTATACAGGTGAAGTTCAAGTTATATTTTCTGTATTTTGGAAAGTATTCTTAATTATATTAGCTCTTCATTTTTGCATAATGCTGCTACAGTTCTCTCTAGCTGGCGCTGTTAGCAAAAAGAATGTTTTTGTTCTACTTAAAAATCAGATTTCTGGTTATTTAACTGCCCTTGGTACTCAATCATCAGCTGCAACTATTCCGGTTAATCTTGATATTGCAAAGAAAAATGGAGTATCAAAAGGAGTTCGTGAGTTTGTAGTTCCACTTTGTGCAACTATTCATTTATCTGGTAGCACTATAACTCTTACTTGCTGTGCTATAGCAGTAATGCTTTTAAATGGTATGACTTTTACATTTCCTCAACTTGCTGGCTTTATAGCAATGCTTGGTGTAACTATGGTTGCAGCTCCTGGTGTTCCTGGTGGTGGAGTTATGGCAGCACTTGGACTACTTCAAGCTAACTTAGGATTTAATGAAGCACAACTTGCTTTAATGATAGCACTATATATAGCACAAGATAGCTTTGGAACTGCTTGTAATGTATCTGGAGATAACGCGATTGCATTAGTAGTTGATAGATTTAAATTTAAATAAAAATAGAGATGGTGTTTAAACACCATCTCTATTTTTATATTATATATTTTATAAAATCAAATCCTTTCATTGCGAACTAGCATTTTATTATTAAACATTTCTCCAAAGGAATTTTTTAAAAAGAATACTGCTCTTTTGCTTTTATTGGTTTTTTAGTTATATCTACATTATAGTATTACCTACAATAACATCCAATTAACTATAATAATAGCTGTTATAATAGCTGTTATATCTGCCATTATAGCTGCCCAAAGTGTATGTCTTATTTTTTTTATATTTGCAGCTCCAAAATAAACACTTATCGTATAAAATATAGTTTCTGTAGTTCCCATAATTACTGATGCAACAAGCCCTATAAAAGTATCTGCTCCATATGTTTTAATTATTTCTGTAAACATCCCAATAGCTCCACTTCCTGAAATAGGTTTAATTAAAACTAAAGGTACAACTTCCTCTGGCAATCCTATGAAATTAGAAAGTGGGGAAATAGTTTTATTTAATAGATATAAAAGATTTGAATTTTTAAATATTTGAACGGCTACTATCATTGCAAGAAGACAAGGAAATATTCTTACACATACTAAAAGTCCATCTTTTACACCATCTAAAAACCACTCATACACCTTTTTACCTTTTATCATTCCATAAATTAATATTATTACAACAACTATAGGAATTATACTCTTTGTTATATATTCAAACATTTTAATTCCTCCTTAAAAATATCGTTGCAATATCTTACAACAAGTTATGCCAACTATTGCAGCAACTCCAGTTGATATTATCGCTGGAATTATTATAATACCTGCATTTTGAGAACCTGCTGCTGCTCTTATAGATATAATTGTTGTAGGCAGAAGTTGTATGCATGATGCATTCATAACTAAAAATAATGCCATATCATTAGATGCTATATCGCTTTTTTTATTTAATCTATCCATTTCTTCCATAGCTTTTATTCCAAAAGGAGTAGCCGCATTAGATAATCCCATAATATTAGCAGTTAAATTCATAACTATTGCTCCAAGTGCTTTTTCATCCTTTGCTGCATCTTTAAATAAAAATCTAAGTAAAGGCTTTAAAAGTTTTGCGATATTAGCTGTAAGCCCGCTATTTTCCGCAACCTTCATAACACCACACCAAAAGCACATTATCCCAGTAAGTTCAATAAGAAAAGTTACTGTACCTCCACTACCATTTACAATTGCTTCTGTTATTTTATCTGCATTTCCAGTTAAAACTGCAAATATTATTCCTAAAAATATCATAAAGAACCAAATATAATTGATCATACTACCCTCCATAAAATAAGTACTGTTAACATTTAAATATATGCCTTGCACAAGAGTTTTAGTAGTGATACGATAAATATAAATAAACATAATCAAATATGATACATTAAAAGGAGTAGCTTAGATGAAAGAAGAAAATCTTAAAAAAGCACAACAAGATATTGAGGATGCATTAAAAACTGTAGAGGACTTAGAAAAAGGACTTGATAGCGATATTATGTCAAGAGACGATATAAAAGAAAGATTTATATCATTAACTGACAAACTTCAAAAATTAGAAGATATCTTAAAAAATGAAGGTATATTATAGGATAAATAAAAGAAGCTTATAAATTTATAAGCTTCTTTTATACTTTATAATACTTTATTTTTAAATTCGTCTATTCCTATTCTGTCTATATAATCTCCAATTTTTTCTCCTGCTAATCCTTCTTCTTTGTAAACTTCAAAAACATTGTCTACAATTCTCATAGCTTCTTTTTCATCTACATCTTGAATTAAAATATCTGCCATTCTTGGATTATGACCTGCTGATCCTCCAGCTGTTACAATAAATCCTGTTTTATCAGCTATAACACCAACATCTTTTGAATATACACCGCCACATGCATTTCTACATCCGCATACTCCTATTTTTGTTCTGCATGGTACTTCCATAAACTGATATTTCTTTGAAAGTTTCATTCCTGTTCCTATAGTATTAAATTTTGATCTTTTACAGAATCCAGCTGGACACATTTCAACATTTTTAACTGAATTTTGTTTTCTTACAGCTGGTTCCATTCCAAGTTCTTCCCAAATTTTAGGTAAATCTTCACCATTAAGATTTGTTATTAATAATCTTTGACCTGATGTTATTTTAATTACTCCATTATATTTCTTTGCAACACTTGTTATCTTTTCTAAAGTTTCTATAGTTATAAATCCACCTGGAATATGAGGTGTTATACCAAAAGTTCTTTTTCCACTTCTGATTTTTTGAAGATTTCCATGATGTGTTCCACTTACCATATTAGGAACCATACTTTGTATATCGCTCATTATATCTTCTCCTTTTTCTCAAAATGTATATTTAAATAAACTTTAATAATTCTACTTTATTAATTTTATTATATCCTACCGTTATAAAATTAGTTGTAACCGATGTTACTAAAGCCATAAAAATGTAAATTATTATATTAACATATGCTTAATTCTTCTTCACAATCTACTTCTTTATTTCTATTTAATTTTTTTACTGAATTATAGAATATAACTAATGTAATTAATGATGAAAGCCCATCACTTATAGCTCCTGAAAGCCATATTCCTGTAAGTCCAAGTGGTTCTCCATTTAAACCTGGAACATTTGGAAGTATTAAAAGACATGGTATTAAAAGAATTACTTGTCTTAATAAACTTAAAAACATTGATATCTTTGCTTTACCTATTGATTGAAAATAATTTGAACTTATTATTTGCATTCCAGTAACAGGTATCATAAATAAGAATATTTTCATTCCAGTAGTTGCTATAGATACAAGCTCTGGATCATTATTAAACATTCTTATTAATGTGTGTGGGAAAAATTGTACTACACACCATCCAAAAATAACAATTATAGTTGCAGCTATAGTTCCATATTTAACTGTTTCTTTTACCCTATCATATTTTCCAGATCCATAATTATATCCTATTATAGGTTGAGAACCTTGATTTATTCCAAAGATAGGCATCGCAAAAATCATAGCAATACTTGATATTATAGCCATTGCTCCAATTGCTAAGTCTCCACCATATTGTTTTAATGAATTATTTGAAATAACTTGAATTATACTTGTTGCAACTTGCATACTAAATGGACTTATTCCTATTGAAAATATACTAATAATAGTAGCTTTATCTAAAATTAAGTTTTGTTTCTTAAGTTTTATAATACTTTTTCCTTTAGTAAAATAATATAATATCCAAATTGTTGTTAATACTTGTGAAATTACTGTAGCAATAGCTGCTCCTCTAACTCCCATACCTAATACAAATATAAATATTGGATCTAATACAATATTAGTGATTGCACCAATTAGCATAGATAACATTGCAACTTTTGGATTTCCATCACTTCTTATAGAATGATTTAATCCAAAGCTTAGCATATTTAAAACTGTTCCAATAAATATAATTTGCATATATTGTCTTGCATATATTTCTGTCTTTTCACTTGCTCCAAAAAGCTCTAATATTGGATTTAAAAACATAAGTCCAACTATAGTAATCGTAATACTTATTATAATTATTAAAGTAAATGCATTCCCTAAATGCTTTTCTGCCCCTTCTTTATCATGTTGTCCAAGTTTTAATGATACTCTTGCAGCTGTACCTATTCCAACTAACATCCCAAATGCTAATATTATAGTCATTATAGGCATAGTTATTCCCACACCAGTTATAGCTAATTGTCCAACTCCTTTTATGTTCCCTATATACATTCTATCAATTATATTGTATAGAGTATTTACCATCATACCTACAATTGCAGGTACTGAAAAAGTTAACAATAACTTTGAGATTTTTTCTTCTCCCAATCTTTTTTGCTTATTCATTTTTAAACCCCTTCACCATTTATTTTTTATTTATATTACTCCTATTTTTTTAAGCATTTCTTCTATTTGTTCTTTTGAATAAATATTAGATTTTTTCTCTACAAAATTTCCATCTTTATCTAATGCTACTAATGTTGGTACGCCCATAACTTCATATTTTTTTGATAATTCTATTGCTTCTTTATTATCAAGTACATCTGGATTAGCATGTACTATATTGAACTTATCCCCATACTCATCATGCAAAAGTTTTAAATTTACTTCTGCTTTAACGCTATTTTCTACAAGCGAACTCTTAAATAATATTATAGTTGGAAGTTTTTTGTTTATATCCTTCATGCTACTTACAAATTCAGGTTTACCATACTTTATATTATCGTAATCTCTTTTGCTTTTTACATGAATAACAGTAAATATACCTACAATCAAAAATAGAATAATAACTATAGAAATTATCTTATTCTGCTTCTTCATCTTTCCCCTCCTTTACCCATTTTTGATAAGTATAATATATCATAGATATTTGTAATAAGTAATTGAAAATATCTATCTAATAAACTTAAGCAAAAATAAAAAAATAGACTTATAAACAATTTATAAGTCTATTCTTTGATGTAATTATTTTACGCTATTTCTTTCCACTATTCTGTATGGTAATACATAATGCGCTTGCTCTAATTCTTGCTTATTAAGAAGTTTTATTAACATTCTCATAGCTACTGAACCCATGTCATAACTTGGTTGAGAAATAGTTGTAAGCTTTGGATAGAATATTTCTCCAAGATAATTATTATTAAATCCAACAACACTAACATCTTCTGGAACATTTATTCCATTATCTCTTAATCCATTTATAACTCCCATTGCAAGTTCATCAGTTGCGCAAACTATAGCATCTACCTTTTTATTTGATTGTATGTAAGATTTAGCAGCATTATATCCACTACTAACTTTTAAATCTTCTAAATGAATTAAATCGTTATCTATAGCGATATTTGCTTCGTTCATAGCTTTTTCAAATCCTACGTATCTATCACTCCATGCATTTATTTCATCTTTTTTAACACCAACAAATGCTAGGTTTTTAAAGCCTTTATTTAATAAGTACTTTGTTCCTTCATAAGCAGCTTCTATATTATCTATAGTTACACTTGGAAGTTTTCCTTCTTTATCTTTAGTTTCAACAAGAATTGTTTTTAAATTTAATTCGTTTATTAAATCTAAAATTTCATCTTGAAGAGAGCTACTCATGTAGATAACACCATCTACCATTTTTTCTTTTAAAACTCTTAAATATTCTTTTTCTTTCTCTACATCAAAATCTGAATTTCCAAGTATTATATTATAATCATATATATTTGATACATCTTCAGCCCCTCTAACTATTTCTGGATAGAATTGGCTTGATATATCTGGTATTAATATTCCTATTGTCTTTGTTCTTTGTGTCTTTAAACTTCTTGCTACTATATTTGGTCTATATCCTAGTTTTTGTATTGCATCTAAAACCTTCTTCTTAGTGTCCTCGTTTACAACATCTATATCATTTAAAACTCTAGAAACCGTAGCAATTGAAACGCCAGCTTCTCTAGCAACATCTTTAATAGAAGTAGCCATATTGTAATCACTCCTAATCATACTTAGTTAATTTATTATACTAATATATTCGCCTTATTTCAATGAAATACCTTCTTTAATTATAGTTTTCCTAAAAATTATGTAAATATATATTAATTTTAAAAGGACTAGAAACCCTAATGATTCCTAGCCCTAAAAATTTCTCTATTTAATAACTTCTACTGTCATGTCTAGTTTTTCGCCGTTTATTACTACTTCTGTGTAGTCAAATTCTCCATTAAATACTATTTCTTTAGTTAAAGTTTCCTTCTTAATAGTATCGGCAAATTTCTTTATAACATCTATTAACATGTCATTATTTGCAATATAAAGTCTTATATTGTCTGCAACTTCAAAACCTTTTTCTTTTCTCATGTTTTGAATCTTTGAAATTATTTCTCTTACATGACCTTCTTCTCTTAATTCATCTGAAATATGAGTATCTAATACTACTCCTGTATCTCCTTCACCTGCAAATGCAAATCCTTCTAAGCCTTGCATTGTAACTAAGATACTATCTGAGTTAAGTTCTATTTCAGTTCCTTGAACTTCTATAACTTCAACTCCACCAGCTTGAATTTTTTGAGCTAATTCCATTTGATTTCTTGAAGCAATTTCTTTTCTTATTCCTGGTATTAACTTACCATAAGTTCTTCCTAGAACAGGTAGGTTAGGCTTGATTTCAAAATTAACATATTTTGAAAGGTCTGCTCCAAATTCTATTTCCTTGATGTTAAGTTCATTAGCTATGATATCACCATAATAGTTTGGAAGTGATGTTGTAGATACAAGTATCTTTGAAAGTGGCTGTCTGTTTTTAACATTAGCTCCATTTCTAGCACTTCTTCCAAGCTTAACTATTGTATATGCTAAATCCATATCCTTTTCTAAGTCTTTATCTATAGCTTTTTCATTAACTTCTGGCCATTTGCATAA
The DNA here is from genome assembly GCF_034179595.1 of Clostridium sp. Lineage (GTDB taxonomy): Bacteria > Bacillota > Clostridia > Clostridiales > Clostridiaceae > Clostridium. The sequence goes on from NZ_JAXFPT010000016.1 coordinate 21,469, forward strand.
GTGAATACTTTCTGGTGCAGTAGGGTCTAAGTTAACTACTAAGTTTTGATAGATTTCTTCAGTTATAAATGGAACAAATGGTGCAGCAACCTTAGCTAAAGTAACAAGTACTTTATTTAATGTTACATAAGCTCCTATCTTATCTTCAGTTAATTCTGATGCCCAGAATCTTGATCTATTTCTTCTTACATACCAGTTTGATAACTCATCTGTAAATTCTTCAATAGCAAGAGCTGATTTTGTTATATCATACTCATCTAATCCATTTTCTATAGTCTTAATTAATGTATTTAATTTTGATAATATCCATTTATCCATTACATTATCTGATTCAAAATCAGCATATTGAGTTGGATTGAAGTTATCTAAATCTGCATATAGTACATAGAATGAATATACATTCCATAATGTGCTTAAGAATTTTCTTGATGCTTCCGCAACGTCATCTATTGAGAATCTAGTTGGAAGCCATGGTGCACTTGCAGTGTAGAAATGCCATCTTGTAGCATCAGCACCTTGTGAATCAAGTACGTCAAATGGATCTACAACATTTCCTTTTGACTTACTCATCTTTAAGCCCTTCTTATCAAGAACGTGACCTAATACTACGCAGTTTTCAAATGGGTTTCTATCAAATATTGCAGTTGAAATTGCAAGTAATGTGTAGAACCATCCTCTTGTTTGGTCAACAGCTTCTGATATAAATTGAGCTGGGAAGTTTTGTTCAAATAATTCTTTATTTTCAAATGGATAATGAAGTTGTGCAAATGGCATTGATCCTGAGTCAAACCAACAGTCAATAACTTCATGAGTTCTCTTCATTTCCTTTCCACAATGCTCACAAGTTAAGTTAACCTTATCTATAAATGGCTTGTGAAGTTCTATATCATCTGGAACGTCGATTCCTTTTTCTTTTAATTCAGCTATGCTTCCAATACATTCTTTATGTCCGCATTCACATTCCCATATTGGAAGTGGTGTACCCCAGTATCTATCTCTTGAGATACCCCAGTCGATAACATTTTCTAAGAACTTACCGAATCTACCAGTTCTAATGTTGTCTGGTAACCAGTTTATCTTATCATTGTTTTCTAATAATTTATCTCTTAAAGTTGTCATAGCAACAAACCAGCTATCTTTTGGATAGTAAAGAAGTGGTGTATCACATCTCCAACAGTGTGGATATGAGTGAACGTGCTTTTCAGCTTTAAATAATTTGTTTTCTTTTTCTAGGTAGTCACAAATTTGTTGGTCACAATCTTTAACAAACTTACCTGCCCATGGAGTTACTTCTTCAGTAAAGCATCCAGCAGTATCAACTAAGTTTATAAATGCCATTCCATTTTTCTTTGCAACAAAACTATCATCTTCACCATAAGCTGGTGCTATATGAACTATTCCTGTACCATCTGAAAGTGTTACATAATCTCCATGAATTACTTCAAATGCTTTTCCTTCTGGAACATGGAATGGAAGTAATTGTTCATATTTCATTCCAAGAATATCTGCGCCCTTAAATTCTTTAACTATTTCATAGTCTTCTCCAAGAACCTTTGGTGCTAATTCCTTAGCTAAGATATAAATTTCATCTCCTACTTTAGCTTCAATGTAGTCATATGATTTATTTAAACATAATGCTACATTTGAAGGTAATGTCCAAGGAGTTGTTGTCCATGCAAGTATATACTTATTTTCTTCTCCTGAAACCTTGAACTTAGCAACTGCAGTTAAATCTTTGACATCTTTATATCCTTGTGATACTTCGTGTGATGAAAGAGCTGTTCCACATCTTGGGCAATATGGCATAACCTTGTGACCTTTATATAAAAGACCTTTATCCCACATTTGTTTTAATGCCCACCATACTGATTCAATATATGGGTTGTGATATGTTACATATGGGTGTTCCATATCTACCCAGTAACCTATCTTATCAGTCATCTTTTCCCACATGCTAACATATGTGAAAACACTTTCTTTACATTCTTTAACGAATTTTTCAACGCCATAATCTTCGATTTGTTCTTTACCTGAAATACCAAGTTTCTTTTCTATTTCAAGTTCAACTGGTAGTCCATGAGTATCCCAACCAGCTTTTCTTATAACTTTATATCCCTTCATTACTTTATATCTTGGGATAATATCCTTCATAACTCTTGTTAAGATATGTCCTACGTGAGGCTTTCCATTTGCTGTTGGAGGTCCATCATAAAATGTAAAGTACTCACCATCTTGATTCATGTCAAAATTTTTCTTAATTACATTTCTTGCTTTCCAAAGGTTAGCAATTTCATTTTCCATACCTACAAAACCATTTGTAAGTTCTACTTTTTTGTACATGTCAAAACTCCTTCCTCATATTTAGTTTTGTTAAAATATTTTTATATATAAGCATCAATAATATGATGTCTTATAATTTTATTTTAAATATAAAAAAACCTCATCCAACTATAGGACGAAGTAAATAACTCGCTATACCACCCATGGTAATACAATAATCAGCAATATTGATACCTTATCAATATTTTAAAATAGTAAATTTTCTCCCTTACTATTTAACTTAATATTGTGAGATTCAAGTACTAACATACTCTATCTTTTAACGCAAGATTACGGGTTAACTTAATAAGTAATTTTTACCGTTAGGCCACCGACTCCTAGGTGATTTTTATTAATATTTACTATAGCTTTGCACCAAACAACTACTCTCTTTAAGTGAAAATATTAATTACTTTTCCTAATCATTGTCTTTATTAAAAACATTATATATTATGCCCCTTAAAAAGTCAATTAAACATAAATTTATGAATTTTTTATATAAATAGTATTTTTATTTTATTATTGATTTTTTAATTATATAGTGATTAAATTTTTATAAGAAAAGAATTGAGAATTTACTTTATAAGATATTTAAAAATTGAGGAGGATTAATATGGAAAATAATAATTTAAATTCTGAAATAATGGATAAATTAACTAAAGTATGTATATGTAAAGCAATTAATAGAGCTACTATTAAAAATGCTATAAGAAATGGAGCTAGAACTGTAGATGATGTAAAAAAAGTAACTGGTGCTAGAACTGGTTCTTGCAAAGGTACTAGATGCACATCTAAAATCCAAAGTTTAATAGAACAATTTGAAAACGGTGAATACAAATAAATTCCTAGGATTAAATTTTTTATAATGCTAAAACTAATAGTGTTATAAAGGAGGCGTTTATTATGAGCAAGAACAAAAAAACTGCAACTAATAACCAATGGATTTCTACTCCAGTAGAATCTGCATGTAACTGCAATTCATCATGCTCTTGTAATGAAAAAACCGCTGGAAATAATCAATGGACATCAACTAATAAAAATCCAGTAGATAATAATAAAAAGTAAAAATAAAAAGGATATGGTCTAAGCCATATCCTTTTTATTTAATTTTCTTCACAATATTTTTCTATTGCATCTGCAACTCTCTTTGAATCTGCAACCGCTTGAACAACAGTCTTAGCTCCTGTAACAACATCACCTGAAGCAAAAACACCTTCTTTTGTTGTACGTCCTTCTTCATCTGTTACAATAAGTCCCCATCTATTTATTTCTAATCTTGTTGTGTTTGAAACAATATTTGATCTTGGTTCTTGACTTATAGCTATTATTACTGAGTCACATGGTATTATTTCTTCTTTACCATCTATTATTTTAGTTTGGATTTTTCCATCAACTTCAATATTTTCAGTTTCTGCTACTTTAATACCATCTTCTAATATTTCAAGTGGCGCTCTAAATAGCTTAAACTCTACATTATCTTCTTTAGCTTCTTCTATTTCTTTCTTAGTTGCTGGCATTTGGTCAAAATGTTTTCTATATACTACATAAACATTTTTTGCACCATTTCTTTTAGCTGTTCTAGCTGCATCCATAGCAACATTTCCTGCACCTATAATACATACAGTATCACCTAAATCATAAGCATTTGGTGCTTCTAAGTAATTTATAGCATAATGAACATTTGCTAAAGTTTCACCTTTTATGCCTAGCTTTTTAGCGTTCCATACTCCTGTTCCTATAAATACTGCCTTATAACCATCTTCAAGTAAGTTATCTAATGTGATAACATCACCTATCATTGTATTAGGTCTTATCTTAACCCCTAAATTATGTAACTTTTCTGTAATTTGATCAACTATTGTATTTGGAAGTCTATATTCTGGTATACCATATCTTAAAACTCCACCTATTTTTTTATGTTCATCAAATATAGTAACTTTAAATCCTCTGTTCGCTAACATAAATGCAACAGTTATTCCAGCTGGACCTCCACCTACTATTGCAATTTTATCTCTATTAGCTAAAGGCTTTTCAAATTTAACTTCATTTAAATATTTTTTTGATATTTCTTCTTCCATTTCATAGAAATGAATTGGCTCACCTTTTATTCCTCTTATACAATGTCCTGCACATTGTTCTTCATGCGGACAAACTATAGCACAAACTGCTGAAAGAGGATTATTTTGAAATAATATTTCTCCAGCTTCTTCAAGTCTACCTTCTCTATAAAGCTCTATAATTTCTGGAATCGGAGTACTTATAGGACAAAATTCTTTACATCTTGGTTTTTTACATAATAAACATCTATTTGCTTCTTCATTTAAAAATAAATTCATACTTCCTCCTAAAATTGCTTTTTAGTAAATCTTCTTATTAATATATTACTAATATCATAAAAAAACAAGTTATTTTCGTTAGAATAATAAACCATAAATTATGCTATAATCTTAAAAGAATTAATTTGAAAGGAGCTAATATTAATGGCTAGTAAATTCTACTTAGAAAAATTAAGCAAAAAAGCAAAAGCTGAACAAGGTAGACCATGGATATACACAGATGAAATCAAAGAATATGATGGTGAATATCAAAATGGTGATATAGTTGAAGTTTATAATCATAAACATTTCTTTATAGGTAAAGGGTACATAAATGATCAAAGTAAAATTGCTATAAGAATAATGACAAGAGATATAGATGAAGAAATAAATGAGGATTTTTTCAAGAAAAGATTTAAAGATGCATGGGATTATAGAAAAACTGTAATTGATACATCTTCTTGTAGATTTATATTTGGAGAAGCTGATTTCCTTCCTGGACTTACTGTTGATAAGTTTGAGGATTATTATGTAATACAAATATCTACTTTAGGTATGGATAAATACAGAGATATAATAACTAAAATATTAGTTGAAGAATATGGTGCTAAAGGTGTTTATGAAAGAAGCGACCTTAAAACTAGAGAAATAGAAGGATTAGAACAAAGAAAAGGATTCTTAACAGAACCTTTTGATACTAATGTTCAAATCATCGAAAATGGGGTTAAATATATTGTTGATTTAGAAAATGGTCAAAAGACTGGTTTCTTCTTAGATCAAAAAGAAAATAGAGCTGCAATCCATAGAATTTGTAAAGGTAAAGATGTTTTAGATTGCTTTACTCATACTGGATCATTTGCATTAAATGCTGGAATTGCAGGTGCAAAATCAGTTCTTGGTATAGATGTATCTCAACATGCAGTTGATTGTGCAACTAGAAATGCTAAGCTTAATGGACTTCAAGATACAGTAAAATTTGAATGTCATAATGCCTTTGATGTATTACCAGCTTGGTCAAAAGAAGGAAAGAAATTTGATGTTGTAATATTAGATCCTCCAGCATTTACAAAATCAAGAAATACAATAAGCGGTGCAAAAAGAGGCTACAAAGAAATAAACCTTAGAGGTTTAAAGATGGTTAAACCAGGTGGTTACTTTGTTACATGCTCATGCTCTCATTACATGGCAGAAGATTTATTAAGAAATACAATTGCAGAAGCTGCTCATGATGCACACAGAACATTAAGACAAATTGAATTTAGAACTCAATCATCAGACCACCCAATACTTTGGAATTCTGATGAATCATATTACTTAAAGTTCTTTGTATTCCAAGTTATTTAATTATTTATAACTATATTTTTAATATAATAACATTATTAACACTAAATTATAATTTGATTACCTTTATTAATATACAGTTATAATATTTCTATTATTTTTAACATCACGTTAATTGATAACAAAAATTCTTGGTACTATAATTAACTCGTTCAATAAAATTAGTAATATTTATTTATTAATTAAAATAACCTATGGTATATGGTTTAGGAGGAGTTAATTATGAAGAGTTTAAAAGGAACAAAAACAGCTGAAAATTTAATGAAATCTTTTGCTGGAGAAAGCCAAGCTAGAATGAGATATACTTACTTTGCTAAAGCAGCATTAAAAGAAGGATATAATCAAATATCAAAGATATTTATGGAAACTGCTGAAAATGAAAGAGCACATGCTAAAAGATTTTATGAATTCTTAAAGGATGACTTCCAAGGAGAAACTTTAGATGTTAACGCATCATATCCAGTAGAATTACCTACTGATACAAAAACAAACTTAATATATGCAGCTGAAGGTGAACGTGACGAAAACACAAACCTTTATCCTACATTTGCTAAAGTAGCTGAAGAAGAAGGATTCCCTGAAATTGCTGCTGCATTTAGAATGATTTGCAAGGTAGAAGTAGCACATGAAGTTAGATATAGAAAATTAGCAGCTAATTTAGTAAATGGAGCAGTATTTAAGAAGGATTCAGATAAAACTTTATGGAAATGTTCAAACTGTGGATTTATATATGAAGGTGCTGAAGCTCCAGCTAAGTGTCCAGCTTGCTTACATCCACAAGCATTCTTTGAATTATTTGTAGAAAACTATTAAAATAAATATAATTAAAAAAGCACTCTAAATTAGAGTGCTTTTTTAATTATAAAAAGGAATAATTTCTTCTTTAAATTTCCAAGCTAAACAATTTTTCGGATATCCAAATTTAGTTAAATCTCCTACCCTTACAAATTCTTTTTTAGACTTAGAATTTAAAACTCCATATCTTATTAATTCTAATATATCTTTAATTCTCTCTCTGTAAACCTTTTTCATAGCAATACAAGGTTCTCCCCATGCAGCTATTATCATATCGCTTTCTCTTATACATTCTTTAATAATATAATTATTAATTTGCAAATTCTCTGCATGATTTTTATCTTTTATATCAACTTCATACTCTGAAAATAAATTAATTAAGATTATTTTTTTTATTCCATTTATGAAATTTTTATAAGATTTTTCTTTTATATATCTAGTTATTTTTTTTAATATCTTACTACAACCTCTACTATCTATCCTCTTAGGATAATTTGAAATTATAAGTATAGTTTTTCCTTGATTTGAAACTTCAATACTTACTTTATAACAATTATTTTCAGAAGCATCTTCTAATAATTCTATATTGTTTTTTTTAATATATTTAGGATACTTACAGTTACCCATGCCCTTCCTCTCAAAATTCTTACTGCACCTTATTTCTATAAGGTTAATTTATTCTATAATATGTCCATCTTTATATTCTGGAACAATATTAGTAATATTTTTTTGCATGCAATATTCAATATCCTTCATAAGATTTAAATTTTTCATAACTCCATAGTGCCTTGCATCTTTAATAAAACTTTCTATGCCAGTATTATTTTCATATACATAGTTAGCTGTTTTAGCTATATCACTAAGATATAATTTATTGCTTATTTTAAGCATTTCATTAATTATATAGCCTGAGCATATAAAATCATCCATAGAAAATTGTCCATTAGTTCCTGAATTCACTATTACAACATCTTCACCAAGTTCTACAAGTTTTTCAGCTACAGCCTTTCCATTAAGCATAGATCCAACAAAAACCCTTTTAGCACAAGAACACTCTGTTAAGGTTCTAGTTCCATTTGTTGTACTCATTATCACAGTCTTATCTTTAACTATATCTTCTGTATATTCTAAAGGTGAATTTGATAAATCAAAACCTTCTATCTTAATAGCTTGTCTTTCTCCACCTAAAATAAATGAACCCTTCTTTAACTCTTTAGATTTTTCCCTTGCTTCTTCAATAGTTAAATAAGGTATTACTTCTTTACATCCTCTCATAAATGCAGTAGTTATAACACTTGTTGCTCTAAGCATATCAATAACAACTACCACCTTATCTTTCAAATAATTTTTTTCTACATGATCTGCTGAAATAATAATATCTATATTCATAAAAACTCCCTACTTTCAATATATAACATAAAAAACCCAAACGGGTTTTCTATGTTATAAAATAATTTTTTCATTAGTCTATTTAAAATCTTTCCCTTGATATATACCATTATCAACTAAAGCTTTATCTATAGCATTTAAAATTTCCCACTTTTTAAGACTCCACATAGGTCCAATTAAAAGATCTCTTGGAGAATCTCCAGTTAATCTATGAACTATCATATCTTCTGGAATAATTGATATAGACTTACATATTAAATCTATATAATCATCTTGAGACATAAATTCAAGTTCTCCTCTTTCATATAATTTAACCATAGGTGTATTTTTCATAAGATGAAGAAGGTGGAACTTTATTCCCTTTGATCCTGTATGTGCTACATATTCTACAGTCTTTAACATATCTTTTTTAGTTTCACCTGGCAATCCAAATATACAATGAGTTACAAAATCTATATTTCTTTCTTTTAATCTTCTCATAGCATCTTCATAAACTTCTAGTTTGTATCCTCTGTTTATTTTTCTTGCTGTTTCATCTGATACAGTTTGAAGTCCAAGTTCTACCCAAACATAAACTTCTTTATTTATTTCTTCTAATAAATCTAAAACATCATCACCTAAACAATCAGGTCTAGTTGCAATAGCAAGAGCAACAACTCCTTCTTGTTTTATAGCTTCATTATACTTTCTTCTTAAATCTTCAATTGGTGCATATGTATTCGTAAATGCCTGAAAATAGGCAATATACTTACCTTCTTTCCATTTCTTATTCATCATTTCTTTTACATCACAAAATTGTTTTCCTATTGATAAAGTTCTGCTTCCTGCATAATCTCCTGATCCACTTTCACTACAGAAAAGACAACCTCCACTGCTTATTGTTCCATCTCTGTTTGGACAAGAAAATCCTCCATCTAATGATATCTTAAATACTTTTTCATTAAATTTATTTCTAAGAAAATAGTTTAAACTATGATATCTTTTTCCATTCCATTCTTTCACTATGACTTCCTCCATTATTACGTCTGCCTTTTATAATATAATATCATAAGTGAAAATTTATTTCCTATTACATTTTTTCTATAGTCTTTTGTATTAAATCAATTTTATAGCTTCCTAATACTTCTTGTGATATATTTTTCTTATCCATTGCTGTAACATTGATTACTAAATCATTTTTAGTTGATTTTACATACTCTATACTATATTTATCCATTGGGAATAGCTTTTCAAATTCTATTGGGAATAAATCTCCATCTGGATTGCTATATATCTTCATTCCTAATGAGTTTCCATTTCCCTTTGTGTATTGAACTATTAAAACTCCTTCTTCTTCATTAAACATAAGAGTTTTTATCTTGCTATCTTCTAAAACATCATATCCAGATATTTGTTGAGCTACAGGCTTTTCTAATGCTTTTTTCAAAGTATCCTCATCTAATGGAGTTCCTGCACTTCCACCTCCACCTTGATCTTGTGCTAACTTTGAATCTAATACTCTTGCACTACTTTCAACATTAGCCTCTTCAATTATAGCAACTCCAATGAAGCTATTTTTACCATCAGTAGTGCTTACAGCTATATTACTACCTGTGTAACTTATTCCTATAACTGAATATTTATCCTTTGGAACCTTAACTTTATTTATAACTGGATTTTGACCTTTAGGATAAACTTGTAATGGTAAGTCTTTTAATCTAAGTATTAATTGACTGCTACCTTCTCCTTTTGTTATTAATCTAAGTTCATCTTTTTCATGATATATTTCTGAAATATTTTCACTTTTTACATCAGATATTATATATTCCTCATTACCCTTAACTATTTTTATATTAACTAAGTCTAAGTTTGCATCTGATAAATTTCCATTAGTCCTAGTACAATAAAATGAAATATATGCGCTATTTCCAGTTTCATTTATATTTGCAGTTTGAAAGGCCATAATAGGCATACTAGTTAATTTTTTAATTTTATTACTAGCTTTAATTTCTGGAGTAGATATAGCATTAGCACCATCTATATCATTTGCTTTAAGTCTTTCCATATATTCAATTGCAGTTTCTTTTGCAATTTGTACATTAAATCTTTCTTGTACATTATTATTATCACCTTTTGCTTTACACCCAACCATACATAAAATAAATATCATAAATAAGATAAATAATCTCTTCTTTTTCAAAAACCTTCACTCCTCCTTAGTGTATTAATCTCTTATTAGTTTTCCTTAGAAAAATTACCTTATTCACGTATAAATAGAATAAATCTTAAGTATAGTTTGTATATTTGATATTAAGAAAATATTTATATGGAGGTATCTATGTCAAAAAAAGAATGTCTTAAAGTATTTCAAGTTGCAGCTGTTTTCATAGGAACAATAGTTGGCGCTGGACTTGCTTCTGGAGCAGAAATAAGACAATTTTTCACGTCATTTGGTATAACAAGTTTTATATCTATAATTATTTGCGGATTATTTTATATTGTAATGTGCAATATAATTTCAAAAATAAGTATAAAATATCAATTAGAATCTTATGGAGATGTAATTAATAAGATTAGTCCAAATTTCTTTGGTAAAATCACAGGTGGAATAACAACTATTTATTTAATATCAAGTGCTTCGATAATCCTTGCTGGTAGTGGTGCGCTTATAAGTCAATTTTTTGGAGTTCCTAAAGTAGTTGGAACTTTAATAATGATTTTAGTTGCTATATTTTTCTTACTTAGAGACACAAATGGATTAATAGAAGTAAATTCTTTTATAGTTCCTACTTTGATACTTACAATATCACTTATAACTATACTTTATTTTATCTTTTATAGAGATCATTTAACTATTGAAAATATATTAAGCTTTACTCCTAAAAAAGAAAATGGACTTTTTTTATCTACTGTTCTTTATGGTGGATATAACATTCTTTGTTGTTCTGGAGTTTTAGTGCCATTAAGCACAAGTGTTAAAAAGAAAAAGGTAATGACACTTGGAATTTCTCTTGGAGCAATTGGACTTACTATACTTTGCTTAATGATAAATTTATTACTTATAATAAATCAACCTTACATTTATGAACTTGAAATACCTCTTTTACTTGTTGCAAAAAGATTTAGCACATTACTGCAAGCACTTCTTCTCATGGTAATACTTTTAGAAATGTTCTCAACAGAAGTTTCTGATGTATATTCTATAAGTAAAACATTAGAAAGAACTTTTAAAATTAAATTTAAAAAAGCAATATTTTTAGTTTTATTAGTAGCATTTCCAATATCACAAATAGGGTTCGCTAATCTTATCTCAACCTTATATCCACTGTTTGGAATGCTTAGTTTAATTTTTATATCTCAATGCATTATATTCTATTTTAAGAATAGAAAAGTATTAAATTCTTAGTATAAAAAGACCATTTCTTTTATAGAAATGGTCTTTATTTTATTGATTAAGCTCTGCTATTTTTGTAACTCCAACATATATTTCAGAAATTTTATACCAAGTTTTATAATCTACCACTCCTGTTTGTGGCAATGAGAATATACTTTGGAATACTCTAACTTGTTCTGCTGTACGACTTCCATATATACCATCTTGTGCAATTTTAGGTATTAATGGATAGTTCTTAGATATCCTATTTAAATATTCTTGTACAGTTCTAACAGCTTGACCTCTAGAACCTCTTGTTAAATCGTATCCAGGATATGATCTTGGACTACCCTTAACAGATTCTGCCGTAGCAAGTTCAATATCACTTCCATAATAATAAGTCAATATTTCATATGGAACTCTACCTTGATCTCCAAGATATTTGCTTCCCCATTGGCTAAGCCATTCTGGACAGACAACACTTTTACCATCACAATACTGAGTTAAAAGTGGTTGTTTTCTTCCAAATCTTCTTACATATGTTGAGAAGATTTCATCTACTATGTCACTTATATTTTCATATATATTTCGTCCATAGAAAAATGCATGATCATATGCTGTTGAGTTTGTAATATCAAAGCTTTTTCCCTTTGATCTATACCATTCTGTATAAATTCTATTTAAAGTAAATGATACAATACAAAATACATTTGCTCTTATCGTACTTTCTGACCATGTTGAATATATTTCACTTGATGCAACGTTTTTAATATAATCCTTGTAAAGAACTCTATAATTTGCACCTGCTGTATTAGGCCCTCCTTCATGTACAGTAATATATTCTGGTACAACTGGTTTTGCTAATACTACTCCACTAGTTGGTGCTGGAAGTGGCTTATCTACATCTTCTGGAATCTTTCTTGGATAATTACCATTAAGTCTATTTGATGGTATATTTATAATTTGTGCTCTATAATCTCTTGAATTTCGACTAGATAAATTACATTTTTGATAAGCTGTTTCTCTAGGGAATATTTGACATCCATTTACTACAAATGGTTGAAATCCGCTTTTCTCAACTGTTATATTACATAAACCGTATGGCAAACCTCCATCAGGTTGTTGTGAATTTTCAAATGCTGGTGCATCTAGTTCTATAATATCAGTAAGTCCAGATGAATCAGTAGTTAATTCAACTTCAATTGATTCACCATAATTTGATGTAACAGATACCTTACATCCTTGAACTGGTATATAGTTATCTCCACTAAAACACTGAATTTTTAACTTTCCTTTTTCAGCCATAAAATACTCCTTGATATTTCTTTATAAATAGCTTATGCTTATCACTCTTTATTGGTGAAATCATTTGATTTTCTAATAAGCATATCTCCAATATAAAACTCATCAAAGCTCTCTTCTCTATATACTCTAGCCCTAATATTATTGAATACTCCTTGCATATCAATAATTCCATATCCCCATTCACGATTTGGGTATAAATCTCCTTCTCTTTTTCCAGATCCTCTTGTTATATAAGTTTTTAATTTTACAGAATTCATGGTTACATCATTTCCATCAATTATTCCCCATTGGAATAATTGCGCACAACATCCTGCAACAACTGCACCTGCAACAGATGCACCAGATGCCCTTTTAGTTGTTCCACCTGGTGATAATACCAATGCATTTATTCCTCCTGCAGCTATACTAGGCTTTACTCTATTATCTCTTGTATAACCTCTTCCTGACTTTCCAACTGTAGCTTTATTATTTTGATTATAATATGCAACTGACAATACATTTCTTGATGTTGAAGGAATACTTAAAGTTGTATATTGACTAGAATTTAAAAATCTAGTATCTCCTTGAAGCAATTCTCTTTGAGGAATCCATGAGTGATACTGTGCATTATTAACTATATAATCACCTATCAATCTAAATTGCCATATTCCTTCTTTTAAATTTTCTGCTCTTATTTTTATTAATTCATCACCAGTTATTTCTTCTGGAATTGCATATTGTATAAACATTCTAGTTCCTTCAAAAACAAACCTTATTTGTTCAACTTCTTGTAATCTTGCTGGTATTTTATCTATAATTTCTCCAGATGGTGATACTATAGATAAAGCGACCTTATTAGGTCTATTTATCCATATTTCAAAATATAAATCTGTCTGATTAGGTCCTACCTTTAATTCTATTGTATCTGTATTGCTTGCTGATTCTATAGTTCCAAAAGTGTGTGTATCTGTATCCCCTTGATTTCCTGTTGTTGTAACTACAATAATCCCTCTTCTTTTAGATACATCATCAATAAATCTCTCTAAAATTGAACTTCCATCATGTGGTCCAACATTAGTTCCAAGTGGTATATATATTACAACTGGCATCTTTCTTTTATTTGCTTCATCTACTATATGCTTTATACCAAGTATTATATCTATATTTTCATATCTACCAGTTCCTGATGTTACTACTCCAAAGTTTTTTAAATATGACTTAGATGCTTCCTTTAATTTAACAATAGCAAATTCACAATCTGGTGCTGCTCCTATAAGGTCTGGATTTTTACCTCTAGCACCAACTATACCAGCCACCATGGTTCCATGCCCTATTTCATCTCTAGTCTTAACAATTGAATATGGATCTCCCCCACTTAATGAAGTATTTATTGCATTATTGATATCCTCTTCTGAATACACAACTCCATATTCTGCAAAGCTTGTCTTTCCTTCAGCTGGAAGACTTTGATCCCATATAGATACTATTCTTGTTGTATCGTCTTCTCTCATAAATTCAGTATTCATATAATCAATTCCGGTATCTACTATCCCAACAAGCACACCTCTACCATTTAACTCTAAATAAGGATTTTGATGAAAAACTGGTGCATTAGATGCATAAACTGGCGATACTTCATTAAGTGTATAAACAGGTGATGCTTCAGCAAATATAATTTCAGGAACTACCGAAATTATATTATCTATTTGCTCTTCTGGAGCCTCTATAATAGCAAAATTATCATCTAAAACCACTACTTTTGTATTTGGATATGCATTTACTGCATTTTCAATATCTCCTATATATTCAATCATTTTTCTAGCAATCTGCTGTCTATTAAATCCTCTATACTCTGATTTTAATCTAGGTAAATCTAAAGTATTTCTTAATATCTCAAACCCTTCATAAGCACAAACTGTTCCGTAACCCCATAATTGATTAGGATATGAAACTTCTTGCCTAGTTCTTCTTGCTCCTCTTACTAAATAATTTTTTAAGCGTTCACCATAAAGGAATCTATCATTTCCTTTTACTATTCCCAATTGCATAAATAATGCAGCTATTCCTGAAACATGAGGTGCTGCCATAGAAGTTCCACTTTTAGCATCAAAGTTATTATAAGGAGTTGAAGAAATTATTTGTTCTCCAGGCGCTACAAGGTCTGGTTTTATATATCCCATATCACCATATACGCCTCTTCCACTAAAACTTGATATGGTATTTGTTACATAATTATAGCTTCCAACTGATATAACATTTTTTACAGTCGCAGGTATTCCTAAAGTATTATTTAATGAAGGTTTTAAGAACTTTGTATTTCTATTAAGAGTTTCGCTTATAGGTAACCATATATCATAATCTCCATTATAATCATTAGTTGCACTTAATTTTATTTTCCATTCCCCAGAAATCAAATAATCACCAGCAGAAATGAATGCTACAATCACTTCTCCAAGCAAATCAAATGGTTTAGGTCCAGACATATAAAATATAATTCTATCTCCATCTAGATTAATTTCATTTAGCCCTTCTTTTATCTCTATTTCACCACTTACTCTACCAGTTGGATTTGTTATTTGAATCCTTATATTAGATAAAATGCTATGATATAAATTCAATTGAACAAATGATTCATCTTCAGCAATGTTTATTGAAATTATTTGTGATTGTCTAAGTTCTCCACCAACATGATGTGATGTATCTCCTTCATTTCCAGCAGCTACAACAACAGTTATTCTCTCTAAATCACAAACTGTACTTATATATTTTTCTAATAATGACTGACCATTATGTGCACCATCATTAGTACTTAGACTTATATTAACTACTAATGGCATATTTAATTCTTTACTTTTATCAACTAAAAATTTAAGGCCTCTTAATATTTGAGTACTAAGTGCAAACCTTCCTCTATTTGTTTTTACCATCATTATAGAGGCTTTAGGTGCTACACCATAATATGCTTTAGGTATTCTTCCTCCTGCACATGCTATACCTGCAACATGAGTTCCATGTTCTGATAAATCAGCGGATGGAACTATACTACTTGGATCTTCATTTGATATAGCCTGATTTATAGTTTCTTTATTATATACACTTCCATTTAAACTAAGATCATAAATATATTCTATTCTTGTAGTCCCATCAGCATTTCTAAAAGCTGGATGCATATAATCTATTCCAGTATCTATAAATCCTACAAGTACTCCACTTCCATCTACACTATAGCTAGATTGTGCAGTTTGAACACATGAAGCCCTATTACTACTTGCATCTGAAAAATATAATTCTTTAGGAAGTTCTATATATTGTATTTCATCTAACGCTTCTAATTTGGTTAAGTTATCTATTGGTATTGTTACTATTCCATAATTATATCCTAAGCTCTCATACTTTCCTCCAATACCTTCTACAAGTTGAGATATATTATTTACATTACTTCCTGTTAATACTATTACTTCTATCGTACCTTCTCCATCAACCATATTTGCTTTAAATAAATTAACTTTATTTAAAGTATCTCTTCTAAGTGCCCTATAAAATCTTAAATAAGTATCTAACTTATTTTTCACCTTTAATTCACCCCAAGATTATTTCTATCATATACTTATTGTATGAAGATATCTAACTTTTGATAAAAGCCATATAACCCCCTTACAAAATAAAAGAAGGCACATTTTAAAATGTGCCTTCTTTTATAAATTAATTTCTACTCTATCTAATTTTGCTATTACCTTCATGTTTCTAATTTCAACAGTTTCAGTCATAACACTTCCTCTGTTACTCATAAGTAATGCTTTAGAATTATCTAATCTTCTAATCTCTCTTATTTTAGATTTTCCATTATAATTAACTAAATAGAAGCCGTTTTGATTAAGTTCAGTAACTAAATGACCAAATACTAAATCTCCTTTTAGCATTCTAAATCCACTCATTTCATCATCTGAAACTTCTAAATATATTACCTTATCTTGAGGATAACCTTCAATCTTATTAGAATGTATAGGTAGTTCTTTATGTCCCTTAACACTTCTTAATTCATAATCATATATAGGGACATTCTTTAAAACTGAAGAAAAAGCATTTTCCCAAACTTCATTTGATTTATTATCTTTCTTTGAAGTTGGTTTAAATTCTCTCTCTATTCTTTTTTCTTCCATTAATTCTTCATCAGCTGCAATCATATTTACATCATTTAAATCTACATTTAAGATTTTTGATGCTTTATTAATGAAGCTTTCTTGAGCAACTTTTCTTCCCATTTCAACTTCATTAATGTATTTTTCAGAAACACCAAGTTTCTTAGCTAATGCTTTTTGAGGTATATTAGCTTTAAGTCTAGCTTCTTTAATCTTATCTCCAATTCTACTCAAAACTATTATTCTCCTTTTTGTTGTTTTCTGTACCATTCTCTTTCTTCTAAAAGATGATTCATTAAGTATTTAAATGACCAATTACGTGACATTGGAGTTACTACTGCTAATACTCCACCTTGGACATTCATTCTTACTTTTTTTATTAAATTTCTAACTTCATTATCTTTGAAGTTATTAAATAATATTACCTTTTCATTTGGAACTTCAACTACTTCAATAACTTCTTCATTAACCTTACCTGAAGCTATTTCATGAATCTTAAGTTCTACCATATCAGGTTTTATTTCAATAATATTTCCTAATTCTTTTAATGAATTTATTTCACTCTCTGATAAGCCATGTACTAATAATGATTTATTATTACTCATCTAGCTCACCTCTTACTCTTCTCTTATACTAGGTTCTTTTGCAGTATAATCTCCAAGGTCTACAGTAACTTTTTTGATTCTTTGATCTTCATATGGTCTATCTCCACGATCTCTTGGTTGTTTAACTATTTCATCAGCAACTTCCATTCCTTCGATAACCTTACCGAATGATGCATATTGTCCATCTAAGTGTGGTGCATCTGCAACCATTATAAAGAATTGGCTTCCAGCTGAATCTGGATGCATAGCTCTAGCCATTGATAGAACTCCTCTAGTATGGTTTAAATCATTTTTAAATCCATTTCTTGAGAATTCTCCTTTTATTGAATATCCAGGACCACCCATTCCTGTTCCTTCTGGACATCCTCCTTGAATCATGAAACCTGGAATTACTCTATGGAATATTAAATCATCATAGAATCCCATGTTTATTAAATGTATAAAGTTATCAACTGTATTTGGAGCTATTTCTGGATATAATTCAGCTTTAATAACTCCTCCATTTTCCATTTCTATTGTTACTACTGGATTTTTCATATAAATTCTCCTTTCAAATTCAAACTTATTAACTATTATTATCAAAAGAAACCATATAAATTCATATAATTTCTAAGATAATACTTTATTTTGTATAATGAAATTATATCTTATTTAACCATATTAAACAAATAATAGCTTTATAAATTATATAATTTATAAAGCTATTATTTTATGCCTTTTATGCTAATTCTTTTTTAGATTTTGACTTTTCTTTAAAAATTCCAATTATAGCTGGTAAGATTGATATTAAAATTATTACTATTATAGCAATAGAAAAATTATTTGCGATAAATGGTATGTTACCAAAGAAGAAACCTAATAGAGAAACTACAAGTACCCAAAGGATTCCCCCTATAGAATTATATGTTATGAATTGTTTATAATGCATTGAACCTATTCCAGCTACAAAAGGTGCAAATGTACGAACTATCGGAATAAATCTAGCTATTATAATAGTTTTTCCACCATATTTATCATAATATGCATTTGTTCTATCTATGTATTCCTTTTTTATAAATTTTGAATCACCACGACTTAAAAGTTTATGCCCAAGATATCTTCCAATATTATAATTTATAGTATCTCCAATTATTGCTGCAAAAATTAATGAAACTATCAATATTACAATATTAAGTGATCCTAATGCTGCAAATGCTGATGCTGCAAATATCATTGAATCTCCAGGTAAAAATGGTGTTACAACTAAGCCAGTTTCAAGTAAAATTATTAAAAATAATATAACATAAACCCATGCTCCATAATTACTAATTAATATACCTAAGTGTTTATCTAAGTGTAACACTAAGTCTATTAATCCACTTATTAAGTTCATCTTATCACTCCCAAAGTTTATTTAATTTTTATCTTACCATATTTATTATAAAGCTATTATGTTAACTATTAATTAAATAATTATAATATTTAATATATTTTGAAAAATTTTTGTTAAATAAAAAAACCACTATCTTACTCTTAAAAAGATAGTGGCACTTTATAAATCTTAATTATTTTATTCATTTTATTACTCCATTTATTAATTTAAAAAGGTAGTTCCCATTACAACTCTTGAAAAATCATTATAATTTGTTAAGTTTTTAACATTAATTGCATTAAAAATTGCTTCTCTTCCGTTTTGATTTATTAATTCATTAAATAAGCAAATAAAAAATGTACTTGGTACTCTGTCTAATCCTTCAAAGTCTAAAGTTATTTCATTATTTAAGTTATTTTTTATGTGTTCTCTTAATATTATAGCATCTTCAATTGCAAAATTTTCTCCTAAGAATTCTTTAACATTTATCATCATCAATATCACCTCATAAGTCATTTTTAAAATTTTCTGACAATTCTGTCTACATCTATAATATATCAACCGCCCACAAAATTGTCAAGCATTTAACAAACATTTTTTTATTTTCCTTTATATAATTAATATATTCAAACTTCTTAATATTGTTACTAAAATAATTCAAATATAATAAACCATATGTATACAAATATACATATGGTTTATTATAAATAACTTATCTACATATTAATTAGTTTTTTACTAAGGTTTATTAACTCATCACCTTCACGAGAATTATAAAATTCTACTGTTCCTTTTTTATTGCTATCATTTATAATATCTAATTCTTCAAGTTTCCTTTTTAATTCCCTTGCTGTACCTTCACCGCCATGAATTATAGGAATATCTTTATCTAATACTTCTAATATTGCTTTTTCTATAAAAGGATAATGAGTGCATCCTAAAACTATAGCCGCGATATCTTTATTTCTATATTCTTTAAATCTATCTTTAAGGTACTCTTTAAGTTCTTTACTATCCAATTCTCCTTTTTCAATAAACTCTACTAACCCATCACAAGGCATTGGCTTTATATTAGCTTGCTTTTTATAATTGTCCATAAGATTTTTAAATTTATTATTTTTTAATGTAAATGGAGTTGCCATTATCATAATATCTCCATCTCTATGTAATTCAACCGCTGGCTTAATAGCTGGCTCTATTCCTATTATAGGAATATCTTTATATTTTTCTCTTAAATCAGATATAGCTGCACTTGTTGCTGTATTACAAGCTATTACTATAGCCTTAGCCCCTTTACTTAACAAAAATTCAACTGCATTAAACGTTAGTCTCTTTACATCATCAAGTTCTCTAACACCATAAGGTGCATTTTTTGAATCTCCAAAATATACATAATTCTCATTGGGCATAAGCTTTAATGCTTCTCTCATTACGCTTAATCCGCCAACTCCTGAATCAAAAAAACCTATTGGTAATTGCTTCTTATCCAAACCTTAATCACTCCATTCTATTTATATAGATTTATATTACATATTCTATAACTTTAGTAAAAATAAATCTATATTTACTTAATTTATTCATTCCAAATATTGAATAATAATTTTTTATTAACTTTATTGACTGGCAAAATATATTGTAGTAAAATTTTTCTAAGCTTTGAATTGTACGTATATTTTAATGAATATTGATAAATTTATTCGAGCATAAATGTAGAAAGGATGTGAACTATTCTAGATATATTGTTCTTCTGTCTAGAATTATTTTATTATGATTGAAAATTTAATTTATACAATACCAAGTAGCAAGCATACGAAAAATGACATTATTGATATTATGTCAAGAAATCCTCAAATTAAATTCGTTTCCTTAGTTGGGATAGATTTATCTGGAAATGATACTGACGAAAAAATTCCTATGAGCCTATTCTTAGATGATATAGACTCTTTTTTAAATGGTGTTGCCATTCAAACTGACGGTTCATCAGTTGTACTACCTGGAATAGCTACTCTTAATAATGCCAAAGTTGATATGATTGCAGATTTAGATTGCAATTGGTTTATTGACTACAATTATGACAATATAGATCCACTAACTAAATTACCTATCGGTACTCTTAAAATCCCATGTTTCTTATACCACGATAATATACCAGTTGATTCAAGATATATACTAAAATCAGCTGTTGAAACTTTCAAAAAATCTCTTTTAGAATCATTCGATACAAATCCTCAATTATTAGAAACTTTTAACATAAAAAAAGATGATATAGAAGACATAGTTCTTACATCTGCTACTGAATTAGAATTCTGGGTTAAAACACCAAACGACATTGCACAAATAGAAGAATTATCAACATCTCAAGTACTACAAGAACAATATTGGACTAGAACAAAAGGTAATGTAAGAACAGCTTTAGAACAAACATTAGATTTAATGGATAAGTATGGATTTGAACCTGAAATGGGTCATAAAGAAGTTGGTGGAGTAAGAGCTAAGCTAGAAAGCTCAGGAAAATTCAATCATATAATGGAACAGTTAGAAGTAGACTGGAAATTCTCTTCAGCACTTCAAGCTGCAGATAACGAATTATTTATCAGAATATTAATACAAGAAACATTTAGAAGAAACGGTCTTGATGTAACATTTATGGCTAAGCCAATAGATGGAGTTGCTGGATCTGGTATGCATACTCATTTAGGAATTAATGCAAAATTAAAGAACGGAAAGAGAGTTAACCTTTTCCATGTTGGAAAAGAACACTTCTTAAGTGAAATAGGATACGGAGCTGTAATGGGAGTTCTTAAGAATTATGAAGTAATAAATCCATTTGTTTCTTCAACTAATAACTCACTTAAAAGATTAAAACCTGGATTTGAAGCACCTATTTGTACTGTTACATCTCTAGGATTAGCACCTGATAATCCTTCAAGAAATAGAACAATACTTATAGGATTAATAAGAGATCTTGCTAAACCTATGGCTACAAGATTTGAACTTAGATCACCAAATCCACATACAAATACTTATCTTGCTATAGCAGTTTCATATACAGCTATGCTTGATGGTATATTATATGCTGCAAATTCTAAGAAATCAAAAGATGAATTATTAAAAGAATTATCAAAAGCACCTCATGAAGATGCAGATTATTTAGAAAAGGGAAGAGCCTACAGAACTGAAGATGATGTATTTGAAGACTTTACTGAAGAAGAAAGAAATGAATACTTCGGTAAAGCGCCTGCAACAGTATTTGAAAATTTAGCTCAACTTGAAGCTAATCCTGAAAAAGTTAATATGCTAAAGAAAAACCCAATATTTACAGATAAAATAATAGAAAGCTTTAAAATAGCTACATTAAGCAGATGGTCTACTGAAATACAACATAGAGTATTAAATAACTATATGAAAGAAATAAGAGGATTTAAGGTTCTTCATGCACCTGAAAAAGCTCTTGATTTAGATATTTCAAGATGGACTGAAATAAATGCATTAAGACATAACTTACTTAAAGATACATTCACAACTAAATCATTATTTACTAGAACTAAAGAAGCATTTAATAATAATGATTTTGAATTAGCTTCAAAATTATACTTAGAAATTGAAGATTCTATGGATAAATTAAGAAATCTTTATTCAATATACAAGAAAAATTTATTAGACTTATAAAATAGATTTTAAATAAAGAAATAAAAGAACTTTTTGTATTATCACAAAAAGTTCTTTTTTATGTTCTTATATTAATTTTGATATACATTTGCTGAATATCCCTTTCTATTTTTAAAAGGATTATTATTTACTATTTCTTCAGCTTCCTTAAAATTTCTTGCCTTAAAAACTATAGTCCAACCGTCTTTATCATACTTTCCTGCACACATTAAATACTTTTTTGAATCTCCAAAACTTCCTTGTCTATCTATAATTAAGCTATTAATTTCTCCAATATTTTTATAATTTAATTTTACAAAAACACTTGAATCTGAACTCATAAATAACACTCCTTTTAATTCTCATATATCATATTTTTTCTTATGTTAACAATATATGTTGTAATATTTTTATTATTACCAATTATTAAGATTTTTAATAAATAAAAAGAGAGCTTATTAAATAATAAACTCTCTTTTATTAAATATTATTTATAATTCTGTTTTAAAATTCAGCTATATTAAATACTTCTAAATTGTTCTCATTTTCAAAGTGTTTCTTCTTAACATCTATGATGGCCTTTAGTGTATCAAGAGCTGTTATAACCCCTATATTTCTTTCTACAGCAGCTCTTCTTATTAAGAATCCATCTCTTTTTGAGTCATTACCCTTAGTTGGTGTATTTATTACTAAATCTACTTCTTTATTCTTAACAATATCTAATATATTTGGTGTTTCTTCATTTATCTTTCTTACTTCTTCTGCATCAACATCATGTTCTCTTAATAGATTACATGTTCCTTCTGTTGCTACAAATTTATATCCAAGTTTTGAAAGCTCTACTGCCATATTTAAGAACTCATCTTTATCATGATTATTAATTGTTGCAAGAATTTTTCCCTTTTTCATTCCTGGGAACATATTTGCCCCAACAAATCCTTTATATAAAGCCTCCTCTATATTTTTGCCTATTCCTAATACTTCTCCTGTAGATTTCATTTCTGGACCTAATGATACTTCAACATTAGGAAGCTTTTGAGTTGAGAATACAGGAACCTTAACTGATACTAATTCTGGCTCTTTATAAACATCTACTCCATAACCTAAATCTTTAATCTTATATCCAAGCATAACCTTTGTTGCAAGGTCTACTATTGGAACTTTAGATACCTTACTTATATATGGTACTGTTCTTGATGCTCTTGGATTTACTTCTATTACATATAATTGCCCCTCAAATTCGATAAATTGTACATTTATCATTCCTTTTATTCCTATTGCTAGAGCGAGTTTCTTAGTATATTCTAATACCTTGCCCTTAATTTCATCACTTATATTTTGGCTTGGATACATAGTAACACTATCCCCAGAGTGTACCCCAGCTCTTTCTAAATGTTCCATTATTCCTGGTATTAAAATATCTTCCCCATCTGATATCGCATCTACTTCTATTTCTTTTCCAACTAAATATTTATCTATTAATATAGGATTTTTAGAATCCTTTTTAAATGCATTTTCAAGATAATATATTAATTCATTTTCATCATAAGTTATTTCCATACCTTGTCCACCAAGTACATATGATGGTCTAACAAGTACTGGGAATCCTAACTTTTTAGCCTCTTCTAATCCTTCTTCTACAGTCCATATTCCTCTACCCTTAGGTCTTAGTATTCCAAGCTCTTCTAATAATTCATCAAACTTTTCTCTATCTTCAGCTAAATCTATTTGATCTGCTGTTGTTCCAAGTGTAGGTATATTTTTTTCTTTTAAGAAATTAGCAAGCTTTATAGCAGTTTGACCTCCAAATTGAAGTATTACTCCATCTGGATTTTCTTTTTCTACTATATTAAGTACATCTTCTTCTGTTAGTGGTTCAAAATATAGCTTATCTGATATATCAAAATCTGTACTTACTGTTTCTGGATTGTTATTAATTATAATAGTTTCAATATCCATATTTTTAAGTGATTTTACACAATGTACAGATGCATAATCAAACTCAACACCTTGTCCTATTCTTATTGGGCCTGAGCCTATAACTATTACTTTCTTTCTATCATTATTTACAACAACTTCGTCATATTGCTCATATGTTGAATAATAATATGGTGATAAAGCTTCAAACTCTCCAGCACAAGTATCAACCATTTTATATGAAGGTTTTATATTCCATATACTTCTTAATTTATAGATATCTTCTGGACTTACATCTAAAAAGTCTGCAATAGCTTTATCTGCAAAACCTTTTTTCTTTAATTTTAATAACCATTCTTTATCTAAATCTTCAAACTTACTTAGCTTTAGTCTTTGCTCTTCATCTACTATCCACTTAATTTTATCTATGAAGAATCTATCTATTCCTGTTATCTCAGATACCTTTTCAGCTCTATAATCTCTTCTTAAAATTTCTGCAAGTGCAAATATTCTTTCATCATCTGGAGTTACTACTTTTTCTTTTAATTCTTTAATGCTTAAATCTTTAAATTTCTTAAAGTCTAATGAATATCTTCCTATTTCTAAACTTCTTATTCCCTTTAAGAATGCTTGCTCAAAATTAGCACCTATTGCCATTATTTCTCCTGTTGCCATCATCTTTGTTCCAAGTGCTCTATCTGCCCCAAAGAATTTATCAAAAGGCCACTTTGGTATTTTACATACAACATAATCAAGTGTTGGTTCAAAACATGCATATGTTTTTTGTGTAACTGAATTTTTGATTTCATCTAATCCATAACCAAGAGCTATCTTCGTAGCTAGCTTTGCTATTGGATATCCTGTTGCCTTTGATGCTAATGCTGATGATCTTGAAACTCTTGGATTTATTTCTATTACAGCATATTCAAAGCTTTCTGGATTAAGTGCAAATTGTACATTACAACCACCTTCAATACCTACAGCATTTATAATATTTATTGATGCTGTTCTAAGCATTTGATACTCTTTATCTGATAAAGTTTGAGATGGTGCAACAACTATACTATCTCCTGTGTGTATTCCAACTGGATCTATATTTTCCATATTGCATACAGTTATACAGTTTCCATATGAATCTCTCATTACTTCATATTCGACTTCTTTCCATCCCTTAACTGATTTTTCTAAAAGAACTTGTCCTATAGTACTTAATTGTAATCCTGACTCTAATATTTCTTTAAGTTCTGCTTCATTATCTGCAATTCCGCCACCAGTTCCTCCAAGAGTATATGCAGGTCTTACTATAACTGGATATCCTATTTTATTTGCAAATGAAATTCCAGATTCTAAATCAGTTATTATTTCACTTTGTATAACTGGTTCATTTATTCTGTTCATCATATCTCTAAATAGTTCTCTATCTTCGCCTTCTTTTATAGACTCGATAGATGTACCTATTACTTTTACATTATATTTATCTAAAATTCCAGCATCATAAAGGTCTACTGCAAGATTTAATCCTGTTTGTCCGCCCATTCCTGCAAGTAAACTGTCTGGTTTTTCTTTTTCTATTACTTTTTCAACAAACTCTAATGTAAGAGGTTCTAAATAAACTTTATCTGCAACTTCTCTATCTGTCATTATCGTTGCTGGATTTGAATTTATTAAAACAACTTCTATTCCTTCTTCTTTTAACGCTTGGCAAGCTTGAGTTCCTGAATAATCAAATTCTGCTGCTTGTCCTATAACAATTGGTCCTGATCCTATAACTAAAACTTTTTTAATATCTTTATTTAATGGCATAATTTCAATCCTCCTAAGCTATCTTATAGTGCATAATCTAAAAATCTATCAAATATATATTCTGAATCCTTAGGACCAGCTGATGCCTCAGGATGGAATTGAACTGAATAGATTGGCATAGTTTTGTGTTTCATTCCTTCTATTGTTTCATCATTTATATTTATGTGAGTTACTTCTACATCTTGTGGAATATCTTTTACATAATATCCATGGTTTTGTGATGTTATGTGTACTTTTCCTGTTTCTAAATCTTTTACTGGATGGTTTCCACCTCTATGTCCAAATTTTAATTTTGCTGTCTTTCCACCTAAGCTTAATGCTAATAATTGATGCCCAAGGCATATACCTACTACTGGTTTTTTCCCTATAATATTTTTAATAGTTTGTATTTCTTCGCTTAAATCTTCTGGATCTCCAGGTCCATTTGATAAGAATACAAGATCTGGGTTTACACTTAAAATTTCTTCTGCTGATGAACTTGATGGAAATACAGTTATCTTGCAATCTCTCTTTTTAAAACATCTTAAAATATTTGTTTTTATACCATAATCAATTACAGCTACATGTTTCCCAAAACCTTCAATTTCATACTTTTCTTTAGCACTCACTATATGTACTGCTTCTTTGTTTGAAAAGCCATAAATTTTATCCTTAACATCTTCTAAATTTGAATTATCTAATACAATGATTCCCTTCATTGTTCCATTATTTCTTAATACTTTAGTTAATGCTCTTGTGTCTATTCCTTCAAGCCCTATTATTTTGTTTTGTTTTAAGTAATCATCTAAAGTTAATTCGCATCTAAAATTATTTGGAGTTTCACATTTTTCTCTAACTATAAATCCTCTAACTTGAGGTTTATCTGATTCAATATCTTCTAAATTAACTCCATAATTTCCTATCAAAGGATATGTCATAGTAACTATCTGTCCATAATATGATGGATCAGTTAATACTTCTTGATATCCTGTCATACCTGTAGTAAAAACTACCTCGCCAACACTTTCTTTTAAATAACCAAATGCATTTCCTTCAAAAATCATGCCATTTTCTAATATAAGCTTTGCTTTCATGCTTAGCCCTCCTCTATATATTAGTTAATCGCTAAAAATACACTTCATAAAGATAAAATTTATTAAATAAAAAAGGATAATAAAAAGACTACAACATTTAAATTGCTCTTCCTATTATCCTCGTATGTTTATAGTTATAAAAATCTACCTTCAAAAACAAAGCTATGATATCAATATTCTTAATAACATAGTTACATACTCCTTTTTGGCCTCACAGGACCAATTTAAAGTGTACTTTAACTTAAATTTATTCTTTTTTCTTATTTTAATTTATGGATATTTCCATGTCAAGGAACTTATTACAATTATTTTTTAAATATAGATCATTTATCTTATAATATAATTACTTATTTGTGCTAAATATTATTTTTCTAATTATACTTCTAGGTAAAAATTTTGTTGCTATAACCATTAGTTTATTATTAAATCCAGGTACTATAATGGCTTTCTTATTCTTAAAGCCATTATATGCTTCCCTTGCAACATCTTCTGCATCCATTAAATATTTTTTTGCCTTTTCAGATTTTTTAATCCCAGCATTTTTTTGAAACGATGTTTTTACAGGACCAGGACAAACGCAAGATACATTAACATTAAATTCTTTTGATTCTTCATAAAGTGCTTCTGATAATGTAAGAACATATGCTTTTGAAGAATAATAAGTACTCATCTTAGGCCCACCAACAAATGCCGCTGTTGATGCCATATTAAGTATTCCTCCTGATTCTCTCTCCTTCATTAATGGCAAAAAATATTTTATAAGTCTTGTTAATGCAACAATATTTATATCTATAAGTTTTATATCTTTATTAGTATCTACTTCATCAAAATATCCAAAGCTTCCAATACCCGCATTATTAACTAAATTTTCTATAACTAAATTTTTCTCTTCAACAAATTCTATAAGTTTTTCACATGAATTATCTATACTTAAATCTAATTTTAGTATTTCAACTGATACTTTAAATTCTTTTTCTAAAGCTTTTTTTGTAGCTTCAAGTTCATTTAAAATTCTTGAAACTATGACTAGATTATTTTTATCCTTGGCAAATAACTTTGCAAGTTCAAGCCCTATGCCTTTTGTTCCACCAGTTATTAATGTATATTTTCTATCCATTTTAAAATCTCTAAATATTATCTCCTATTTATTATATATCATAAATCATCTTAATATGAGGGATTTCAGCTTCATCATAAACATCAGATACCACATGAAATCCAAGTGATTCATATAAATCTTTTACATATAATTGTGATGATATTTTTATTTTTTTATCATTAAAGTTTTCTTTTATGTATTTTATTGCTTCTTTTACCACAACCTTTGCAAGCCCATATCCTCTATACTCTTTTTTTACTAATACTCTTCCAATACTAGGAGCATCTTCATATGCTAAACCCTTTGGTAATACTCTAAGATACGCAGCTATTTTATCTCCATCTTTAGCATATATATGTATACAATCTTTATCTTTTCCATCAAATTCATTTTCACATGTTATCTTTTGCTCACATGCAAAAACTTCAAATCTTTCTTGTAAAATTCTATATAAATCATCCCTTGTAAGTTCATCAAATTTTTGAACATAAAGTTTCATTAAAATTTCTCCTTTTTTTAAAGCTCACCCTAAACTTTTAGGGCAAGCTTTATTATTTATAATCTATTTATCTTATTTGTCCATTTCCAAATATAATATATTTAATTGTAGTAAGTTCTTTAAGTCCCATAGGTCCTCTTGCATGAAGCTTTTGAGTACTTATTCCAATTTCAGCTCCAAGTCCAAATTCAGCTCCATCTGTAAATCTTGTTGATGCATTCACATAAACTGCTGCTGCATCGACTCTTTGTAAAAACTTTTGAGAGTTTTCATAGTTTTTAGTTACTATAGCTTCTGAATGACCTGTATTATATTTATTTATATGAGCTATAGCCTCATCTATATCTTTTACTACTTTAACACTCATTATATAATCTAAATATTCTTTATAGAAATCTTCTCCTGTAGCCTCTTCCATATCTTTTACTATTTCTCTTGCTTTTTTATCGCCTCTTAAAACTACATCTTTATCTCTTAAAGCTTGTGCAAGTATTGGAAGTAACTCTTCTGCAACGCCTTCATGTATAACTAAACTTTCAGCGGCATTACATACTGCTGGTCTTGAAGTCTTTGCATTAACTACAATATTTTTTGCCATTTCAAAATCACATTCTGAATCTATATAGATATGGCAGTTTCCTGTTCCTGTTTCAATTACTGGAACTGTTGCATTATTTACAACAGCTTTTATAAGTCCAGCTCCACCTCTTGGAATTAAAACATCTATATAATCATTTAACTTCATCATTTCTGTAGCAACTTCTCTACTTGTATCTTCAACAAGTTGAACTGCATCTTCTGTAATATTTGCTTCTTTAAGTCCTTGTCTAAGTGCTTTTATTATAGCAATATTTGAATTTATAGCTTCTTTTCCACCTCTTAATATTACTGCATTACCTGACTTTAAACAAAGTCCAGCTGCATCACAAGTAACATTTGGTCTTGCTTCATATATTATTCCTATTACACCAATAGGAACTCTTTTTTGTCCAATCTGGAGTCCATTAGGTCTATTCCACATTCCTATAACTTCTCCAACTGGATCTTGTAGATTTATAATTTGCATTAACCCATCTGCCATGCCTTCAATTCTGCTTTTATCTAATGATAATCTATCAAGCATAGCTTTGCTTGTTCCATTTTCTACTGCCTTTTTTAAATCTTTTTTATTTTCTTCTATTATATTATCTGCATTTTCTAAAAGATTTTTTGCCATGCTCTCTAATGCTCTATCTTTATCTGTAGTAGTAAGATTAGCTAATATATATGATGCTTCTTTTGCATTCTTTCCCTTTCTTATCAACTCACTCATCTTAATTCCCCTTTCTATTTTTTAAAAATAATGTCCCTATTTCTTTGCCATTTAAAATATCTAATATTATCTTTGGTTCTTCTCCATTTGCTAAAACCATATCTATTCCAGAATTAGTAGCAGTTTTTGCAGCTGTTAATTTAGTAATCATTCCGCCTGTACCAAAGTTTGTTCCAGCACCTCCTGCTGCTTTTTCTAATTCTTTTGTTATTTCATGTACTTCATTTAAAAGTTTGGCATCTTCATTATTTCTTGGATCTTTATCGTAGAATCCATCTATATCAGAAAGTATTATAAGAAGATCTGCATTACAAAGCTTAGAAACTATAGCTGATAAATTATCATTATCTCCAAATCTAACTATATTTTCTATTTCATCAATTGAAACTGTATCATTTTCATTTACTATTGGAACTACTCCCATTTCTAATAGTGTATTAAATGTATTACATACATTATTTCTTACATGATCATCTTCAATAACATCTCTAGTAAGTAATACTTGACCTACTGTATGACTATATTCTCCAAAGAATTTACTATATATATGCATTAATTCACATTGTCCTATTGATGCAACTGCTTGTTTTTCTCTAATAGTTTGGGGTTTTACTTTTAACTTTAGTTTACTGCTTCCAACACCAATTGCTCCTGATGTAACAAGCACAATTTCTTTACCAGAATTCATTAAGTCTGAAATAATTCTAGTTAATCTCTCAATTCTTGTTAAATTAATATTCCCATTTTCATATGTTAATGTTGACGTTCCTACTTTAATTACTATTCTATTAGCATCTTTTATTTGTATTCTGTTATTCATTTTGTACAACCCCTTGTATTTTAAATCTATTTTTTAAACTGATATAATTATATATTTTTATAATCATATTTTCCATAAAATTTGCAATATATATAAAATTTGAAATATATATAAATATTTTAAACTTTTTATGATTCTTTTTAAAATTTGAAATAAAAATGTTATACTATAATTAAAAACATTTTCAAGAATTAACACATCCTATTTCACACAACTACAACTACATAAACAAAATTTATTTATGTGATAGGGTTTTAGAGTTAAACACAGGAATTTCTTCTTGTTTAACTCTTTTACTTTGTTTTAAAATTTTAATTTTATTAATGATAATATTAATATTTTTATTATATTATAACTATTAATTTTTATGGGGGTGTTCTCATGGTTAGCTTTTTAGCTGAAATGATTGGAACAATGATACTTATTTACTTTGGTGATGGAGTAGTAGCTAATGTTGTTTTGAAAAAAACAAAAGGCTTCAATGGTGGATGGATAGTTATAACTACCGGATGGGCTTTTGCTGTTGCTATCCCTGCATTTATATTTGGAGCTACAAGTGGTGCTCACTTTAATCCAGCACTTACTTTAGCATTAGCTTGCATTGGAGATTTTCCTTGGAGTCAAGTTCCTATGTATATAACTGCTCAAATGATTGGTGGATTTTTAGGTGCTGTCTTAGTATTTCTTCAATATTACAATCATTTTGAAGAAACTGAAGATAAGGATGCAAAGCTTGGAGTATTTTGTACAGGCCCAGCTATAAAAAATGTAAAATTTAATTTTATTAGCGAATTCTTAGGAACATTTTTCTTAGTATTTGCAATCTTAGGTATAAACTCAGTTCAAATGGCTAATGGATTAAATACACTTGCAGTAGGCTTATTAATATGGGCAATAGGATTAAGTAATGGGGGAACAACTGGATACGCAATTAATCCTGCAAGAGATTTAGCTCCAAGAATAGCCCATGCAATACTACCTGTACCAAATAAAAGAGATGCTGATTGGAAATATGCATGGATTCCAGTAGTTGCACCTATACTTGGTGGATTAGTTGGCGCATTTGTATTTGTTTATTTATTTAGATAAACAATTTTAACCTTATACTTATAATACAAAAGAACTATCAAAGATTTGATAGTTCTTTTTTACTTATTTTTTATCTTTATTTATTACCTTCTGTATAATTATTTATAGTGTGTTGTACACTATTTATACATTGGTCGATTGAGTTTATTGAGTTTTTAATTAAACTTTTATTTTGTTGTTTTTCTGCTGAACAAACTGCTTCATTTAATTTTGTTTTAGCTTTATTTAATTCATCTAAACAACATTTTACATTTTCTATAGCGTTCTTTGCCATCGGAACTCACTCTCCTTTTTTCTTCTGATTACAATATTATTGTCTGTATTTTAATATAATTAATACTTATATGTTTAAGGTTATAATTCTAATATTTTCATGCATAATTTTCGAATATTTTTTTGAAAAAGGGTATATTTTTTTCATGTTTTAGGTTATTATTATTATCTATAGTGCATATTTATAAATAATTTATACACTTTTATAAAGGAGATTTAATATGGAAAAGGTAAATAAAAAATATTGTAATTTATCATTATTAAGATTTATAATACCCTCTTTAATTGGAATTTCTTTATTTATTGTTCCACTTAAAATAGAAGGTCAAATAACTATACCAATAGCATTTATGGCTAATTTTATTCAAAATAATTTTTCTGATTCGTTAAAACTACTAGCATTAGTACTTATATCACTATCTGTTATAGGTAGTGTTGTTATAAAATTATTCAAACCAAAGTTTTTGACTGAAAATAGCTTCTTAAATAACTTATTTAATGTAACTCCATTATGGTTTATAGCTAGAATTTTAGGCTTAATTTTTGTTATATGTGCATTCTTTAAAATTGGACCTGAATTTATCTGGTCAAATGATACTGCTGGACTTGTTTTAAATGATTTATTACCTATATTAATAGCTGTTTTCTTTTTTGCAGGCTTCTTACTTCCACTACTTTTAGATTTTGGTCTTTTAGAATTTGTTGGTTCAATATTAACTAAGTTTATGAGACCATTATTTAATCTACCAGGTAGATCTTCAATTGACTGTATAGCATCATGGCTTGGTGATGGAAGTGTTGGTATACTTTTAACTTCAAAACAATATGAACAAGGTTTTTATACTAAAAGAGAAGCTGCTGTAATTGGAACTACATTCTCTGCTGTTTCAGTAACATTTTGTTTAGTTGTAATATCTCAAGTAGGACTTGCTCACATGTTCTTGCCATTTTACTTAACAGTTACAGTTGCAGGAATTGTTGCAGCAATAATAATCCCTAAAATACCACCTCTTTCAAGAAAGGAAGATGAATATATTGGTGGTAATGAATCTAAGAATTTAGAAATCATACCAGAAGGTTATACTCCTTTTTCTTGGGGACTTGAAAAGGCTGTAGAAAAAGCCAGCCAAAATACTGATATAAAAGAGTTTTTCATATCAGGTGCTAAGAATGTTTTAGATATGTGGATTGGTGTTCTTGCAATAGTTATGTCTATGGGTAGTATTGCACTTATAATTGCACACTATACTTCAGTATTCCAAATACTTGGAACTCCATTTATTCCATTTTTAAAATTACTTGGCGTTCCAGAAGCTATAGCC
The DNA here is from genome assembly GCF_034179595.1 of Clostridium sp. GTDB lineage: Bacteria > Bacillota > Clostridia > Clostridiales > Clostridiaceae > Clostridium. Next base: position 55,214 of record NZ_JAXFPT010000016.1, read on the forward strand.
GCTTCACAAACATTAGTTGTTGGATTTGCTGATATGTTTATCCCTTCAGTTCTTGCAACTTCTATAAGTAGTGAAATGACAAGATTTATAATTGCTTGTGTATCAGTTACTCAGCTTATTTATATGTCAGAAGTTGGTGGGCTTTTACTTGGATCAAAGATTCCAGTTAGATTAAAAGATTTAATAATTTTATTCATAGAAAGAACTATAATAACATTGCCTGTTATTGTTTTAATGGCACATTTATTCTTCTAAATAAAAAATCTCATCTAAATAGATGAGATTTTTTTATTTAAACTATGAGATTATTATTTTGTCTTATTCCAATAAGCTAAAGCTTCAACTTCAAGTTTTTTTAGTCTTGTATAGTAATCTGGAAATTCCATTAAATGTGCTAAAGCTATTTTACCTGTTAATATAGGATCATCATGTGTAACATCAGTTCTTGGTGATCTACTTCCATGTTCAAGTTCTACATCTAACCCCATTCTAAATTGATCTATATCAAATCTTTCCTTTGAAAAATCAATCTTCAATCCTTCAGATATCTTTTCTGCCTCCTCAAGAGTAAAAGATTTTTTAATTGGTTCTCCTCTAAATATCATTGTTACCCAATCATTGTAATTCATTTTCTAATTCCATAAATATTACTTTTCAAAGTTAATATATGATTCATATATAGAATTTGAAACATTATTTACCTTTGATTTCTATCTCTACAAATGTTTCATTATAAGTTACTTGTCCACCTATATCCGATTTTCCTGAATCAGTTAATTCATTAGGATTTCCGTGTTTTCTCCACCAACCTACATACATCATTACAATATCATCACCTATAGAATTATCTATACTAACTTTCACTTTTATGCTACCATTTTCAGATTTTAATTTTACAATTTCACCATCAGATATTCCTTTATATTTTGCCATATTTTCATTTATATAAGCTTTTGAAATTCCTTCTTTATCTATAAAATGATAACTTGATAAAGAATCTCTATCATGATTAGTTAATAATCTAAATTTACCTTTTTTATCATCTTTAAAATCCTCTTTATATAAGGAAATTTCTATTTTACCAGATGGAGTTAAAAACTTTTTATCTTCCCATGCAACACTTTTATGTATTGTTATATATTCATCTCTTATTTTATCTAATGATATATCTTTATAGTATTTCTTAAGTGGTTCTATAACTTTAGTCAAATATTCTCTCTTTGAAACTAATGGATAATTTTTAAGCTTCATTCTTTTTGCTAATTCTCTAAAGAAATAATATTCATCCATTAATTTTTCTTTAGGCTCCATAATCTTTTCATTAAAAATAATATATGGATTCATCATTGAACTAAAGATTATATCTTCACTTTCTAATGTAGTTGTAGTTGGAATAAACATATCACATACTTTTGCAGTATCTGTCATAAACATATCAAAACAAACCTTAAATTCAACTTTTTCTAATGAATCTTTAAGCTTATTTATATTAGGTAATTGGTTTAATAAATTACTCTTAGTTATAACAGCCATCTTTACTGGAACATTTATTTTTTCTAAACATTCTTTATTTTCTATATTCTTAGTAAATATTTTATCTTTATAATATGTATCACCTTTTAGTGATTCATCAATAAAATCACTCATATCACTAACGTAAAATAATCTATTATCAGCAAAATCTTCACTATTATATGGATCTTTATCTAATACTCCAAGAAATACTTTATTAGCATAGTTTACTCCACCACCACTAAAGCCTACTTGTCCTGTTATTGCACCTAAAGCATCTATAGCTCTAATTGTGTTTCCACCATTTTTATACTTTTGCATTCCATATCCTAATAAAAGAGTAGAATACTTATCTGTATATAAATCTACTAACTTTTGTACCTCTCCTTTACTTACTCCAGCTTTTCTTAAAAGATCATCTAAATTTAATTCTTCAAGATAATCCTTATATTCAGTAAATCCTAATACATAAGATTTTATATATTCTTCATCATATAAGTCTTGCTCTACTATTATTTTCCCCATCGCTAAAGCTAAAGCAAAATCTCCACCAGGGTTTACTCTTATATATAAATCAGACATCTTAGCACTTTCAGTATAGATAGGATCTATAACTACTACTTTACTTCCATTATCCTTAGCTTTTTTAAGCATTTTTGTTGTGTGTATAGTAGTAAATGCAGGATTTTTACCCCAAACAAATATACTTTTACTATTTAACATATCCTCTAATGAATGACTTTTTGCACTTCCAAAATCATATTTTTGTGCCTTCATTCCAGCACTCCAACATGGTCCACCTTTTGCTTCACTTACTCCTCCATACATATTTAAAAACATATTAGCTATACTTTTTAATACAGAGCCATTACCATATTGCTCATAATACATTATTGATTTTGATCCAAAATTATCTTTGTAGTATTTTAATTTTTCAGCCATTATATCTAATGCTTCATCAAAGGATATTTCAACCCATTTATTATTTTTCTTTATCATAGGACTATATATTCTATCCTTATGATTTAATTTATCTACATGAGCTAATCCTTTTTTACATACAAATCCCTTAGTATATGGATGATTTTTATCTCCCTCCATTTTTACTATCTTGTTATCTTCAACATAAACATTAAATTTGCAACAATCAAAACAATCAAGAGTACAACCATAACTTAACTTTTTCATAAAATCCCCCTTATATTTAAAAGTGCTTTAAAAATTTTTATCTATAAACTTTTTAATAGTATTCCAATAAAGTTCTGGATCTACTACTGCTGCTCTAGCATGTGCTGCACCTTTTATAACTAATTTTTCTTTAGTACAATTTGCTGCATCATAAAGCTTGTCTAACATAAAATATGGGACAAAATCATCTGCATCTCCATGTATAAATAATGTAGGTATTTTTGACTTTGCAACTTGTTTTACTGCAGAACCTTCTCCGAACCAATATCCAGCCTTCATTTTACACATTAAACTTGCAACATTAATAATTGGGAATGATGGTAATTTAAATAATGCTTTTAATTGATATGCAAATTCATCTTTAACTGATGTATAACCACAGTCTTCTATTATTACTTTAACATTGCTTGGAAGTTCTTCTCCAGATGTCATCATAACAGTTGCCGCTCCCATTGATACTCCATGAAGTATTATATTTGCATCTTTATCTTCTTCTATTATTTTATTTATCCATCTTATAATATCTAATCTATCATGCCATCCCATTCCTATATAGTCACCTTCACTTTGTCCATGACCTCTTAAATCTGGAACTAACACATTATATCCCATATCATAAAACTTATTTGCAAAGCTTGCCATGAATTTACCTTCACTAGTATATCCATGAACTACTATAACCCAATTATTTGTTTTCTTTGGATTTTTAATTTCATAACTATGAAGTTTAAGCCCATCATCAGATTGTATATACGCATTTTCATAATTAGACTTATTTAAAAGCCAATCTATATCGTAATTATTAATTTGTCCACTAGTTTCATCTTTATCTACTTTATTTTCACTTTTCTTTTTACTATTAGAAAATACCTCATCTTTTGAAGTATGAGGATTAAGTGCTAAATTATAAAAATAATTTCCTATAAAAGCTAATATACCACATAATAGTACTAAAATTACTAAGCCTATTAATACTACTTTCTTCATAAGTTTATCTCTCCTTTCATTTAATTATATAGTCTTTTCTAATATTTATTTTATTTTTAATCTTCTATATCTGTTAAGTGCAGCCATTATTTCTTGTCTTCTTGGAAGTGCTAAATTTCCAGATCCACCTTTTGTTCCACTAATTGATAATAATCCTTTATTTTTTATTTCATCTAATATTTTATCTGTTATTTCAATCATAGTAAGATTATTATTAAC
>NZ_JAXFPT010000027.1:0-85290 GCF_034179595.1 Clostridium sp.
TGATGTTATAGTTATAACTACTAATAGTAATTAAATACAAATCTGAGCTATTTCCATTTGGAATTGATTCATATATATTTCTCCTAATTATTGTTATATTATTCGTAAAATTACATTTCTGCTTCTGTCATTGTATAATCTTGTCTTTGATTATATGTACATATTCAATAACCTATTGTCCAATTTCCTCTTACATATTGATAAGCTGTCGCTGAAAATCTTTCCCACGACTTAATAAATAAAATATTCAACATAGCTTAGGTCATTCGAAACTATCTACAACTATGGATACTTATTAACATGTAACTAAGAAGATGCAAACTTCAACAGTAAATATTTTAGAAAATATTATTGCCGCCAAATAGAACCTATGTCGGCAAATTGGCGGCAAATAAACTTATTTTATTAATATCAATGCTTGTAAAAACTAACTTATTTCTTAATTAGCTTAACTACAGTCTCACCATGTGGTGTATTAGGGAACATATCCTTAACTCTTGTTTTTTCTATTCTGTATCCTACTTCAGTTAATCCTTTAAGGTCATTTACTAATGTCTTAGGATTACATGATACATACACGATTTCTTTTGCATTAAATCTTATTACGTATTCTAACGCCTTAGGACTTACTCCACTTCTTGGTGGATCTAGTATTATTATATCTGGCTTATCTTTAACTTGTTTTATAGTTTGTGCAACATCACCAGCTATAAATGTACAATTATCTAGTCCATTAAGCTTTGCATTTTCTTTTGCAGCTTCTACTGCCTCTTCTATAAGTTCAAGTCCTATAACCTTTTTAGCCTTAGGTGCAACTATTTGACCTATAGTTCCTGTTCCACAATAAAGGTCAAATACTACCTTATTTTCTGAATCTCCCATAAATTCTCTAACTATACTATAAAGACTTGCAGCCCCTTTAGTATTAGTTTGGAAGAATGAAAATGGTGATATTTTAAACTTTAAGCCTAAAAGTTCTTCCATTATATGATCTTTTCCATAAAGAAGGTTAACTTTTTCAGGTATTACTGCATCTGATAATGAATCATTTTCTGTGTGAAGAAGTGATACTAATTCTCCATCAAACTCTAATCCTTTAATTATATTAACCCATTCAGTTAAATCAAAATCAACTTGTGTTGTTGTTACAAGATTTACTAATAACTCACCTGTGTTTTTAGCTTTTCTAATAACTAAGTGTCTTAGATATCCTTCCTTCTTCATTACTCTATAATAAGGAAGACCTGTTTTTCTAAAGTATTCTACTGTAGCTTTTATAACTTTTCTAAAATCTTCATCTACTATTTTACATTGATCAACTGTTATTATGCCAAAGCTTGCATTTTTCATATGCATACCAAGGCAAAGTTCTCCACCTTTACACTCATCTCCAAATGTAAATTCCATCTTGTTTCTATATTCCCATTGATCATCACTTCCTGTTACACCTTCATATTCTCCAGTTGTAACTTCAGCATCTTTAAATAATTCTAAAACTTCTTCACTTAAAAGTTCTAGTTGCTTTTCATAAGTAAGATTTTGTGATGAACATCCCCCACATATTCCAAAGTGAGGACATTTAGCTTCTATTTCATAAGGTGCCTTTTCTAAGACCTCTAAAAGTTTAAGTTCAGCATATTCTGCTCTACTTTTTTTAACTCTACCTTTTACTGTTTCACCAGGAAAAGCATTCTTTACATATATTTTTTTACCATCTTGAATTCCTACACCTACTGATGGAAACTCAGTTTTATCTATTTTAACTGTTATTTCTCTTGCTCTTCTTCTGCCCACTCTTTGTTCTCCTATTCTTTAATTATATTATTCCTAGTATTCTTTTTCCTATAGTTCTTCTATCTTTTGATTGAAGTATAGATTGATAAATTATATTAACTATTACATCTATTATAAATAAAATTGTTGTTGGTTCAACCACCATATAACCTATAAATCCTATTATTAAATCAAATAACATTAATATGATTGCAGATATCCCTAAAATTATTGCTTGATCTAAGATATTTGCAAATAATCTCTTTATAAATGATGGATTTGCATCAATCTCAACACTTATCTTTTTTTTATCTTCTATATTAGTATTATCTTGCCCTTTAATATTCATACTTTCTTTTTCAGACATAGTCCCCTCCTAAATATAATTATTTTATACCTTGATTTGTATTGTCAGTAAATTTATATATCTTTGTAGATAAAGTATATACTATATAGTCTTTGCTTACTGCAAATTCTTCTGATAATCCATTTATATTATCATCTATTATGCCTTCATTTTTATCACTCTTAATTATATCCACTATCTTCTTGTTTATATCATCAAAGTTTCTATCTTTTTCACCTGTCATGATTTGTGAATATTGAGCTAATGAAGTATCTCCTAAATTAAACTTATTATCCTTCTTTATAGCATTTCCATCAATTTTAATTGATATCTTTAATTGCATTCTACCTGAATCTTGAGCTTCTCCCATAAGTTGAGATTCAAATTGCATACTTTCAAGTTTATTTGTTTCTGGATTTTTATTATCTAAATAAATTGACTTAACACTAGCTGTAACTCCGCCTATTTCTTTAACTTGATCTTCTTTTTTGTAGTCTAAACCGAATTCTTTAGTCTTATCTTCAAATTCCTTCATTAAACTATCACTTTTATTAACAAACTCTTCGCGAGTAAAATCTTTAATCCAATATCCTTTTAAATCCTTAAATTGCTCTTGGTTATCTATATTAAGTTCTGCATTTTTTGTATTTTGACTTGTATTATCTTTTTGTTTACTACTACCACATGCTGCTAATGAAACTAATAGTGTGGCACTTACTAATAATCCTACAATTTTTTTAATCATATATTTCTCCTCCTAAATAGAACATCTACAATCGGAATTTCTTCATATTTTTTAATTATAACATTCTTGTAACTATTCTTACAACTTATATTATATATAAGTATACGATTTAAAGTATAATATTTTCCTTACAATTTCTTATTTTACGCTTAAATAAAAAGATGAAGACAAAAGCCTTCACCTTTTATATTACTATTTATTTTATACTGATATATAATCCTTTATTTTTAAGAAAGTTCCTTCACCAATTCCACTTACATTTTTTATATCTTCAATTGAGCCAAAGCCACCATTTTCTTCTCTATAACTTATTATAGCCTTAGCTTTTGCTGGACCTATTCCATTAATCTTTACAAGTTCACTTTCACTTGCAGTATTTATATTTATTATTTCATTCCCATCATCACTATTAGTTGAAGCCATGCTACTTGGCATACTTGCTATATTATTGCTTTGAGGTCCTTTAATTTCATTACTTTCCTCTTTACTTGGTATTATAATACATTTATTATTTGTAAGCTTCTCTGCTCTATTTACCAAATCAAGTGAAGCCTTATCTGTAATTCCACCTGCTTCTCTTATAAGGTCCTCTACTATACTCCCTTCATTTAAATAATATACTCCTTGATTTTTAACTTCTCCTTTTATATCAACAACAATTCTATTATCTTTAAGTTCTATAATTTCTCCACTTCCTTGACCTTTAACATTTGAGGAACTTTGTTTATTATTTTCTTTTGAATTTTCTTCTAATTCTTCATTCTCTTCTTCAACAAAAATATTATCATTATTATTCTTATTTAAACTATCTCTTCCGCTAACAATATAATTTATAAGTAATCCGCCACCTATTATCACTGCTATTATTATTAAACCTATGCTTTTCTTTTTTGCATCCATATAAATTCTCCTAGTTTTTTCTAAATTATTATCAAAATTAAAATAATTTATTCTTTAACAGCCTATTTTTTAATAAAATATTATTAAAGTATAGAAATTCCAAAAACTTTTTGTTAAAATTAAAAAAATTAAATATAATAATAAGGAGAATTCATGAGTAAAAAATTTAAATCTTTAATTAAGTTTTTATTTCTTATACCTGTTTTCTGCAACTTATTTTTAACTACTGCAAATGCTAAAGAAAACCCACCTAAGATTAATGCTGAATCTGCAATATTAATCAATGGTGATACAGGTCAAGTTTTATATTCTAAAAATGAAAACACTAAACAATTTCCAGCTTCAACAACTAAAATTTTAACTGCCTTAGTTGTATTAGAAAATACTAAACTAACAGATATCGTTACAATAGGCGACAAACCTCCTTTTGCTGATGGTAGTTCAATTGGTTTAAAAAAAGGCGAAAAATTTACTGTTGAAACACTTTTAACAGGACTTTTACTTGAATCTGGTAATGATTGTGCTGAAGCATTAGCAGAACATGTTGGCGGATCTATAAAAGGATTTGCAAAAATGATGAATGAAAAGGCTAAAGAACTTGGATGTGAAAATTCAAATTTTGAAAATCCAAGTGGACTTCCAGACAAAAATCATAAAACAACAGCTTATGATTTAGCACTTATAATGAAGGAAGCTTTAAAAAATCCTGATTATATTAGAATTTCAAGGATAATATCTTTAGAACTTCCTGCTAGTAATTTAGATGGTACTAAACGTTGGGTTAATAATCATAATCATTTAATTAATAAAAATTCTAAATACTATTATTCTAATGCACTTGCTGGTAAAAGCGGTTATACAGAAGTAGCTAAACATACTTTTGTTATATCTGGTAAAAAAGATGACAAATTATTAATTGGAGTATTTTTAAAAGCTGAAGATAAAAATAAAAATTTTAAAGATATGAAAGACTTATTAGAATATGGCTTTAATAATTTTGAAGAAGTTAAATTATATTCTAAAAATCAAGAAGTTGATAATATAAATATCGCAAATAATACTAACTTACCTTTAATTATTGATAAAGATGTATTCTTTACCGCTAATAAAGCTAATATAAATGATATAAAACCTACTTTAGAATATACTTTACCTGCTAAAATAAAGAGGTTATCATTTAAAAAAGGTGATGTAGTAACAAAGGCTAAAGTAATAGTAGATGGACAGGTTATATCTGAAGTTAATTTATTAAGCGGCATTGACAGAGATTATAATTTTAAAACAGAGATATCACAAATAATCACTGATAATTCCTTTAAAATCACATGTATTGTAATAGGATTTACTTTACTAATTATTTTAGTAATTATCAGAATTATTATAGTTAAAAATAGAAAAAGAAAATAATTAAAACTAAAAAAGCATATATTACTTCATTGCAATATATGCCTTTTATTTTATTTAATCTTTTCTATTAATTGCTTTAAATCATCTGGAAGCTCAGCTCTTAAGCTTAATGGTTCTTCTGTTCTTGGAGACTTAAAATCTAATCCATAAGCATGAAGTGCTTGCCTGTTTATAAAGTCTTTTTCTTCATCTCCATCACCATATAAGAAATCTCCATATATAGAATGACCTAAATGAGATAAGTGAACTCTTATTTGATGTGTTCTACCTGTTTCAAGTAGACATTCGACTATATCTCCACCTTTAAAACTTTCTAAAACCTTATAATGAGTTATACTTCTTTGACCTCTATCATCTACAACTCTTTTTATGCTATCAAAGCCATCTCCTTCTTGAGGTCTATATATTGGAAGGTCTATTGTTCCTTCTTTTTCTTTTAAGTTTCCATGGACAATTGCAATATATCTTTTCTTTATATTGTTTTTTTCCATTTCTTTTGATAGTGCCATATGAGCAAATTGATTCTTTGCAATTAATATAAGCCCTGAAGTGTTCATATCTAATCTACTTACAAGTCTTACTATGCAATTTTCACCTGTTTCCATGAAATAATTTCTAACACCATTTGCTAATGTTCCTGATTGATATCTTTTTGTAGGATGCACAACTAAAAATGGTCTCTTGTTTATAACTAATATTTCATCATCTTCATATACAATATCTAAATCCATCTTTTCTGGAGTAATATCTTGCGTTTCTTCTCTATCTAAGTCTATCTTTAATATATCTCCTGTTGAAACTCTAAAATTCTTTCTTACTTTTTCACCATTTATAAATATTCTTTCTTCTAAAGCTGCTCTATTTATAAGTCTTGATGAAAAATTTAATCCTTCTTTTAAATATTTTCTAAGCTTAATTCCATCATATTCTGATGGTACAGTTTTTTCTAGGATACTCAAATCTTAAAATCCTCCTAATCTTAATGTTAATAGTTTTTGGCATCATTACCAAGTATAATTATCACATCATATCCTGAGTTTTGATATTTTGAATTAATGCTTTCATAATCAGTTATTGATTTAAAATCTTTTTTAAGAGAATTCTTTATATTATCATTATCAACCATGATAACACTCTTATCTCTAAGGTCTGTATTGCCTGTATCTACATTATTATATCCAAGCTGTTTAAGCTGAATTTGATATGTTGCTGCAAGACCACTTATCTTAGTTGCATTTAATATCTTAATTCTTACATCTTCAGGCTTTATTACTGTGCTTGATGACTCTGAAGAATTAAGAGTTTTAATTAGGTTCATGTTCTCTTCTTTATTTACTATAAAGTAAGATTGACCATTAATCATCTTAGGTTCTCCTTTAAGTGTCATCATGTTAACATTACCTGATTTAACAGTCATTAGTTTTAATGCGTATTTAAGCATTGTAGTTCCATCCATATTAGTTTCTACATTTTCTTCTATGGCTTTAAGTATTGCTGGCATCTTAAATATTGTCATTGGACTTGCACACTTTTTAGATAATTGTTCTAAAAATGCATGCTGATTTCTTATTCTTCCTATATCCCCATCAGCAAGTCCTGTGCCATCATTATTTTTTCTCCATCTAAAGAATTCTTCTGCCTTCTTACCATTTAAATGAACTGTTGTTCCTTTTTTAAAGTCAATTCTTAAATTTTGAGATTTATCAGTGTAGTCCATATTATATTCTATTTTCATATCAACTCCACCAATTGCATCAACAATATCTCTAAATGCTTTATAATTTACTTTAGCTATATAATTAACTTTAACTGATAATAAATTTTGTACCTCTGTTATTACTCTTTGGTCTCCTCCAATTGGATAAGCAGCATTTATCTTCCACATACGTCCATTTATAGTTATAAGGGTATCTCTAGGTATTGATACGATGTTTATCTTTTTTGTTTTTGGATTGAAGTTTATAAGCATCATTGTATCTGTTCTTTTAATAGATTCATCACTTGGGTTATTCACATCCCCAACATCCATTCCAAGAAGTAATATATTTACTGTATCATTCATAGACACCTCCACTGGTGCTGTTATATTATCTGTATTTATTTTATTAACAAGCTTAGCTATTCTTACACCACTTATTACAATAAATATTAAAAATATAGCAAATATAATCCCTATTATCTTTTTAAATGATATACCCTTCTTTTTCTTTGATGCATTTTTCTTTAAATTTCTATTTTTACTTTGTTTATTGCTAGATCTTAAACTTTTAGATGAATTTCTATCTTCTCTAACTGAAGAATCTACTCTTCTTCTTGCATCATTATTAGGAATACGATTATTGTCTGAGCTTCTTCTACTTGTTTGTCTTCCTCTTTTTAATTCTTCATTTCTCTTAGCAATACGTTTTCTTCTTATGGCCTCTTCTCTTTCATTTTCCATTCTCTTTCTTCTCGAAGAGGAATTTCTAGGTTTTCTATCATCAGCCAAAACTTTCTACACCCCATCTCCAATTTAAACTTAAGTTAAGCTTTATTTAATATTAAATAATTTCTAGCTTTAACGGTATTTAAATCTATAAGTTGTTCTCTAGATAATAAATATTTTATAGTATGATCCATTCCCATAAGTACTCCTTCATCTAGATTTTCTAAAACTTTTTGTCTAATTTCTTCAACGCCATCATAAGTTCTTGATGGTTCAATCATATCTGCAATATAAATAATCTTATCTAGAGTACTCATATTTTCTTTACCTGTTGTGTGCCATCTCATAGCTTCAAGCACTTCTTTATCATCTATATTAAACTTTTCTTTAGCAAGTATCCATGATACTATTCCATGCCAAAGTTCTGGTGTTTTTTTCTCATCTATTGTCAACTCTATATTATTTTTTTTGATGATATTCATTAATTCTTCCGGAGTTAAGTTTTTAGCTACATCATGACATAATGCTGCTAGTTCTGCTTTATCTTCATCTACACCATTTAATTTTGCTAATTTTTTTGCTGTAGACACAACTCCTAGTGTATGTATATATCTCTTTGGTTTTAAGTTTTCTTTTAAGTAATTATAAATATAAGTAATTTCTATATTATTTATCTTTTCCATAAGCCCTCTCTCTTTCGATAATTTTAAGTACTTCTTTTGGTACAAAAAAGTCAACCCTTTTTCCTTCTCTAATTCTTCTTCTAATATCAGTTGATGATATTTCCAAATCTAAAACATTTAAAAATGTTATTTCCCCATTATACTTTTTTTCAGCAATTTCTTTTTCTTTTAATAAATCTTCTTCTCTAAAACCTGGTCTTGTAAATACAACAAAATTACAAAGAGAAAAAATCTCACTTACATTTTTCCATTTATCTAAATCAACAAGACAGTCTGCACCTGTTATAAAATATAATGATATATCTTCACTTTTAAAATGCTCTAATGTCTTATATGTGTAACTGAGTTCTTTCTTATTTATCTCATAGTCTGAAACCTCAAAATCTTCAAAATCCTTAATAGCTTCTTTAACCATTTCGTACCTTAAAGAAGCCCCCGTTACCTTCTTTAAAGATTTATGTGGGGGACTTCCATTTGGTACAAATATCACCTTATCTAAGCCTAATTTAACTTTCGCTTCATAAGCTATATAAAGGTGTGCATTATGGATAGGATCAAAGGTTCCTCCAATAATCCCATACTTCTTCATTATTTTTGGTTTTTAAATTTTCTAGGTATTTGTATTTTAGGGTTTTTTGAAGATCTTTTATATAAAACTAATTTACTTCCAATTGCTTGAACACCTTCACATTTTATTTCATTGCATATATAATCTGAAGCTTCTCTTGCAGTAAATCCGCTATTTTCTAAAACCTTTATCTTTATAAGCTCTCTAGCTTCTAGTGCATCTACTACTTGTTTTAAAAAGCTCTCCTCTATACCATTTTTACCAATTTGGAATATTGGTTGCATATCATTAGCTAAGCTTCTTAAGTAAGCTCTTTGTTTTCCTATTAACATTAATTTTCCTCCTATAGTAAGTATTCAAATTCAAAGTCATTAAGGTTTACCATGTCACCGTCTTTGATTCCCATTTCTCTTAATTCGTTAAGTACTCCCTTATTAGTTAATACTTTATGGAAGTATCTTAATGAATCTGCATCATTTACATTGACTGCACTTAATAATCTATCTACGAAGCTTCCTTCAACGAAGTAAGTATCGTATTCTTCACCTTTTTCAACTCTAATTTCATAAGTAAATTTCTTATCTTCAGGAATATATCTTTCTTCATCTGATATTTCAAGTCCTGTTATAGGAATTTCCTTAAGCATTCTAGCACATTCCTTAATTACTTCATCAACACCTTCTCTAGTTGCAGCTGACATCTTATAAACTTTATCAAAGCCTAATTCATTAACCTTATTTTTGAAGTTTTCAAACACTTCTTCATCAAATAAAAGGTCTGTCTTGTTTGCTACTACTATTTGTGGTCTATCCCAAAGCTTAACAGAATATTTCTTAAGTTCTTCATTTATCTTAACGAAATCTTCAAATGGATCTCTTCCTTCAAGTCCTGATATATCAACAACGTGAACTAACAATCTAGTTCTTTCAATGTGTCTTAAAAATTCAAGTCCAAGTCCTACACCTTCACTTGCTCCTTCAATTATTCCTGGAATATCTGCCATAACAAATGGTTCAATACCATCTACTGCAACTACACCTAAGTTTGGCTTTAAAGTTGTAAAATGATAGTTAGCTATCTTTGGCTTTGCTTTAGTTGTCATTGATAAGAATGTTGATTTACCTACATTAGGGAAACCTAAAAGACCAACATCTGCAAGTAATTTTAATTCTAAAACTATATCCATTTCTTCTCCAGGCATACCTGGTTCTGCAAAGTTTGGTGCCTGTCTTGTAGGTGTACAGAATTTACAATTTCCTTTTCCACCTTTTCCACCCTTTAAAAGAACAAATTTATCATCTTTTTCTGAAAGGTCACAAATAATCTTATTGCTTTCAGCTTCTCTAATAATTGTTCCCATAGGCACTTTTATGTAAAGATCTTCTCCATCTCTACCATAGCATTTTGATGTACCACCATTTTCTCCTGGTGCTGCTACGAATTTTCTTTTGTATTTAAAATCCATTAAAGTTGTTATTCCAGTATCAACTGTGAAGATAATACTTCCGCCTCTTCCGCCATCTCCACCATCTGGTCCTCCAAGTGGAACATACTTTTCTCTTCTAAAAGAAACTGCGCCATCTCCACCTCTACCAGACTTTACAAATATTTTGGCCTTATCTATAAACATATAGTCACCTCTCCTTTTTGCAAAATCTCTATATTCATATTATTCCTTAACATATGAATAATAAGTCTTCATTTTTTAAATATTTCTATTTTATAAAAATATTTTCTTAATTATAACACAATAGTATTATATATAAAGAAAAAAAACACTATTTAATGTTATTATTTAAGTAAATCTTTATTTTTTTACATTTAAAAAGCACCCAAATTAATGGGTGCTTTATATAAATAACTATTATTCAGCTATTTCTTCTACATTTACTGGGTAAACAGAAGCTTTCTTCTTGTCTCTTCCCATTCTTTCGAATTTAACAACTCCGTCGATTTTAGCGAATAGAGTGTCATCCTTACCCTTTCCAACGTTGTTTCCTGGGTGGATCTTAGTTCCTCTTTGTCTTACGATGATGTTTCCAGCAAGTACGAATTGTCCGTCAGCTGATTTAACACCAAGTCTCTTTGATTCAGAGTCTCTACCATTCTTTGAGCTACCTACCCCTTTCTTGTGGGCAAATAATTGAAGGTTCATTATCATCATGTCACTACACCTCCTCTTTTAATAAATTTATATATTCTCTACGTTTATTATTTCCAAACATTTGATCTAAGCTAGAAATTACACTTTCTAAACTTTTCTCGAAGGTTTTAAGTAAAACCTGTGACTCTTCTAATTCTTCTTTTGAAAAATCAGTTAAGTCTAATTTCAAGTATCCGTCTGCAATCTCGTATGTACAATTCAGTTTTAAAACTTCATCTATACCTATAAGAACACTTTGTGATAAGACTGAAACTGAGTTACAAACCATATCAAAAGCTTCTCCTACCAATAAGACATCATTATTAAAATCTCTATCTCCTGGCATTGCATGATTGTCGATTACGAATCCTATAATATCGTTATTCTTGTAAAAAATCTTTGCGTTAATCATAGACTATGCTTCGATCTTTTCGATAACTAATTTAGTGTAAGGTTGTCTGTGACCAGCTTTTCTTCTGTAGTCTTTCTTAGCCTTATACTTGAATACTGTTACCTTCTTAGCCTTACCTTGTGATAAAACCTTAGCAACAACTTTAGCTCCTTCAACCATTGGCTTACCAACTGTTAAAGTTTCTCCGTTAGAAACAGCTAATACTTCTGTTAATTCAACTTGTGAATCTACTTCTGCTTCAAGTTTTTCAACGAATAATACGTCTCCTTCTTGAACTCTGTATTGCTTTCCTCCTGTTAATACTACTGCGTACATTAAAACACCTCCTCATAACGGTCTCGCCACTACGGGTACAAAGAAAAACTTTGTTTCATTAAAAACCCTATCGTGAGCGGTTTACTAACCTATCTTAACATACCATCAAATTTTTGTAAAGAAATTAATTAATATTTTTCTATTGCTTTAACTTTATAATCTGCAAGATTTTCTTTTTGATTTTTAAATATTAAAGGCTCTATTTTATATCCATCAATTCCATCTGAAAATTTAAGGAATATTTCTTTATCTAAGCCATCAATATTTTTTAAAAAGCTAAATAAATCACCATTTACACTTTCCTTATAAATATTATCTAATTCAATAAAGAAACTTTTTATAGTATTATCTTCTACTGATCTTAATATATCATTTCTTATTAGATCTTCAATATATGATAATTTAAGAATATTGCCACTTCCCTTGCATAGTGGACATTTTTCTTCTATTGAATCATATATGCTCTTTCCTCTACGTCTTCTTGTTATTTGTACTAAATCAAGTTCTGTAAAAGGATATATCTTGCTGTTTCCTTTATCATTTTTAAGTGCTTCTTTTAATTCTTTCATAACTTCTATCTTTTGAGTATGATCTCTCATATCAATAAAGTCTATAAGAATTATTCCACTTAAATTTCTAAGCATTATCTGCTTTCCTATTTCTTTTGCAGCTTCTAGATTTGTTTGAAGAATAGTCTTATCAAAGCTTCTTCCTTTGATATTTTTGCCGCTATTTACATCAATAACGTACATAGCTTCTGTTTTTTCAATAACAATATCTCCACCACAGTTTAGCTTAATTTTGTTATGTCTAAGCTTTAATATTTCTTTTTCTATATTGTAATAATCAAATAATGTTCTTAATCCATCATAAACTATTATCTCAATATCTTTCTCTCCATCTAAGAATGTTTTAACATAAGCTTCATCTTCAATATTATCTACATATATCTTTAGATTTCCCTTTGTTATATTATCTCTTAGAATCTTGTCTAAAAATACATTCTCTCCATATACTTTTGAAAGTTCTATGCTGTAGTTAAGTTTTCTATTCATCTCATCTAATATATTCTTTAACTTATCTCTTTCAGCTTTAAGAACTTCTATTGGTACATTAACAGCTTCTGTTCTAACAACAATATTAATGCCTTCAACTTTTTCAAGTTCTGCTTCTATTAATTTCTTTTTAACTTCATCAGTTATTCTTTTAGAAAATGATATGTTAGTTTTATCATTTGTAAATACTAAATATTTTCCAGGTATGCTGAATTTATTAGTAAGTTTTGCACCTTTTTCATTTAAAGGTTCTTTTAAAACTTCAACTAAAAATTCATCACCCTTTTTAATATGTGATTTCTTCAATTCTTCACTATAATACATATAGCCTTCTTTATCTAATCCTATATCTAAAAATAATGAATTTATTGCTGGAACTATATTTTTAACTCTTCCTTTATATATCTCTCCATAAGTTGGTTCGTTAAGTTTTTCATCTATGAAACATTCTTCTAATTCATTGTTATTTTTAACTGCAATCCTTATGGATCTTTCTCTTCTTTCAATAAAAATTTCTCTCATTAAAATTACACTTCCTATACACACTTATAAAGAGGTACTAATACATCTTCCTTCATAAAATACATTTCTTCTCTTTTTATTTCAACGAAAGCTTCTTCATCAAAATTAGTTGTGTTTTCTTGTATAAGCTTTACTAATAAATCTGGTGCTAAGTGCTCTCTACTTCCAGAACTTATTAAAACATTTAATACAACTTCATCATCTTTAATCCAATATTTAAATTCATGAACCATAGGCTTTATATCAACTTCTTTTACGCCTTTTTTACTTCTCTTAGTCATTATCCAAGCTTCTTTATCTAAAAGAGACTTCATCTCTTCTTCAAAATTTGTTAAGTCCTTATAGTGCATCTTTATTGTATATCTTGCTGCATCTATTAAAGCCATAGCTTGTGGCACTTTTTTAACATTTGGAATTACTTCTATTTTAATTGCATTTAAGAACTTAATTGCATTTACAGAACTTTTGTTAAGTCTATCTATTATTTCATCTGTATCAACTTCTTCTTTTAGCACTACATCCATATATTCACCTTCTGAATATACTCCTACTGAAAGTGGTTGTGCTATTGAAAGAGCCATGTGTGGATTAAATCCTTTTGAATAATCAACAGGTAATTCTGATCTTCTAATAATTCTTTGAATTGTTCTCATTAAATCTAAATGAGCTACAAATTTTATATCTGCTTCTTTAGTGAACTTTATTAGATATCGCACCTTCGAAACACTTCCCTTCTCTAAAGTTAACGTTGATTCCACATCCTGTGCATCCCTTTTTACAGTTTTGTGTAAGTTCAACTCTTCTAGCCTTTTCATTTTCTTCAACTAAATATGCTCTATCAACTCCGATATCAATGAAATCCCAAGGAAGTATTTCATCATAATCTCTTTCTCTATAAGCATAGAAGTCTCCATCAACATTACATTCAGCTAAAGCTTCTTTCCAAGCATCAAAATTAAAGTATTCTGACCATCCATCAAATTTGCATCCCTTTTCAAATGCCTTTACTAAAACATCACAAAGCTTTCTATCTCCTCTTGCAAATACAGCTTCCATATATGAAGTTTTTTGTTCATGATAGTTATAAGTTATGCTTCTTGATTTTATTGAGCCTTTGACAGCCTTTATCTTTTCATTAACATTTTCTATTCTTTCCATTGGAGCCCATTGGAATGGAGTAAATGCCTTTGGTACAAGTATTGAAGTACTTACTGTAATTTTTAAGCCTTTCTTTCTAACTTCTTTTGGTACAGTATAGTATTCTTCTACCATTTTTTCTGCAAGTTCACCTATAGCTGCGCAATCTTCTATATTTTCATAAGGAAGACCTATTATAAAGTAAAGCTTTATTGTGCTCCAACCATTTTCAAATGCACTCTTTGTAGCTTCAAGTATTCTTTCTTCAGTTAATCCTTTATTTATTACGTCTCTCATTCTTTGAGAGCCAGCTTCTGGTGCAAAAGTTAATCCTGTTTTTCTAACCTTTTGGATTTCCTTTATTAAATCAACTGAGAATGCATCAACTCTTATTGAAGGTAATGCTATACCAACTTTATTTGCTTCATGTTCTTCCATTAATTCATGTATAAGTCCTTGAATATCTGAATGGTCACATATACTTAATGAAGCAAGTGAAATTTCTTGATACCCTGTTTTCTTCACTAATTCTCTTGCTTGCTTAATTAATGTCTCTCTAGTTTTTTCTCTAACTGGTCTATAAATCATACCTGCTTGACAGAATCTACATCCATTAGTACATCCTCTAGCTGTTTCAAGCACTATTCTATCATGAACAACTTCTGTATAAGGTACTATCATATCTTCAATTGGGAAATCAACTTTATCAAAATCTCTTATTATTCTCTTCTTTACAACTTTAGGAACATCATCATATTTTGGTTTAAACTCTTTTATTGTTCCATCTTCATTGTAAGTTACATCATATAATGAAGGTACATATATACCTCTTATCTTTGAAATTTCTCTTAAGAATTCTTTTTTCTTTCCTTTACCCTTGTACTTAGCATATACATCTAAGACATCATTCATCATTTCTTCTCCCTCACCAAGTTCAAAGAAATCTACTATATCATATAGAGGTTCTGGGTTGTATGCACAAGGTCCCCCTGCCATAATTATTGGCTCATCTTCTCCTCTTTCTGATGCTCTTATTGTAATATTTGACATATCAAGCATATTTAATATGTTTGTATAACTCATTTCATATTGTAATGTAAAGCCTAATATATCAAATTTATCAAGTGAGTCTTTAGTTTCTAGAGTATATAAAGCTACGTTATTATCTCTCATTTCTTTTTCCATGTCTGGCCATGGTGCAAAAACTCTTTCACAATATGTATCTTCTCTATTATTTATTGTATGATAAAGTATTCTTGTTCCTAAGTGAGACATTCCTACTTCATAAACATCTGGAAAACAAAAGGCAAATCTAATGTCTACTTCTTTTGGATCTTTAATTACTTGATTTAGTTCTCCACCAACGTATCTTGCTGGTTTTTCAACCTTGCATAAGATGTTATCTGAAATTTTATTCATTAAATTACATCCTCCTAAAAATTACTTTGTATATATTTATTTAATTAATCTATTCATACATATACATCCCTATATTCTAGCACAAATTAAATTTTTGTTCTACATAAAAAAGAAACCCATCACTGGGCTTCCTTTAATTTATTAATATATTCTTCTAGTGTTATATTACCAAAATTCTTTAAACTTTCAATCAACTCATCTTCATGCATTATCTTAAGAAGCTTAAGTTCTTCATCTAATATATAAAAGGTATTAAACTTACTTTTATCAAGCAATCTCATTACATCAAGTAATTCATTTTTATAAAATACTGATACTGTTTTATTTTCTATATAATCATATTTTTTTATTTTTTTTCTTTTCTTAATTATATCCCCCATTATTATATACATAATTAATTTCTTTTCTAAGATAGTTGAATAAAATATCAAAATACCAATTAAAAATAGGTTAAGATTTACTTTATGTAAAAAGATCATAATAAAAAACAATATAATTAAACAAGCTGATAATATATAACTTGTCCATATGGTTACTTTTTTACTGTTATTATATGAATTATATTTTGACAACATTATCTCTAATATCCTTGAACCATCTAACGGATATGCTGGAATCAAATTAAATATAAAAAGCCCTATATTTACTTCACACCCTGTATTAAATATAGAAAAGCCACTTATAATATATAAAACATAAAAAAGTAATGCTAAAATAAAATTCATAATAGGTCCACTTAAATATAATATAAGTTTTTCCTTATCTATAAGATCTTCAATATCTGAAAGCTTTGCTTTAGCTCCTACTAATCCAAGTTCTAAACCATAAATCTTACATCCAAGCTTATTACCAACGAAAATATGTGTAAATTCATGCAATATTATTGATATAACTCCAATTAGAATTTTACTTTCAAAGCTAATTGCAAGTAATAATAACACTATCTCTATAATTATTAACTTATAAGATTTTTTCATTTTTATCCTCAAAAATATTGCTAAATATCAAAATAATCATCCTTTAAAATTAATATATTTTGCTGGCTCTATAAATCTTCCCATATAACTAATTTTAAATTCTATTTTATAATTTTCTTTATCAACTTTTGTATTAAAGCCTATACATTCTCCCTTTTCAACTTTATCCCCTTTTTTTACGCTAGCTTTACTTATCATATTATAATAACTTTCTATTCCATTTCCATGATCAATAACTAAGTTTGTTTTATTGTCATCTAATGATATCTTTGTTACTTCTCCATCAGATGCAGAAAAAACTTCTTTTTCACCTGTAGATTTTATATATATTCCGTCTTCTATAGTTTCTATTTCACCTATTAATGGAGTCATTAATTCTCCGTTTATTTTATTTTCTATTTTATAACTTTCTGATACTTTGCTTTTAAATTTATTTAATGCCTCAATAGTATTCAAATTATTTAATTTATCAAAATAATCTTTTGAAACCATGATATCTTTTATATTTGAATATATAATATTTACCTCTTTATAAGGTATATATTTTAATGCCATAATAATTAACATTATTGTAAATATCCCTATGATTTGTGTAAATAAAAAATTTATCATTCCTCCTTTCTTTTTTCTTCTTCCCCTTATGTAATAAGAATTTAAATTATCTCCTTCATCAGAAATAGGTCTATATCTGCTACTTTTTTTACCTATACTTTTATAATATCTCTCGTATTGATCCCTATAACTTCCCATTTTACTTATCTCCTTATTACTTAGCACTACTTTATTATATTTTTGAAATAAGTATTTTATGAAATCATAAGAAAATTTATATTATAAATATAATATATTAAAGAAAAAGAGTATCTTTATTATAATAAAGATACTCTTTTTTAATGTTATATCTAAAATCTAATTTTCTTTCTTCTCATTCCTATATTTAAAATTAATCCTATTGACATTATTGTAGTTAAAAGCGAACTACCACCATAACTTAAAAGCGGTAATGTTATACCTGTTATAGGCATAAGCCCTATAGTCATACCTATATTTTGGAATATAGCAAATAAGAAATAAGATACTAATCCAACACATATTATTGATCCAAATATATCCTTAGAGGTTCTAGCAATAGCTATCATCCTATTTATAAGTAATCCATACATAGTTAATAAGAATAAGACTCCAAGTAATCCCCAATTTTCTGCGATTTCCGCAAAAATAAAGTCTGTTTGTACTTCAGGTACGTGTTGTGCTGCATATCCTGAACTTGAATCATTTGAAAAAGATGGTCTATTCCCAGTAAGTCCCCCTGAACCTATCGCAATTAATGACTGGCTAAGGTGATAACCTGATCCTGATATATTAGCTTCTGGATTCATAAATGATGTTATTCTTGTTTTTTGATAATCTTGAATAAGTCCTGAATTCCATACAATGACTATTCCAAGAAGTAATGTAAAGAATCCCCCACTTATTATTCTCATATCTATTCCTGCTATGAAAAATATACCAAGAACTATAAAGAATGAAACCATACTCATTCCCATATCTGGTTGTATTACTATGAAAGCTACTGGCACTGCTGCATAAAAAGCAAGTGTAAAGAAATTTTTTAAGTTATTTATCTGTAAGTCCATTTCTTCCAATTTTTTTGCAAGCATGAGTATCATACCTATCTTTGAAACCTCTGCTGGTTGTAAAGATATAGGACCAAATACTAACCATCCTCTAGCTCCACCTCTAACAGAACCTAAAAACATTGTTGCAATAAGTAAGAGAACTCCACCCCAATAAAAAATTGGAACATAATTATAAAGAACTCTGTAATCAACAGCCATAAATATATAAAGTGCTATAAGCGAAACTATAAACCATATTAATTGCTTTTTTGCATAACTAAATCCATAGTTCCCTTTTGTGGCGAAATATATGTTTATTATACCAAATACCGCTAATACTATTGTTGTTAACAATAACACCTTATCTATATCTCTGATTTTTTTAAAATCCATTTTATACTTGTTTTGAGTTCTTGGCGTATCAAATAATAAATCTCCTCTTAACAATAATCTTTCACCTCCTGAAAAACCTGTATTTTTATTATATATTATTCTCTAAAACAAATCATAAATAAATAGTAAAAATAATAAATTTTTAATATATAAATTAAATATAAAAGGCTTCATACTTAATAGTATGTAGCCTTTTAATCATAAAATTCTCTTATATCAATTTACTTACCTCTTACATTTTTAATAGGTATATTAGCGACTAATGCTGAACCTTGTTCCCCTTCTTCAATGTCGCTTTTGCTTACTGATATTTCCACATCATCTGCTGATATTTCTACATATTTTGAAAGAACCTCTAGTATTTCACTTCTTATCTGCTCTAAAGTGTCAGTTGGAAGATCACCTCTATCATGTATAAGTATCAACTTCAATCTATCTTTAGCAATATCCTTTGGTTTAGGTCTGCTATTTGTAAAACTACTAAAGAATCCCATTTCAAATTCCCCCTATTTACGCTTGAATAACTTCATTATAGATCCAAATAACCCTTGTGATTCATTGTTTAAATCCATGAAAGGTACATTTTCACCCATTATTCTCTTTGCTATATTTCTAAATGCTTCCCCAGCTCTAGCTTCTTGTTCTAAAACTATTGGTTCTCCTTTGTTTGTAGAAACAGTTATCTCTTTATCATCAGGTACAACTCCTAATAATTCAATTGAAAGTGTTTCTATTATATCACTTACATCAAGCATGTCTCCTCTTTGAGTCATAGCATAATTCATTCTATTTACAATTACTGAATGATCTTCAAGTCCTTTAGCATCTAACTTTCCGATTACTCTATCTGCATCTCTAACAGATGTAATTTCTGGATTTACAACAACTACTGCTTTATCTGCTCCAATTACTGAGTTTTCAAATCCTTGCTCGATACCTGCTGGAGAATCTATAAGAACATAATCGAATTCTTCTTTTAATTCTTTTACGATCTTAAGCATTTGTTGTGCAGTTATATCGTCTTTATCCTTTGTTTGAGCTGTTGGAAGAAGACAAAGATTTGGAAATCTTTTATCTTTAATTAATGCTTGTTTTAATCTACATCTTCCTTCTATAACATCAATTATTGTATATACTATTCTATTTTCTAATCCCATTAATACGTCTAGATTTCTAAGTCCTGTATCACCATCAACAACGACAACCTTTTTCCCATGTGCTGCTAATGCAGTACCAATATTCGCTGTTGTTGTAGTTTTACCAACTCCACCTTTTCCTGATGTAATTACTATAGATACTCCCATTTAATATTCCCTCCATGCTTTAATAAATATATTTATTTGGTATGTACGGCTCTACTATTATTGTTCCGTCTTTTATTTTTGCAACCTCTGGATAACTAGGTTTTTCTGAGTCTGGTGAAAATGTTACAAGATTTGAAATTTTCAATGTTTCTGGTTGAAGGCTAAAAGCTGCAACTATCGCTTTTGTATTTCCATTAACACCTGCGCTAACATTTCCTTTTATACTTCCTAAAACAATAACATTTCCAGTTGCCATAACTTCTGCACCGCTATTTACATCACCAATTATTACAATATTTCCATTATAATTTATGCATTGTCCACTTCTTACTGTTTTTCTCAAAAATTTTGTTTTTCCTTCGTATACTCCTGAAAAAATCTTTTTATCATTTTCTTTATCTTTTGAAGCTTCATCTTGTAAAATTATATCTTTTATTTCTATTTCATTAAACAATACTTCTTTAAGACGCACTAGATTTTTTTCATTGATTGAGTTTAAATTTGTGCTAATAACTAATGTAGAATTTTTGTAAAAACGCTTTCCTTTTGATAGCTTACCAACTAAGTTTTCTAGCATTTCTTCAAAACCACTAAATTTATCGATATTTATTATAGCACTTATTCCAACTCTATTACCTTTTATAACTATTCTATCATCCATTATTGGTTTCCCCCCACCAATTCTCATCACTTTAACACTATTCTACAAAATATAGTAAAATCCTTCTACTATTATAGCATTAAAATGTAAGTATTTGTAGGTTTAGTTTGTTTTTTTAAGATAAAAAAATAACATTGATACTATTAAAGTTCAATGTTATTTTTATTGATTGAATTATATTCTAATTTGTAGAGTTATTTTTTGATGAATCATTATTATTTTTCTTTGAGTCATCTTTTTTCTTATTCTTATCTTTTTCAGCTTTCTCTTTTTCTGCCTTTTCCTTTTCAGCTTTTTGAGCTTTTTCTCTTTCGGCTTTTTGAGCTTCTTCGCTGTTATCTTTTGGTACATTCATTACATACTTTTTAAATGATTCTGAACTTTTAGCATATTCAGGATAATCTTTTAAGATTTTATCTTTAAAGTATGCTTCATAAACTGCTTTTGCAACTGGTGCAGTGTAAGAACCATGACCTCCGTCATATATAACACCAACAAAAGCAATTTCTGGTTTATCAACCGGAGCAAAACTTACATATGTTGCATAAGGTGATCTACCATAATCTCTTTGATCATTTGAGTAATCGGCTGTACCTGTCTTACCTGCTGTTTTTATAGGGAAGCTACTAAATACTGATGAAGCTGTACCACCTTCTGAGTCATTGTTAACTCTTGCCATCCCTTCTTTAACTGCATCAAGAGTTGATTTGCTAATATTTATCTTATCAAGCACCTTAGGTTTATATTCCTCTACAACATTTCCATCTACATCTGTTACACTATCTACTAAATGAAGTGCATATCTAGTTCCCCCATTTGCAAGTGTTGATATATATGCTCCAAGTTGAAGTGGCGTATAATGGTTTATACCTTGACCGATAGCTGAATATACAAGCTGTCCTGGTGATGTCATTTCTGCTGATTTATCAACAACAACATATCTTGCAATTGCATTAGCAACAAGTGAAGCCTGTTCATCTATATTAGCACTCTTATTATATTTTGCTTCGTACTTTTTAACATTACTCTTATATACATCTGAATTTTGCATTATACCTTTTACATCTGATAATATACTAGCTGCAAATTCATTTTCATTTTTACCTGTTGTACCTGTTCCTACAACTTCAAATCTTTCTTTAATTTTTTGTTTTAAGTCTACTTTTAAATTCTTTACTTTTTCTGAATCATCATCTGTGTAAGAGAAATCGAAAGGAATAAAATTAATAATTCCTTGATAAGTAGCTATTGCTGATCCTTTTGAAGTTTCATTTTGTAGGAAATCTGCTATTTCAAATCCTGAAAGCGCAATTATGCTATTTTTAAATGTTTTGAAATTATATGTTTGTCCTGTAGTATTTTCTTCTATTTCAATTCCTGTTGATGGATTAGTATTACTATCTGGATCTACTCCAAGTCCAAATTTCCAAGCATATTTTGCAATAGTATTTAGAGAATCTGGTCTATTAGTTCCTCCACCATCTTTCATATATAATCTATATGCAGTTTCATAGAAGAAGAAGTTACATGAAACTTGAAGAGCTTTCTTTACATCTGTTGGACCATGACTTCCTGGATATATCCAACATACTGGTCCAAATCCTGTACCAAATGTTTCAGGGTGAATATTAAATTTACCAGTAGCATTTACAGTTTCGTTTGGAGTTATTACGCCTTCTTCAAGTCCAGCAACTACTGTTACTGGTTTAAATATAGATCCTGGTGGCATTGTACCTAAAGTAGCATAATTATAAAATGGTTTTGCATATAAATCATAAGGGTCTGTTCTATAACCATTTTTATCTTTTGGGAATAAATCATTTACTGATTTTTTAAGTCCCATTCTCTTTATAAGCTCTTTACCAAATTTCTCAAGATTAGGTGAGAAATATTGTTCTGTTTGAGCTTCAGTAAGCTGTCCTGGTATTGCAAAAAGATTTGGATCAAAGTCTGGATAACTTGCAAGTGCAAGTATTTTACCAGTATTAACGTCTATAGCAAGTGCAGCTCCTCTAGTAGCATTTTGGAAAGTATGTCCATTTGAATCTGAGATTTCAGTTTGAACTTGCTTTATTCTATCCTTTAATGCTTCTTGCATAGCATACTGAATATTTTTATCTATAGTAAGATTTACAGTATTTCCTGGATAAGATTCTAACTTAAATAACTCTTCTGTTGTTCTACCTGATGAATTTACTTTAACAGTTTCTCCACCTTTAACACCTTTAAGTTGATCCTCAAATGCTGATTCTATACCAGATTTACCAATAAGATCTGTTGATGTATCATAACCTCTTAATTTATATTCATCTTGCAGAGAACTATCAATTTGACCAACATATCCAAGTACTGCTGATGCTAAATTATTGTAAGGATAATATCTAACTGGTTGAAGTTCTACTCCAATACCTGGTAAATCATTAAGTTTTTGATATATAATAAATGCTGTATCTTTTTTAATGTTACTTGCAATAGTTACAGCTTTATATCCCTTAAAACTTTGCATTTTTATGGCATCTTTAACAACCATATAATCTCTTATATCATCTAATGAATATTTTTTTAATATAAGATCTGTTAGTTGTTTATCATCCATTTCTTGATATTGTTTCTTTTCTTCATCTGTTGGGTCTGGATTAACAAGGTTTATCAAATCATAAGTTCTTACTAAATAATAAAACGCTTGTTCTGGAGTTACTTCTAATAACTTTTTATCTATTTCAGCTATTTGATTATCAGTTAAATCATTATTTGAGCCTTTAAAAAGTTCTTTTTTTACTTCTTCATCCATTCCTCTATCTTTTAAAAATCTTAATTTTTCAGATTGTTGATTATCAGCTGATGAAGTTTTATATGCAAAATAAAACTCACCTTTATCATTAACCTTTACTAATAAATCATCTTGAACTGTTTCTTTGTTTTCTTTAAGAATTTTAAATATTGATGCTAGTGTGCTATAAAAATCTTCTTTTGATTTGTCTGTTGTTGTAAATGTTAATGTATAAGTTTGTTTATTTGTAGCTAATACATTTCCATTCTTATCTAAAATTTCTCCTCTTGGAGCTTTTTCTGCAATAAACCTAACTGAGTTTTCATTTGCTCTATCTTCATAATCATCATGTTTATATACTTGTAAATAAAGCATTCTTAATGTTATTGCTGAAAATATAACTAACATTATAATATTAAGAACTGTATATCTAGAAAGCTTTTTCTTTTTATTTTTTGGTTTATTAACTATCATTTAAACCTCCACTTACTGTTTACATCTTCAGTATCTGAAAACATAAGTATATATTTATATACTATAAATGCTATCACCGAATTATATATTGCAACTATAAGTATGTTATTTAAACTAGCCTTGTAATTTAATAAATATAGTATTATAAAGACAACTAAATGCTTAACTATAGTAGCTACAAAAACAGTTGTTACTGGAATTAATTTCCTCTTCTTAAATACTCCATTACCTATATAAGCTGCTAATATACATATAAACATATTAACTAAGGCATTTATCCCTAATCCATTTGCAAAAAAAATATCTTGCAATATTCCACTAATTGCACCAATAAATACCGCATCTTCTAATCCATTTATTAATGAATATAATACAGCAAAAATAAATAATAAACTTGGAAAACCTCCCCATACTCCTAAAAATGGCATTATAGAATTATCAATTATTAATAAGAGGATAGATATTAAAACTACTATTAATTTTTTCATCTCATCACCTCTTAATATTTAATATCACGTTTATCTTTAGGTGCAACAATAAATAAACTTTCAAGTTTATTAAAATCAACACTTGGTTTAACAATTGCATTCTTCATTACATTTACTTTATCTTCTTCAACTGATACAACTTTACCGATTACTATATCCTTAGGATATATTTGACCAAGACCTGAAGTAACTATTGAATCTCCAACCTTTACATTAGAATCCATAGGAAGATTTTCAACCTTACACTCAGCTTCTCCATTTTTACTTCTATATCCTCTTAGTATACCAGTATTTTCTTTAGTGCTTTCTACTTTAACACTTACTGCAATGTTTTCATTTAAGATGCTTTTTATTATTGACCAATTACTACCAACTGAAGTAACTTGACCAACCAACCCATCTGATGCAATTACAATCATGCCTTTTTCTATTCCGTCATTATTACCTTTATCAACTATATAACCATCTAATATATTTCCTCCTGCATATCCTATAATATTAGTAGCTATATAATTGTAATCTTCTCTTGAATCTTTGAAATTTAAAACTTTTCTAAGCTGATCATTTTCTTGTTTAAGTTGTGAATATTTTAAAAGTGTCTTTTTAAGATCTGCATTTTCTTTAGTAAGTTCTCTATTTTCTTCTCTTACTGTAGAAAAGTTTAAACATAAATCAACAAAGTCTTTTACCTTTGTATTAACAGTATAAGCAATTTTCTGTATAGGATTTAATGCTGCGCCTGCACCACTTTCAATAATATTTTTATTTGAATCTTTAAATGTGAAGATAATTAAGGCTAAAAATGTAACTGACAGTACTATTATAGTAACTGCCAGTTTGTTCTTAAGACGCTTCATGCTCTTATCTATCTTCCTTGCTAATTCTGTCGAAATCTTCTAAAGCTTTTCCAGCTCCTAGAACAACACAATCTAATGGTGATTCTGCAATATGTACAGGCATATTAGTTTCTTTCATTATTAAAACATCTAATCCTTTAAGCATTGCTCCTCCACCTGCTAACATTATTCCTTTTTCCATTATGTCAGCTGCAAGTTCTGGTGGTGTCTTTTCAAGAGTTGTCTTTATTGATTCAATTATTGCATATACTGGTTCTTTTAAAGCATCTCTTATTAATGATTCTGAAATTTCAACTACTTTAGGTAAACCAGTAACTAAATCTCTTCCCTTGATTTCCATTTCTCTTTCTTCATCATCAATCTTATAAGCTGATCCTATTTCCATCTTGATTTGTTCTGCTGTTCTTTCACCAATCATTAAATTGAATTCTTTTTTAATATAAGCAATTATTGATTGATCTAATTCATCACCAGCAACTCTTAATGATCTACTTGTAACTATACCTCCAAGTGAAATAATAGCTACTTCTGTAGTACCTCCACCAATATCAACAATCATGCTTCCTGTTGGTTCACTTACTGGAAGTCCTGCTCCAATTGCTGCTGCCATTGGTTCTTCCATTAATATAACTTCTCTTGCTCCTGCAAGCTTAGTTGCTTCTTCTATTGCTCTTTTTTCAACTTCAGTTACTCCTGAAGGATAGCAAACTATTATTCTTGGCGCTTTGAATGCACTTTTACTTGCTGCTTTTTCTATTAATGATTTTATCATTGTGTGTGCAACATCAAAATCTGCAATTACACCATCTCTAAGTGGTCTTATTGCAACTATGTTTCCTGGTGTTCTACCAATCATCATTTTTGCTTCTGTACCAACTGCAAGTGGCTTTCTTGTTGTGCTATTTATAGCTACAACTGATGGTTCTCTAAGAACTACACCTTTACCTTTAACAAACACAAGTGTATTGGCTGTTCCTAAATCTATTCCCATGTCTTTACTAGTTCCGAAAAATCCCATTTTTCATTCCCCTTTCGATTATAATATTCCTTTTTCTTTTAGACTTACGTAATTATTTCTACCTATTATAATGTGGTCAATAAGTTTGATTCCTATTATATCTCCACTTTGATTAATTCTGGTAGTAACTTTTATGTCTTCACTACTTGGAGTTGGATCTCCTGATGGGTGATTATGACATATAATTATTGAAGCTGCACTATTATTTATAGCCTCACTAAATATCTCCCTTGGATGAACCAAAGAAGAATTTAAACTCCCCTTAAAAACATCCTTAATCTTTACAACTTCATTTTTAGTATTTAATATAATTAATTTTAGTATTTCTTGATTAATTGTTCCCATCTCACCATAAAGCATATTTGCAACATCTTTTGGCGAATTAATCCTCTTAAATTCACTATAAGATTTATAAGTATTAAATCTTCTAAAAAGCTCTGCTATTGCTAATATTTGAGAAGCCTTTGTCTCTTTTATACCTCTAATTTTTGTCATTTCTTTCATTGATGCATTTAAAATACCATTCAATCCATTAAGTTCTGTAATTATTCTCTGACTTAAATTTAATACATTTTCACCCCTAGTTCCAGTTCTTAAAACTATAGCTAAAAGTTCTGGATTACTTAAAGATTCTGCACCATATTTTAATAATTTTTCTTTTGGTCTTTCATTTTTAGGTATATCTACAATTCTAAGGTAATTATTCAAAATTATTTCTCCTTACTTTTATTAGAATACCCCTCCCCCATAAAAATTATTTAATTATTGTTTCAATCATCTTATATGTCCCATTTAGTGGTAACCCAACTACATTATAATAGTCTCCTTTTATAGATTCAACAAAAACTCCTGCTTCATCTTGTATTCCATAAGATCCTGCTTTATCAAGAGGATTTCCACTTTGAATGTATTTTTTTATTCTGTCATCACTAATTTCTGAAAAAGTTACCTCAGTTTTAAAACTATCACATAATATGTCCTTTGTCTTATTATTTATGACACAAACTCCTGAATAAACTTCATGAGTATTTCCACTAAGCATTTTTAGCATTTTAAAGGCATCTTCTTCGTCTTTAGGTTTACCTAGGATATTGTTATCAAAAGAAACAACTGTATCTGCAGATATTACTATACTGTCATCACTTATATTATTTAAAATAGCACTAGCTTTACCTAATGCGATTTCTTCCACATATCTATTAACGTTACCTTTAAATTCGACATTTTTTTCTTCAAATTCACTAACGATAATATCGAAATCAGTAATTATTCTTTTTAATAATTCTTGTCTTCTTGCGGATGCTGATGCTAATATAAACTTCATAATATCCCTCTTTTAAATAACTTTAATATAATATAGTATCTCCATATTTATATTCAAATACTATATTTTATAAAATAATATTAGGTGTAGCATTTTAGAACTACACCTAATATAGTTTATCATTTTATAAGGCTTTAAACAAGTAGCAATGCCATATAATGATAGAATTAATTTTTTTTTAAGAATTGTTTATACTCTATGCTTTATAAGCATTTTATACATAAATTCTAAGGATTTTTTAGCACCATTTCTATCTAATTCCTTTGGTAAATTTTCTATATGTTTTCTTAAACTTTTAAGTTCATCACTTTTTATTTCATCTTTAGAATCATTTCCAAGCTCACTTACCCATTTTTTAAATTCTGTCGTATTTACACTTTTTACTTGCTGATTCTCTAATTCATTTAAAATTTTCATAAAACCTGAAACTATTTCACATATCATTGAATTTTCACTGTCGCTTAATTCATAATCACATTTTATTTTAACATTAGCTATTTCTTTTTCAGTTAATTTTTCTATTACCTTATCTACATTATCCTCTGTATATATTCCAGCAATTATTCTAAATTTACCATCTTCCTCTATTATAAACTTATTATACGTTGATGGAATTTCATTTAATACTTTTTCTGCATTTTCTTTTTTCCCATAAAATCCACATTGAATCATAGAAAATCTTTTTTTATTTTCAGTTTCTGTTACTTTATTAGATGTATCTATACTTTCATTATCTAAAACACCATTTGGTTCAGTTTCTTTAATTTCACTTGTTTTTTCTGAATTTGCAACATTATTAGGTTTAAATATAACCTTTCCTATAAGTAAGCCTATTACTATTGCTAAAAGTATTCCAACTGCTCCTATGCTTAAGAAATTCCTTCCTGGCTTTTTTCTTGGCTTATAATTATATCTTGTGTATCCCATGTTATCCCTCCTAAAATATTACTCTATTAAAATATATTAAGAAGGATACAATAATATTCATTATGTAAAAAAAATCTTCACCTAAATTTTAGATGAAGATTTTAAAAATAATTTTTTATTAAAGTGGAAATATAAATTATTTAATTTCTTTTAGTATATTTAATAGGTATTCCCAAACATTTTGAACTGATTTTATGCTCATATGTTCTTGTGGTGTATGAACATCATAAAGATTTGGACCGAAACTAATCATATCTAAATCTCCTAATCTTTCTTTAAATAACCCACATTCAACACCTGCATGTATTGCAACTACCTTTGGTTCTTTTCCGTACATTCTCTTATATACATCTTTACAGATTTCTCTTATTTTTGATTCACTATTATATTCCCATTCTGGATAATTAGCATGAGTTGAGAAGCTTCCACCTAATATTTCAGTTATTGCCTTACTTCTTAAAACAATTTCTTCTTTTAATGAAGCAACTGAACTTCTTACTGCACTATCTAAGCTAACTGCATTTTCTGAAGTAGTAACTACTCCTATATTAGTTGAGCTTTCTACTAATCCTTCTATTGATTTACTCATTGTATTTATACCATTTGGGTAAAGATATAAAAGATCTATAATATTTTCTGTACATTTTTTATCAAAAGTCTTTTTAACATCATTGCATTCTACAACTTCTAAGCTAACATTTGGATCTTGAACCTTAAGTTCATGTTTAAATATTTTATCAAATTTAGCTACTTCTGCTTTTATGTTTTCAGCATCACTATTTAATACAGTAATTATTGCATCAGCTTCTCTTGGAATTGCATTATCTTTAGATCCACCTTCAATATGAACTAATCTTATGTCATGATTTTCATAAATGTTTTTTAATAATCTTGCCATAAGCTTATTTGAGTTTCCACGTCCCTTATTTATTTCCATTCCTGAGTGTCCACCCATAAGTCCTCTAAGCTTGATTTCTAAAGCTACATGATTTTCTTGTTTATCTTCCCAGTTGATATTCATTGAAGCTTTACTTCTTAATCCACCAGAACAACTTACTAAAAGTTCTCCTTCTTCTTCTGAATCAAGGTTTAATAATATCTTTCCATTTATATGTTCAGGTGATATATTCATAGCTCCTGTCATACCTGTTTCTTCATCTGTAGTTAATAATACTTCTATAGCTGGGTGTTCTATTGTATCATCAGCTAAAATTGCCATACCATAAGCAACAGCTATTCCGTTATCTGCACCAAGAGTTGTACCATTTGCATATATGTTATCTCCATCAACTCTTAATTCTATTGGATCTTTTGTAAAATCATGTTTTGTGTCTTTATTTTTTTCACAAACCATATCCATATGTCCTTGGATTATAACTCCAGGAGCATTTTCATATCCTTTAGATGCTGGCTTTTTAATTATTATGTTTAAAGCTTCATCTTGTATTACTTCTAATCCAAGACCTTTAGCAAATGAAACTAAATAATCACTTATCCCTTTTTCATTTCCTGAACCTCTTGGAATTTTTGAGATTTCTTCAAAATAATTAAATACTAATTTTGGTTCAATGTTTTTTAAAACTGACATTTTCTATTCCTCCCATTATTTTAAATATATTGCATATAAATTAGTATATCATAGTATATTTATTTAAATATACTAATAATAAATATTTAACTTAGATTTTAAATATTTTTATATAATATATCATATTTAAATAGTGTAATAAATATTTGTGAGGTAGTTTTATGCAAAAAACAAAGATGATTTTTACAATTGGACCATCTAGTGATTCAGAAAATACTTTAAAAGAATTTATAAAGATAGGTATGAGTGCTGCAAGACTTAACCTTTCTCACGGAACTCATGAAACTCATAAACAAAAGATTGACCTTATAAAAAAGATACGAGAAGATATAAATTCTGAGACAGCAATTATAATTGACATTAAAGGCCCTAAAATAAGAACTCATAATTTTAAAAATAATAGTGCTACACTAAAAGAAGGTGATAAATTTTCATTTATATGTAGTGGCGAAATATTAGGTGATAATTCTAAATGTTCAATAACTTATGAAGATCTTTATAAAGATGTTAAAGTTGGGGCAACTATACTAGTTGATGATGGACTTTTAGTATTTGAAGTTGATAGTATAGAAAATAAATCTATAAATTGTACAGTTAAAGTTGGAGGTATAATTACAAATCATAAAGGCGTTAATGTGCCAAATATAAATATAAATTTACCATCAGTAACTGAAAAAGATAAAAAAGATATAATATTTGGTTGTAATAATGATATTGATTTTATAGCTGCATCCTTTATAAGAAAAGCATCTGATATATTAGAAATTAGAGATATTCTTAAAGAGCAAAATAATAATCATATAAAGATAATAGCTAAAATAGAAAATCAAGAAGGTGTAAATAATATAGATTCTATAATTGAAGTTTCTGATGGAATAATGATTGCTCGTGGTGATATGGGAGTAGAAATTCCTATAGAAAAAATTCCTATAATACAAAAGAAAATTATTAAAAAGTGTAATGAAGCTGGAAAGATAGTTATTACAGCAACTCAAATGCTTGATTCTATGATTAGAAATTCAATTCCAACTAGAGCTGAAGCTTGTGATATATGTAATGCAATATTTGATGGAACTGATGCTATAATGTTAAGTGGCGAAACTGCCTCCGGAAGCTTTCCTATAAAAGCTGCAAAAACAATGTCTAAGATAGCTATAGAAACTGAAAAAAATTTAAATTATAGCCAATATAAATATGTAGAGCCATCTAATCTTTCATCTTCTGATGCTATAAGTTATTCTGCATGCAGAACTTCAAATATAGTAAATGCAAAAGCTATAATAGCTGCAACTCAAAGCGGCGCAACAGCTAAATTAATCTGCAAGTACAGACCTAAATCAGAAATAATTGCTATAACCCCATCTAGATATGTAATGAGAGAACTTGCTCTTAATTTTGGTGTTATTCCGGTTCATTGTAAAATATTTAATACAACAGATGAGATATTAAGTGAAGCAAAGAAAATCGCTAAAACTTTCGATTTTGTAAAAGAAAATGATGAGATAATAGTTGCAGCTGGACTTCCAACTACACATATAGGTGGGACAAATATGCTTAAAATAGAAAAAGTTTAAAAGTTAAAGGATACTAAAAGTTTTAGTATCCTTTAACTTTATATTAGAATAAGTCCTTAAATAAATCTCCAAGACTTACTCCATCATCTTCATTATTCATATATTTAAGGTATTCTGAACTTTTTTCAACTGCATCTTTAATACTTAAAGCTAACTTTTTATTTTCTTTATCAATATTTAAAACTTTAACTTTAACCTTTTGATTCATCTTTAATACATCTTCAGGTTTTGTTATATTTTCATCAGTTATTTCACTTATATGAACTAATCCTTCTACACCCTTAAATAATTCAACAAAAGCTCCAAAACTTGTAAATCTAACTACTGTTCC
The DNA here is from genome assembly GCF_034179595.1 of Clostridium sp. Taxonomy (GTDB): domain Bacteria; phylum Bacillota; class Clostridia; order Clostridiales; family Clostridiaceae; genus Clostridium. The sequence continues at coordinate 32,156 of NZ_JAXFPT010000027.1, forward strand.
TTCTAAAGTATCTCCAATATTTATTGAATCAGCATGAAGATTCCAAGGTTCTTTATTTACATCCTTTAATACTAATGATAATTTTCTATTCTTTGGATCTACATTTCCAATATAAACTTCTATTTCATCACCAACAGAAACTACATCTTCAACTCTCTTAACTCTTTCCCAAGCTAAGTCATTTATATGAATTAACCCTTGTATTCCTCCAATATCAACAAAAGCTCCATACTTAACGATATTTTTAACTACACCTTTTCTCTTTTCTCCATTTTTAAGTTGTGCCCATAGAGCTTTTTGATCTTTTTCATAAGCTTCTTCTTCAATAATTCTTCTTGAAGCAACAACCTTATTATTATTAAAATCTAATTCTATTATTTTTACTTCTAATTCTTTTCCTACTAATGATTTTATATCTATTTTTTCTCTTGAAGCAAGTGAAGCTGGTATAAATACTCTAACTGCTCCATATTGTGCAACTAATCCACCTTTAACTTCTTCTTTAACATTAACTTTTATTGTTTTATCATTATCAAAAGCATCTTTAATATCTTCTTTTTCTTGTTTTATTAACGCTCTTTTTCTAGACAATTTTACAAAACCTTCTCCATCATTAGGTGAAAGTACAACAACCTTAAATTCATCACCAGGCTTTACTACTTCTAATGGATTTTTATCATCTGCTGTAAGTTCTTCTCTTTCAATAACTCCATCAAAAGCATATTTAATATCAACAGTTACTTCTTTATCATTTACATCGATTACTCTACCTTCTAATATATCTCCTTTATTGATTCTTTTAACATCATAAGAATCTAATAATTCATTCATAGCATTTTCATTTATCATTTAAATTCACTCCTTCTTTTCCCCAACATATACTCTACTTATAATTTTAATCTATCAATAAATTTAATACAAGAAAAACACTTCTTTTAATAATTTAAACATTATTTATGTTATTCCATATATTAATTATATGAATTTATCGTTTTATCTTGGAGGAGTTATGGAAATATTAAAAAAGTTAAAATTTAATAGGAAATCTAACTCAAATAAACAACATAAAATAAAAGATTGTAAAAATACTTTAGATGACTTATTATTTGAATTTTCTGATCTAATCGATAAATTATATTCACTTAAAAGTGATATTTATTGGTTAAATGATATGTGTTTAGATTATGACTCTAAAATACAGCTTGCAATAAAAAAAGATAATATTAATCTTGCTAAAAAAGCTCTTGAAAAAAAATTAGCTTTAGAAATAGAATTAAAAACTATGGAAGATAAGGTTAATTATTTATCAGAAGCTGAATCTATTATAGATACATTATTAAATAAATTAGAGTCTGAATATGATAATATAGAAACTAATTATAAAAATAACTATAAATTCAAAACAGCATCTCATATAAAAAACTTCTCAAATATAGAAGGGAAAATTAAAAATAAATTCCTAGAAACAAAAGAAACTCTTGATAAAACTTCAAATCCTTCTTCATCATTTGATATAGATATTGATGAAGAAATAAAAAAATATATATAAAAAGGAGCATATTTAAATGCTCCTTTTTATATGGTCTTATAAATTATAATCTTTCTATTTCTTTTACTTCTTCTAAATCATATCCAGCATCATCTATTAAATCTTTTAATTCTGCTTCGTTTATATCTCCTTCAACTATTGCTTCTCCGACCTTTACTTCATATTGCTTTATTCTGCTATCTCCTGCAAAAGCACTTTCTATACTATCTACACACTTTTGACATCCCATTCCACCAATTTTTACATCAAATTTTTTCATAATTATCACTCCTTAATTTTTTATATTTTATATTAAAATTTAGGTTTAAATCCTTTTAATCTTAATGCATTTAGTAAAACTGATACTGAGCTTAAACTCATTGCAAATGATCCAATCATAGGATTTAAAAGAGGACCTCCAAATAATTTTAAAATCCCCATAGCAACTGGTATACCTAGTACGTTATATCCAAATGCCCAGAATAAGTTTTGTTTTATATTTCTAATTGTTGCTCTACTCAATTGAATAGCACCAACAACATCTAAAATATCACTTCTCATAAGTACTATATCTGCAGATTCTATAGCAACATCAGTACCTGAACCAATTGCCATACCTATTTCTGCTGTAACAAGTGCTGGAGCATCATTTATTCCATCTCCAACCATAGCAACTTTTTTGCCTTCTTTTTGTAAATCTTTAATAACATTTGCTTTTCCTTCTGGAAGAACATCTGAAATTACTCTATCAATTCCAACTTGTTTTGCAATTGATTTTGCTGTTTTTTCATTATCACCAGTTAACATTACAACTTCAATTCCCATATCATGAAGCGCTTTTACAGCTTTCTTACTATTTTCCTTAACTGTATCTGCAACTGCTATTATCCCAGCTAAAGTTCCATCTATTGCTATAAACATTGGAGTTTTACCACTATCTGCTAATTCATGTGCCTTAGCTTCAATACTAGTAATGTCTATCTTATTTCTATCCATTATCTTTCTATTACCAATAACTATATCTTTTCCTTCGATATTTGTGATAATACCTTCGCCTGGAATAGAATTAAATGTTTTTATTTGTGGTAAATTTATATTTCTATTTTCAGCTTCTTTAACAATAGCTTCTCCTAATGGATGCTCTGATCCTTTTTCAGCAGCTGCTGCTAATTTTAATAATTCATCTTCGCTTATAGAAGCTGATATTATATCTGTTACCTTTGGCTTTCCTTCTGTAATTGTACCTGTTTTATCAAATACTATTGTATTAATCTTATGTGCCTCTTCAAGTGCTACTCCACTTTTTATAAGAATTCCATTTTCAGCACCTTTTCCTGTTCCTACCATAATTGCTGTTGGTGTTGCTAAACCCAAAGCACAAGGACAGGCAATTACAAGGACTGATATTAATATATTTAATGAGAATTCTAAGTTTTCATTTCCTATAAAGAACCAAGCTAAAGCTGATAAAACTGCAATTGCTATTACAACTGGTACAAAATATCCTGAAATAACATCTGCAAACTTTGCAATTGGGGCTTTTGTTCCTTGAGCATCTTCAACTAAGTTTATAATCTTTGAAAGGACTGTATCCTTACCAACCTTAGTTGCCTTATATTTAAACATACCATTTTTATTTAAACTTGCACCAAATACTTGATCTCCAGGATTTTTTTCTACAGGAATACTTTCACCTGTAAGCATAGATTCATCTATACTTGTTGTTCCTTCAACAACTTCACCATCTACTGGTAATTTTTCACCTGGCTTTACAAGAATTATATCATTAACTCTAACATCATCAATTCCTATAACTTTTTCTTTTCCGTCAACTATTATTGTTGCAGTTTTAGGTGCTAGTCCCATAAGTTTATTTATAGCATCTGAAGTCTTTCCTTTTGTAATAGCTTCTAAGAATTTACCAAGACTTATAAATGCAACAATCATACCTGCTGATTCAAAATATAAATGATGGGCAAAATGTACATCACCTTGATAAATTTTTACTAATGCATATATTCCATAAAGTATAGCCGCACCACTACCTAATGCAATAAGCGTGTCCATATTAGGACTTAAATGGAATAAGTTCTTAAATCCATGTATAAAGAAATCTCTACCTATAAATGCAATAATAAGTGCTAGTATTAATTGTATAAAAGCATAATTAAATGGACTTACATCTGGATTTATTACACCTGGTAATTTTAATCCTAGCATAGGACCCATAGCTATTATTAAAAGTGGAACTGCAAAAACTACTGACCATATAAATCTATTTCTAGCTTTTTTAACTTTTTCTTGCGAATCCTTTTTATGATCACTTTTAGCTGTATCTTTTATTTCTATAGCTTCATATCCAGCATTTTTTACTACTTTTTCGATATCTTCTATCGATACTTTTCTTTTATCATACTTTACATTCATGTCTTCAAGTGCAAGGTTTACTACAGCTTCATAAACGCCATCCATTCTATTTACAACTTTTTCTACTCTATTAGAACATGATGCACAAGTCATTCCTTTTACTTTAAAATGTGCTTCTGATTTATTTCCTTCATCAATTTCTTCAGCACCATAACCTGCTTTTTCAACCTTCTTTATTATATCTTCTGAAGATATGACACTCTTATCAAATTTAACTGTAGCTTTTTCTGTAGCAAGGTTAACAACTGCACTCTCTACACCATCAGCTTTATTTAATATTTTTTCTATCCTACTAGAACATGATGCACAAGTCATGCCAGTGATATTATAATTTTTTTCTACTATATCATCTGATTTTATTTCAGTTGCTTCATATCCAGCTTTTTTAACCTTTTCTTCTATTTGATCAACACTTACTTTATCTTGATCAAAATCAACTGTCATCTTTTCTGTGGCTAAATTTACTACAACATCATTAACGCCATCCATTTTACCAACAACTTTTTCTACTCTACTAGAACATGATGCACAAGTCATTCCCTTAACATCAAATTGTCTTTTCATACTGATACCTCCTTAATATAGTTTATTTTTTATTTTATTTAGCCAATCTTTATGTAACATATACAATAATTTTATTTATCTATAAGTTTTGTTAATATGCTTATTATTTCTTCTACTTTAGCATTTTTATCTACATTATTTTCACTCAACATGCTTTCTGTCACACAATGATGCATATGTTGTGTTAATACATGCTTATTAGCCTTTTTAAGTAATCCTTGAGCAGCTATTATTTGATTTGATATATCAATACAATATCTTTCATCTTCAAGCATCTTTATTATTCCATCAATTTGTCCCCTACAAGTTTTTAAAAGCTGCATAGCTTTCTTTTTATCATCATTCATATTTATCCCCCTTTACCCCCACCTATAGGGGGTGCGTTTTCTGATTATAAATATACTCTTTTTGATATTTAATGTCAATAACTCTACAGTTCTTTTCATTTTCTATTAGCAATATGTTAAAAACTATGTACATATAGAAATATTTTTCATCCATAATAAAAGAACCTAGTATGTACTAGGTTCTTAATATAAATATATTTACTTATTTTTCATTTCATTATAACAATAATTTATTATATCACTTCTTTTTATAATCCCTATAAATATTCCTTCATCATCAACAACAGGAACGAAATTTTGATTAATAGCAAGTGATATTAAACTTTCAATATCAGAATTTATTAATACACTCTTATGTGCTCTTCTAGTTTTAATATCTTTTACTTTTACAGACTCAGTATTTTTAAAATTAAGTTCTGGAGTATTTTTAAGCTTCCATAATAAATCTCCTTCTGTTAGAGTACCAACATATCTTCCATGCTTGTCTATTAAAGGAATTGCAGTATACCCATGGTGCTCCATTCTCTCCATTACTTGTCTCATAGTCGATTCTAAACTCTCACAAACCACTTCATTTTTAGGTGTAAGAAAAAATGCTATATTCATACCTATTCCTTTCCTTTTTAATATTTTATTTATATACCATATACTATTTTAGCATAATTCATTTAAGATTATTATAGTACTTTTTCATTCTTTAAGAAATATTTATCAAGCTTATAGGTATAATCTAAATACTCTAAATTTCCTATAATATTTCCAATCTCATAATAAATAATTTCTTCATGAAGTGTTTTCTTTACTATAACTTCATTAAGTATAGAAGCATTACACTTAGAACATTTTCCTATTGATATAAACCTCCACTTATATGGCATATAATCAAAATCTAATTCTATTTTTTTACTACATCTTGGACATAATGATTTTACCTTAGATACATCTAAAGTAATATTATCTATATCTTTTATATTTATTGTTGGTATATCATAAATATTATCAACAATATAATTTTTCACAATCCTATAATTATATAGTTGTTTAAATACAAGAAAAGTAAATTCTGCATCATTTAAAGCATCATGCAAAAGACTATTATCTATTTTTATGTTAAGCCTCTTTAATGCATTTTTTAAACTTAAAGATTTCTTAACACCTAATATTTTACTTGTATACTCTTGAACATCTAAGTATTTATCTATCCATTCTAAATTCTTAAAGCCATGATGATGTGCATTTATTATTATCTGCGCAACATCATCCTTAGCCCAAGAACAAAATACATCTTCCCCTATAAAATCTCTTAACTTTTTTATTGCTTCATGAAATGTAATACCATTATCTAAATCTTCTTCAGTTATATTTGTTATTTTAGTAATCTCTGGATTTAAAACTGGTATTATTGATGGTTTAATATATTCTTTTAATCTTCCTTCAACTTTCATGTATTTATCTACTTTAATTGCACCTATTTGTATTATTTCATTTTGTATAGAAGGTGTCTTAAAATCTGGATATATCTCATAAAATTTAGGATGATACTTTGTTATATTATTTAAATTATTAAATTCTAAGTCTATTATTACGTAACCCATGCTTAAAAGCCCTCTCTCTTTTTTCCCTATACCTTTATTTAAACTCAATTCCTGCAAGTTTCATAAGATGTATTGCATTTTGAGTTTCACTTTTCCCAACTCTTAATTTATAATCAAATTTTATTTTATTATCTTCATAATATTCTCTAAAATTATAGTTTTCTATTCTATTATCATATTTTTCTAAATCACATAATTCTAAATCATGAGTAGATACAAGCCCAATAGCACCACTATTTATTAATTGTTTTATAAGCTCAGTTGCTCCAACATGTCTATCTAAAGAATTAGTTCCCTTAAAAATCTCATCTAATAAAAAGAAGACATCTTCTCCTTTTTTACTTGCTTCTATCAAAATCTTAATTCTAAGTATTTCTGCATAGAATGATGATATATTTTCTTCTAGATTGTCTTTAGTTCTCATACATGTATAAATATTAAATATTCCACATGTAAAATCATCACTAAAAACAGGAGCTCCAATATATGATAATACTAAATTTAAACCAATAGTTCTTAAAAATGTACTTTTACCTGACATATTAGATCCTGTAATTAGAGTAACTTTTTTATTACCTGAAAGAGAATAATTATTTCTAACGGCTTTTTCTCCTAGAAGTGGATGCCCAATAGCTTTTCCTTTTACTTCTTTTTTGTCTGAAATCTTTGGGAATTTAAATTCTTCAAAATCAAAATATACATTGGATATGCTCATTAATGCATCAATTTCACTTATAACATCTATCCATACTTCTAATTCCTTTGAGTTTTGTTCTCTCCAAGTTTCTAAATTTTCTACTATAAATACATCTGAAAATATAAAAACATTAATTATTAAATAGTATGCATTTCCAGAGCTATCTCCTATCCAATCTAAAAGATTAGATAATTTTTTCATTTCTTCACCACATGAATTTTTTGTACCACTTTTAAGCTTAGATTTTATTTCTTTTAAATATTGTGATTTAAATTCTTCTTTTTCTATTAATTCTAATATTTTAGCATAAGACTTAATAGTATTTTTTATACTATTAAACATCTCTAAATCTTCTTTATTATTTTTTGTAAGTAACTTAATAACAGCAAAGTTGATTAATAACATAAGTAAAATATAACTAGCTGGTATTATTTTAACTATTGATAAGACTATGCTTAAAAATGTTATAGCTATAAATAAGTACGCTACTATTTTTTTGCTTGCACCCTTACTTCTTTTTTCTTTGCTCCAAACCACAAATGCATCCAATTCTTCAGTTTCTTTTTTCTTATTCTTTATTATAGTTTTACCCTTTACTAAAAGTTCTTGTCTCCAACTTATTTTTTCACCAAGTTCTTTAATAGCTTCTTGTTTTTTTTCTACACTTTCCTTTGTAGGTAATTTTCTTAAAGAAAGATAGCTTACAAGTCTTTCTCTTCCCCCTTTAGTTAAGGTATCATTTATTAATTGGAACAATGAACTTTTCCCGAAAATATCAATATCTGAAGAAAATGGATGTGAGTCATCAATATATTCTGAACCATCATCTTCTATAGTTCTAAATTCACCATTTATTCTTTTTACACCTTTTTCATTTATCTCTAAAAATCTCACTATTTTAATTTTATTATTTATTATTTTATTGTGATATATAACAACCCCTACTAAAATAGCAAATAATAAAACCTCTCCACCTATAAACATTGATATTTTATTTTGTCTATATAGCACATAACCTAAAACTATCATTAAAACTACTATTAATAATCTACTCCAACCTATAGTAGTTATACTTTTTTCCATTTTATTTATTTTATCTTTACTATACTTTATATTATTTTGATAGTATTCTAAAGCTTTAATAAAAATCTCCTCCTTTACTATTTTTTACATATATTATAGCATATTAATATTAAAAAAAGGTTTGATTAACCTTTATTTTAGTTAAATCAAACCTTTTTTATTACTTATTTTCTTCTACTAAACTATCATATATAACTTTTAAATCATACTTCATACCTTCTAAGTATGTTTTATCATCTTCGCTTGATTCTAAACTATATATCTTTTCAACTTTAGCTCCTGCTTCTCTTGCTAAAGTTTCTGAAGTTTTAGGTTCAGCTAAACTTTCAGAGAATATTGTTTTTATATTATTCTTTTTACAATACTCTGCTAATTCTTCAAGTTTCTTTGGAGTAGCTTCCCCATCTGAATATAAATCACTAATTGACTTTTGAGTTAATCCAAATTCTCTGCAAAGATATCCAAAAGCAGCATGACCTGTTATAAAATCTTTATTTTTAAGTTTTTCAAATTTTGGCTTATATTCATTATGTAATGAATCAAATTCATCTTTTAGTTTATTATAATTTTTTTCATAATATTCTTTATTACTTGGGTCTTTTTCTATTAAAGCATTCTTTATATTATTAGCTTGAATTGTTGCATCCTTTAAACTTAACCAAATATGTGGATCTATTTTATCTCCATCTTTAATTACATCAACTCCATTGCTTGAATCAACCATTAAAGTTTTACTATCTTTTAATTGATCCTTTACTTTATCAAGCCATTCTTCTAATCCAAGACCGTTATAAACAAATATATCACTATTTGCAAGTTCTTTAAAATCCGCAGGTTTTATCTCAAAATCATGTGGTTCTTGCCCTGCTCCAACTAATGTCAATACATTTACTTTATCTCCACCAATCATTTTTGTAAATTGTTCTAATGGATAAATAGAAACTACAACATTTAATTTATTATTATCTGTTTGTTTATTAGAATTTTCTTTATCTCCCGCAAACCCAATAAGTCCAAAACATATAAGTATTGCACTTAATACTCCTATTACTTTTTTCAAGATTCGCACTCCTTTTGCATATGATTTGCATTTGCATATGATTAATTTTAATGTTTTTTCCTACTATTGTCAATTATAAATCTAAAATTTATTATATTATTTCTCTAAATCTTTCTAAATAAATTCCTAAATCTATTAAATCTATATATTCTAAATTTATAATTTTTAAATTATTCTTTATTTCAGTTTCTTTTTCTTCTAACTCAATGCAAATCTTTTTTAGAACTTCTTTTTTAGATTTATATTCTAAATATAGCTTATCTAAATCTCTTTTAATATCTTCAAATTCCTCTAATTTAATATAAATATCATCTATTGTATTACATCCACAAAGTTTAAGCATTGAATCTATAACTTTTTTATTCTTATTATATCTTTCTTCATCTTTATAAATACCAGACATATGTTTTAATTCAATATTCTTTTTTTCAATTTTCAACTTAATCTTTGCTTCTAATAAGTAAAAACTTTCTAAATCGCTTACAGCTTTTGATAAAGCTTCATGACTATCACAATCTATAAGATTCATATATTTTTGTAGTTTTTCTTCAATCTCTTTTATATCTTTATTTAAAGAACTAATCTCTTTTCTATTATTTATTTTATATTCGATATCTTTTTCTACATTATCTGAATATATAGCAAAAAATATTCCGGCAAGTATCAATATAATACTTAAAAAATACAAAATAGATGCATGAATATTTATTATATTAATTATAAATATTAGTGCTCCTAATATAGATAAAAATATAAACTTATTATTCTTTAGCTTTTGACCCATACTTAATTTTTCAATATTCTTATCTATATTAGAATATTTTATTTTTTCTTTTAATTCTTCTTGTTTAGCTTCATAATCTTTAATTAATATTTTTATTTCTTCCTTATAAGAAGTTAATTTAAATGTTTCACCTAAAAGTCTTCTCTTTTCTTCTAAAATTCTTTCCTCTTCTTCTAATGAAAATTTTATTTTCCTATTTTGCAAAACTTTATTCTGCAACTTTTTTTGTTCGCTACTTAGCTTAATTAAATTTTCTTTAAAGTCTTCATCCATAGACGAGAAAAACTTATAATCATCTAATTTATTATTTTTACAAATTATTTTATTTTTAATTTCTTCTAAATCAAACTCATTCTCTTTTTTTATATGTAATATTTTTAAGTATGTTTTATTTTCTTTAACTAGATAATTTACAAATTCCTTAGTAACTATACCTCTATTCTTTTCTAAATAATTATTTATATCTTTTTCTTTCTCTTCTAATAATCTTAATTTATTTATGTGGTTTGATATTTCTTCTTTCTCTTTATTGTCTATTTCTCTTCCAGTTAATCTATCATAAATAATTAAATCATCATCTTTTTTATTTAATCCAAAAGTTCTTTGAATTACATATTCTGCCCCACGATATTCAATTATTAATTGTCCTTGCATTTTTTCTTCTGGAGATGATAAAAATTTTTTTCTTAAACTACTTATATTAGTTTCTGAATCTTTAAATCCATAAAGCCATATATTTATAAAATTCTCTATAGTTCTTTTTTCATCTTCTCCATTTATTAAATTTATCCCTCTTCTAAAATCAAACTCTCTATCCTTAATACCTCCAAATGATTTAATCCTAACTTTTTTAATAATCATCCAAAGCCACCTCTTCTTAGCTTAAATTTTTAAAATTTAAGCCCTAATACAACTAAAAAATTGTATTATAATTGTTCTTTCTTAAGTTCTTTATATAACTTACTTGTATCTTTTGTTTTATTATTCTATTTAAGTAAATTTTGTTCTAATTTTATCATATATTTTACGCAAAAATAAAGAGGATGATTTAGAAAAAATCATCCTCTTGGTACTAAAATATAATATTACTTAATGGTGTAATTTTTTGATTTTAATTATTACCTTTTAGTAGGTGTTTATTTTATAGTATTTTCATATTCTTGTACCATTCTTTTAACCATTTCGCCACCTACAGATCCACATTGTTTTGAGCTTAAATCTCCATTGTAATCTGAAAATGGAACTCCTAACTCTTTTGCTACTTCATTTTTGAAGTTACTTAGACCTTGTTTTGCTTCTGGAACTATTACTCTATGTGACATAATCAATCCCTCCTACGGCTTACGGTATAAATGTAAGATTAAATCTTTGTTTGATTTACCTTACATCTATAGTTTATCCTGATGGGATATTTTAATTCATTGTAAATTAATGTTTTTTTGTTATATAAATCCAAATAATATTTTCTCTATTTTTAAGTTATAATTTAATATTTATGTATTAATAATTTACGTTTTCTATAGTCTTTAATACATCATTAACCCCATTTTTACTATTCTCAAATTTTACGCTTGAATCTATTACTTTTCTCTTTCCTTTATAATTTAAAATTATTGAAGATATTATTATGCTAATCGTAATAAGAATAAAAACTAAAATTATAATAATCTTACTTTTTTTATTCATTTTCTCCTCCTATGATATACCATTTGTTAAATTATATCATATTTTTGAAAAAATACTAATTTTTTTATATTTTTATTAAAAATCATATTTTTTTATTTGTTTTTTTATGAATTTATAATAGTTTTATTATATTATATTTTATTGTATTTTTGTTTATATAATTAAATTTTCGCACAAAAAAACACTCAGTTTTAAAACTGAGTGTTGCTGGCAGGGGCACTAGGACTTGAACCCAGAACCAATGGTTTTGGAGACCACTACTCTACCAATTGAGCCATACCCCTAAGACATTTACCATAATATCATAGTATATGACATTATGTCAACTATATTTTTATAATATTTTTAATACAAGAAATAACTACAATAAATGAATTGATGACTCAATTAAAATATTAAATAGAATAAATTTAAAATGAGAAAGACAAAATATCTTTCTCATTTTTATTGTAGAGTTGTTTTATAATTTGCTTTTTAAATTTTATGTAATATAGTTGTTTAAGGTATCTCTATTAAATATTATCAAGCTATCCTTTGATTATATTTTAACCTTTTTTCAAAAATCTTCAAGTTAAAATTTTGTAATAATTAACTATTTATTTAATAATATAAATAAAAGAAGTTTACCTTAAATTTTTTAGATAAACTTCTTTGTTCTATATCTTATTTTAAATCTGCTGGATATTCTAAACCTATCTGCATTCTTATTTCATCCATTGCTTGAATCGCCATTAATGAATTTTCATATGAGTTTTTCTTAGATTCTGTTTCATTTCTATTTATAACATCTATAAATTCATCTATTTCATAATACATATCATTTTCTTTTTGATCTACAGAAATTATCTCTTCTCTTCCATCTCTATAGACTATTTTTGCATTTTTAAATAATATACTATCAATTATAATAGTTCCTTCTTCACCTTGTATTTCTAGTGGTAATTTTGAATCGCTTATTTTAGAATACATAACTACTCCACTTGCACCTTCATAACTAAATAAAGCACTACCTTGTCCATCAACTCCACTTTCTAAAAGCATTGATTCACTTACAATTTTATTTGGCATTCCAAATAAATTAATCATAGGGTGAATACAATATACCCCTATATCCATAAGTGATCCGTTTGAAAGTTCTCTTTTAAAGGCGTTAAGAACAATTCCTTCCTTATACTTATCATATCTTGATGAGTATTGGCAGTATGATGCAAAATATCTTCTTACTTTACCTATCTTATGTAAGTTTTCTTTTACTTTTAAGAAATTTGGTAATACAGTTAATCTCATGGCTTCCATTAAAAGAACATTATTCTTTTTTGCTGCATCTATCATAGCTTTAACTTCTAATTCATTTGAAGCCATTGGTTTTTCACAAAGTACATGTTTTTTATTTTCTAAGCATAAAATTGCTTGATATGAATGAAGTGAATTAGGTGATGCTATATAAACTGCATCAATATCTTTTGACTTTGCAAATTCATTTAAATCATCAAAGAATTCTGTTGCTCCGTATTTTTTTCCAAATTCTTCAGCTTTTTCTATGCTTCTTGAATACATTGCTACAAGTTCAAAGTTTTCATGTGTAAGCGCTACATCTAAAAACCTTTCAACTATCTTTCCCGTACCTATGATTCCAAATCTTATTTTATTCATTTTTCAAAAAACCCACCTTTACTTTTTTTAGTACAGCTCAGGAATAATTATAACTATACATTTAGCTCTTTTAACTACATGTTCAGTTACTGATCCAACTAATGCTGTAAATTTCTTTTTAGTATTTTTTGCCATAATTATGATATCTACATCATTATCTTCTGCATAATTTAATATTTGATCTCCAGCATATCCAAATGCAAATTCTCTTTTACAATTGAATTCTTCTATTTTTTCGCTTGCATCTCTTAATATTGATTTACCTATAATTTCAGCATCTTTTATTTCTTCTTGAACAGCTAATCCGTTTATAAAAACTATTTCTCTTACGTTTATAACTGTTACTTCAACATCTTCTGGCTTAAAATTATTCTTTAAATAATTTAAGGCTATAAGACTTTTTTCACTGCCATCTATTGGTATTAAAATTTTTTTCTTTGTCATTTTAAGCACCTCTTCTTATGTAAAAATTTCTATTTTCTATATTATACATCTTATATCTTAATTTATTTTACTTTTAAATACTTATTCAATATAATTTAAACGTTTTAAAATAATTATAATAATTTCATAAAAATTTTTCATAAGATATGCATTAAAATATAAAAATAAAAGCTAGAAGTAATATCACTTCTAGCTTTTATATCTTTGGCAGGGGCACTAGGACTTGAACCCAGAACCAATGGTTTTGGAGACCACTACTCTACCAATTGAGCCATACCCCTTTAGGACAATATTAATTATAATACATATAAAACAAAAAAGCAATAATTTTATTTATTTTTTATTAATTCCTTTAATTTATTTATATTATATTCTATTTCCTCTTTAAAACTCTTATTATCATTATAAACTTCTAATTTTACTGCCTTAATACCTTTAACTTCATTCTTTGATTTTTTATCTTGAATAAATATTAAATTTTTAGTATCAAGTTTATTTTTCCTAATATAATCTTTTAGATTATTATCTTTAGGTAAAATATTATATTCAATTCCTAAACCCCTAAAGAAATACTCTAATTTATTATCTTCTAATATAAAATTATATTTATTTAAATCTTTACATTCATTACTAAAATTATCTTTTAATTTATCAATCTCTTCAACTATTTTATTGTAATTTTCTTCATAATATCCTCTATTTATAGGATCTTTTTCTTGAAGCGCTGATTTTATATTGTAAAGCATAATCTTATATTCTGGAATTCCTAAATAATAGTATGGATTTTGAACATCCTTATCATCAACTTTATATCTTAATTCTCTTATTCCTCTAGATAAATTTACAACCCCTAAATTACTTTTATCTAATTTACTTATCATATCATTAACTGATATATTTTCATTTCCAACTCCAAGATAAAATAATAAATTTTTACTTGATATATCTTTTATAGTATTTTCATCATACTTAAATTTCTTCATTTCATTCTGATTGTTAAACATATATTCTACATTGTGCTTATCTAAAACTAATGATTTAACAGCTTCATACTGCGGTTTATCTAATGTAATTATGTTTAAATTTACGCCCTTATTGATATTCTCATCAGTAGACGCATCTGCCATAAGAGTTTTTGAAACTCCACCAAGACCTAAAAAAAACGCTGCTGTTATAATTAGCATTGCAGCTGTTAATTTTTTCATGATTCCACCTCTTCATATATTCTCTCTATAAATATATTTGATATTAGATTTATTTTTTGTAAATATTTGTGTATTCTAATTTTACACTTTTTATTTTTATAATGCAATTACTTTTACTTTTCTTTTCTTGAATTTTTGGATAGAATATATAGATAGGCTAGATTTAGCGAAAGGAGGAATTTTTAAATGGAATTTGAAGTTAATAGTATTGAAGAAACTACAAAACTAGGTAAAGAGTTAGGTAAAATTTTAAACCCTGGCGACATAATTTGTTTAACTGGAGATTTAGGAACAGGAAAAACTCATATAACTAAAGGAATATCTGAAGGTCTTGGTATAACTGATAATATAACAAGTCCAACATTTACTATTGTAAATGAATATAATTCAGGAAGGCTTAAGTTATATCATTTTGATGTTTATAGAGTAAGTGATCCTGATGAAATTTACGCAATAGGTTTTGATGATTATATATTTGGAGATGGAGTTTCAATAATTGAATGGGCAAACTATATAGAAGAAATTTTACCTAAAGAATATCTTCATATATATATAACAAAAGATTTATCTAAAGGAGAAAATTATAGAAAAATAACAATTACTCCTTATGGTGAAAAATACAATTACGTAAAGGAGCTGACTTTATGCTAGTTTTAAGTGTTGATTCATCTTCAAAATGCGCTACAGCTGCATTAATAAAAGATGACCTACTTTTAGCAGAATATACATTAAATAATAAAAGAGAACATTCTGTTCTTCTTATGGGAATTATACAAAAATTATTAGATGATTCAGGAATTACAATTGATGATGTGGACGGATTTGTAGTGTCAAAAGGTCCTGGATCATTTACTGGACTTCGTATTGGAATGGCTACTATAAAAGGACTTAGCTTTGGTAGCAATAAACCATATGTTAGTGTATCTACTCTTGAAGGACTAGCTTTTTCTGTTTCTTCTTTCGATGGAATAATATGTCCAATAATGGATGCATTAAGAGAAAATGTTTATACAGCAATTTATAGAAGTAAAAATGGTAAGCTTGAAACAATAGTAGATTGTACTTCAATGGAACTTTCAGAACTTAAAGAAAAGCTCAATGAACTTGGAGAAAAAGTTATGTTTACAGGTGATGGTGTCTATAAACATAAAGATTATTTAATAGAAAATATTGAAAATGCTTCATTTGCTCCAATCCACCTTAATACAGTAAGGGCATCACAGATTGGTGAAATAGGCTTAAATCTTCTTAAAAACGGAATCAAAGATGATGATAATTCTTCTCCTTTATATTTAAAACAACCTCAAGCAGTTAGAGAATTAGAAAAAAGGCTTCAAATGAATAATGGAGAATCTAACTCTTAAGAAATTAAGTTTAGAAGATATAAATGGTTTGTATGAAGTAAGTTCTTTAAGTCTTAAAGAAACTTGGAGTTTAGATGCTATAGAAAAAGAATTATCTAATAAGTTTGCAAGATACATAGTCTGTAAAGATGGTGATAAAGTCATTGGATTTATAGGTGCATGGCTTATAGCTTCTGAAGGACAAATTACAAATATAGCAGTTCATCCAGATTATAGACAAAAAGGAATTGGAAGAAAACTTCTTAAGTCATTAATATATTCTTTAAAAGAGGAAGACTGTAATGCAATAACATTAGAGGTTAGAGAATCTAATATTATTGCTAAAAACCTTTATAAAAGCTTAGGTTTTTTAAGTGAGGGTATCCGTAAAAATTTCTATGAAGATAACAAAGAAGATGCTAATATAATGTGGTTACGTGATTTTTAATTATAAGTAAAAAAGCTATGTATCTCAAAGTATACATAGCTTTTCTTATATCTTTTAATATTATACTATTTTTTGTTTCTTTTTACTCCCAAGGTCTGGTTCAACCTTAAATACAGCAACTGAAATTTTCTTATATAACATATAAGTTAAAACTGATAATACAACTCCCTTTACTGTATTAAAAGGAAGTAATCCTATTGTTACATATTCCATTAATTCAGCTGGTGCCATTTTCATACCATATACTGGCAATAAGAAATATATGTTAGCTACGATTGCTACAACTTCCATAGCTATTAACCCAACTATCATTCCTAAAATAGCAGTTTTCTTTGATTTATTTCTCCAATAAATAAATGCTGCTGGCGCTACAAATGATACTCCTATCATAAAGTTTGCAACTTCACCAACTCCACCTGTTGAGCTACCAGTTAATAAGAAATGCATTACAACTTTTAAAAATTCTATCAAGATTCCTGTAAGCGGTCCAAATGCAAATGCGCCCATAAGTGCCGGCACATCACTTATGTCCATCTTAAGCCACGGAAATATTGGTATTATAGGAAGTTCTATAAACATAAGTATAAATGCAACTCCTACCAATAGTGAAACTTTCACCGTTTTGTTAATGTTTGATTTCATTGTAATTCCTCCCCCAAATCATCTTCATTTGGTGGGTAGGTATTAGTAAATTACAAAAATAAAAAGCCCTACTATACATTTAAGTATATCAGGGCTTATAATTCTTTCTACTTAAGATACTAATACCTTACCTTCTTTCATCCAGACTATACTGTCGGCTTCGGAATTTAACCGAATCATGCTAAAAGTTAGCTCGCGGGCTTTACCGCCGGTGGGGAATTGCGCCCCGCCCTGAAGATCATATTAATATTATTTACTTTATATTATAATAATATCATTTTTGTTATAATATTGTCAAATTACTTTTTAATAAAACATATTATATACCCTTAATTTACTTCCTTCATAGAAAGAGATATTCTTTTTCTTTTTTCATCAACTTCTAGTATTCTAACCTTTATTATATCTCCAACCTTAACTACATCAAGGGGGTGTTTTACAAATCTATCTGCCATTTGACTTTTATGAACTAATCCGTCTTGATGAACTCCAATATCAACAAAAGCGCCAAAATCTGAAACATTTCTAACTGTTCCCATAAGTGTCATACCAGGTTTTAAATCCTTCAAGTCTATAACTCCTGTTTTAAGTATTGGCTTTGGCATATCTTCTCTTGGATCTCTTCCTGGCTTTTGTAATTCCTTTATTATATCCTTCAATGTAGGTTCGCCCACTTGTAATTGTTTAGCTAAATTACTTATACCTTTTTCTTCAGTTCTCTTTTCTATATCTTTTAAATTCTTATTTTTTAAATCATCTATAGTATAACCTAAAACTTCTATAAGCTTTTTAGCTACATCATATGACTCTGGATGAACTGATGTATTATCAAGAGGATTATCACTTTCCATAACTCTTAAGAAACCTGCACATTGTTCAAAAGCTTTTTGTCCTAATCTCTTAACTTTTAAAAGTTCTTTTCTTGTTTTAAATTCTCCATTTTCTTCTCTATAAGCTACTATATTATCTGCAATACTTGTATTTATACCTGATATATGCGTTAAAAGACTTGGTGTAGCTGTATTTAAATCAACACCTACTTTATTAACTGAATCTTCTACAACACCATTTAATGATTCTTCTAATCTTTTTTGGCTTACATCATGTTGATACTGTCCAACTCCAATTGCTTTTGGATCTATCTTAACAAGTTCTGCTAATGGATCTTGAAGTCTCCTGCCTATAGATATTGCTCCTCTTACAGTAACATCTAAATCTGGATATTCTTTTGTAGCAAGCTTTGATGCTGAATATACTGAAGCCCCAGCTTCTGATACAATAACATAAGCTATTTCTTTTCCCGTTTCATTTTTTATCTCTTTAATCATTTCACTTATAACTTCTTCTGATTCTCTTGAAGCTGTTCCATTTCCTAAAGATATAACATCAACATCATATTTATTTATAAGTTCTTTTAATTTATTTTTAGTACCTTCAATATCATTTTTAGGAGCAGTTGGGTATACAGTAGTATTTTCTAAGAATTTACCTGTACTATCTAATACTGCCACCTTACAACCTGTTCTAAAACCTGGGTCAAATCCCATAACAACTTTCCCTTTTATTGGAGCTTGAAGTAATAATGATTTAAGATTTTCCTTAAATATATTTATAGCCCCTTCTTCTCCTTTATCAGTAAGCTCGCTTCTTATTTCTCTTTCTATTGATGGATATATTAGTCTTTTTAGTGAATCTTTAATAGCCTCTTTTAATAATTCATCAGTATGACTATTTTTCTTTAATAAATCATTTTCTAAATAATTTATTATCTTTTCTTCATTTGAAGTTATTTTAACTGAAAGTACCCTTTCTTTTTCACCTCTATTTATAGCAAGTATTCTATGTGAAGGTATCTTTTTAACTTCCTCACTATAATCATAGTACATTTCAAAAGGAGTTGACTCTTCACTTTCTCCTTTTGTTTCTATTACTCCCTCATTATAAACAAAATTTCTTATCCATTTTCTATATTTTGCTTCATCTGAAATAACTTCAGCAATTATATCTAAAGCACCTTTTATTGCCTCTTCTTCACTTTTAACGCCTTTTTCTTCACTTATAAACTTTTTAGCTTCTTCATTTATATTTCCTTTAAAGTTTCCATTTAATATAGTTTCTGCAAGTGGTTTTAAATCTTTTTCTAATGCAATAGTTGCCCTTGTTCTCTTCTTTGGTTTAAAAGGTCTATATATATCTTCAACTTCAGTTAGTGTTTCTGCTTTTTCAAGAAACATTTTTATTTCTTCAGTAAGATTACCTTGCTCTTCTATTATCTTAATTACCGCTTCTTTTCTATCTTCTAAATTTCTTAAATATGTTAATCTCTCTTCTAATTTTCTTAAAACTTCATCAGAAAGTCCACCAGTCATTTCCTTTCTATATCTTGCGATAAAAGGTACAGTATTTCCACTATCTAATAATTCAATAATATTATTAATAACATTTAATTTTAATCCAAGCTCTTTAGCTAATTTATCATTAATATTCATTATAAAACCTCCAAAATTCACTTTATCTTTATTATACCCCTGTTTATTGTTTGAATGAACTTTTTAGTATTATTTTACATACTATTTTTTATTACTATTGTAATTATGTTAAGTTCTAGTATAATTATAATTGTAAATATTTTCCATTAGAAAGGTGGTTTACTATGAATAAATATATAGAAAAATTAATTTCTTTATTATTAGTAGTGCTTATATTACTATTAGCATTTAATCACTTTAATGTAATACAATTTTCTGAAGTTTTAAGACATTCATTTTCATTTATAACATTTATTTTAGTTATAATTTCGTCATTTTCAGTTATTAATGGAAGAAAACCAGTTGCATATAAGGTTGTAAATTATATAATCTTAATCAGTGCTATAATTGGTGGAATATATGCAATAATAAGCTCAAAGCTAAATATAAGCATATATATCTGCCTTTTATTTAGCATTGCATATGCTATTGTAGATATGTTATACAAAAGAGCTTAACGCAAACTTAAATTCTTTTAATCATAATCGTTATAAAACAGTAATAGACTTAAATATAACGATTATAGATAGGAGGATTTTATGAAATCTAAAATATATAAAGCCTGTACAATCATTTCTGCAATAATATTTATTTTTTTCTTAATTATTAGATGCACTATCCATTATTTTAGTGTTAATGAAGTAAAAGGCAACATAGCTTTTTTATCTTCAAATCAATTTAATGGTAGACTATGTGGAACTGATGAAAATGAGCGAGTTTCAAACTATATATCTCAAGAATTTAAAAAATTAGATCTTAAGCCTCTAGGTGATAGTTATACTCAAGGCTTCCAAGTTGTAGCTCCTTTTAAAAATAATCAATCTCCAATACTTGAAATAAAAAAAGATAATAAATCTATCAAAAAATTTAGGTATGGAGTAGATTTTAAAGAAGATATGCTTAATTTTAGCGTTTCAGATATAACTCTTTCTTCTGAAGATAATTTAAACATATTTCCTTCTTCAATCTCATTTAAAAAGGGAGGGAATTTATTTTTACTTTACGTAACTAAAGAAGATAACTTTAAATTTAGAAGTTCTTTTGTACATGAATCACCAGTATCTTTTGCTATAGCAATTACCGAGGATGTATATCATGAAATAATTTCAAGTATTAAAGATAACTCTGAAATATCAATAGCACTTCCTTATACCTTAAAGACAACTGAAGTTTATAATGTAGTTGGTAAAATTGAAGGAAAAGATAAGAATAATCCTCCACTTATACTTACTGCTCATTTTGATCATTTAGGTTCTGATTGTTTAGGAAACATATATAGCGGTGCCCTTGATAATGCTTCTGGTACATCTTTTTTATTAGAACTTGCTAGTTATTTAAAAAGTTTGCCAACACCTAATAGAGATATAATCTTTGTTGCTTTAAATGGGGAGGAATTTGGTCTTATAGGTTCTAATGAATTTGCATCACAATATAAAGATACCTTAAAAGATGCTAAAGTTATAAATTTTGATATGATTGGTGCTGAAAACTTCCCTATAACTTTTATGAGAGGGGAAAAAAATATTGAAACTGAATCATCTCTTCTTACTGATCTTGAAAATGTCTGTGAAAAATTAAATTTAGAATCTAATGTTAAATATGAAGATTCTAGCGATCATGCTAGCTTCGTAAATAATGGCTTTGATGCACTTACTATTACTCATAGTGATACAAGTAGAATTCATACACCAGATGATACTATAGAATTTATATCTAAAGATGCTATATCTTCTGCTTATGATTTATGTAACGAATATATTATTAATAATAGTTATAATTTATATGCAAAGATATTAACTAACGATATGCTTCATATAGCTTCATTTATTATCTTTCTAATGTTTATTGGTTATCCAATTTTAAAGAGAGTAGATAAATATAAAAAGGCTAAGTAAATTACTTTCAAAGCTAAAAAGACTGTGTTTTAAAACACAGTCTTTAATCATTTTACAATTGTCTTAAATATAATAAGCTATATCTTCAATGCTATGTTTATAATTACTAGCTAATTCTTTTAATGTAATAGAATCAAAATAATCATTAATCTTTTGATTTATAACATTCCATAGATTTTCATAAAGATATTCTGTAAGTTGATCATTATCTTTTTCATTATCTATTAAGACTAATTTTCCTTCAAGGCTTCTTAAAATTTCACCAACAGTAATAGTTTTAGCATCTTTAGCTAAAAAATATCCTCCTTGTGGTCCTTTCTTCCCTTCTATTATTCCGTCTTTTCTAAGTGAAGAAAAGATTTGCTCTAGATACTTTTCTGATATCTCTTGTCTTTTAGATATAGATTTTAAAGTTACAGTTTCGCAAGAAGCATACATATATATATCAATTAATGCTTTTAACCCATATCTTCCTTTTGTTGAAATTTTCATATAATCACCATTCCCTAAAAGCTATTTCCTTAATTATTCTTATGATTATTATTTTCCCCATAAAAAATCTTTTTGTCAATAGCATTGAAACTATTACCAACGGCAATTGCTGTAACCATAGTTCCATTTACATTAAGCATTGTACGTGCCATATCAAGAATAGGATCTATTGCAAGAATTCCTCCTATAAGTGGGAAGTAGCTTCCCATTCCCATACCTGAAATTGTAACTGATACTGAAACTGTAGCAGTTCCTGGTATACCTGCAATACCAATAGAACCTATAACAATTATTACAACAAGCATCACATAGAACGAAAAATTCATAGATGTTCCTGATATATTAGCTATAGTAACTGCCATTAAAGCTGGATATATAGCCGCACATCCGTTCATTCCAGCATTTGATCCAATACTTCCAACAAAACTTGCTACACCATTATCTAAACCAACATTTTTAGTTAAAGTTTCTATTGTAACTGGCAATGTTCCAAGGCTTGAACGTGAAGTAAATGCAAGTATTAATGGTTCCATAACATTTTTTATATAAGTAATTGGATTTAAACCATTTATTGCAACTATTATAAGATGCACTATAAACATTAGTATTACACTTACATAAAGGGCTACAATAAAGTTAATCACTCCAAATATTGCTGAAAGACCTCTACTTGCAATTGTATTAGCTAATAAAGGAACTACTGCATATGGCATAAACTTTATTACAGTCATAGCAACACTTACTATTATTTTATATGATCCTTCAACAAAATCTTCAACTGTTTTTACTTTTTCAATATTTGATTCTGATAATCTCTTTATTGCTATACCAATAAATGCTGCAAAAATTACAACTGCAACTACATTACCTTCTGCCATAGCTTTAATTGGATTTGATGGTAGAAGTGCTCTTATTGTATCAATTATTGAAGTTACTTCCTTCATTTCTGAAGTTGCTTTAACTACTTCAAGGCCTACTCCTAAATTAAATAAATTTCCTATAACTATACCAATTATTGAAGCAATTGTTGTTGTTAAAAGTAAAATAAGTATTGTTCTAAATGTTAATTTTCCTAAGTTTTCACCATTTTTCATATCAACTATAACTTTTATTATTGATATGAAAACTAGTGGAACAACTAACATCTTTAATAAATCCATAAATCCATTACCGATTAATCCATACCAACTAGCTGTTTCTTTTACCCAAGAAATTTCATCTGGATTATTTGGAAAACCTGCAACTACTTGCACAATTCCACCAAGAACAAGTCCTGATATTGTTGCTATTATCATACGTTTTGAAAAACTTGCTTTATTACGTTCAAATCTTCTGATAATAAAAAATACTCCTATTAAGAATAAAACAAATAATATCGTTTTAAAATTTGTAATCATTAAAAAATCTGAAAGAAATACATTATTCATAAATCCTAAACTCTCCTTTTTATATATTTCCTATATGTTTTATAGGTTTTATAATTTTATATTAATATAATATATTGTTAGTGGCTCTATGTCAATAATTAATATTAACTTTTTTTAAATAAAAAAGACATAGCAATTACTTATAAATTACTATGCCTTTAGCATAAAAATATAAAAGTTAATTTTTAGATACTATCATAAGTTATACAAACAGGTTTTCCACTCTTTGGTTCTTCTATTATTTCTGCATCTATATTAAATATTTCTTTAAGATTTTGATTTGTCATAACTTCTTTAGGTGTTCCTTCGCATACTATTTTTCCTTTTTTAACACCTATCATGTGATCTGCAAATCTTGCGGCATTATTTAATTCATGTATTACCATAACAATTGTTCTGCCTTGCTTTTTATTTAATTCTTCTAACAACTTTAATATATCTAGTTGATGTGCTAAATCTAAATATGTAGTTGGTTCATCTAATAATAACATATCAGTTTCTTGAGCTAAAGCCATAGCTATCCAAGCTCTTTGTCTTTGCCCTCCTGAAAGCGCATCTATAGTTCTATCCTTAAATTCTGATATTCCTGTAACTTCTAATGCCCAATTTACTATATCATGATCTTCTTTACTTAAACTTCCAAATCCTTTTTGATGTGGAAATCTACCATAAGCTATAAGCTCTTGTACTGTTAATCCATCTGGTGCTTTTGGGCTTTGTGGTAATACAGCCATCTTTTTTGCAAGCTCTTTTGAACTTTGCTTGTTTATCTCAGTTCCAGCTATATATATTTCACCACTTTTAGGCTTTAATATTCTAGCTAATGTTTTTAATATAGTGGATTTACCACATCCATTTGCTCCTATTATTGTAGTTATCTTGCCTTCCGGTATACTTAAATTTAAATCTTTTACTATATCTACATTTCCATATGAAATATTTAGATTTTTTGTAGTTATTACGCTCATATCTTTATAATTCTCCTTTCAACAATATCTTAAGTTTAATCATTTAGCATTAAATAAATGAAGTATGGTACCCCTATTATAGAAATAACTATTCCAACAGGGATTTCTATAGGTGCTAATAAGTTTCTTGATATTGTATCAGCAATTAATATAATTAACGTTCCCATAAGTGCTGATATAGGAATTAAATTTTTATGTTTAGGTCCTACTAATTTTCTAGCTATATGTGGTGCTACTAAACCTAAGAATGAAATACTTCCAGCTACTGAAGTTGCAACCCCAGCTAATATTACAGCATATATAAGAAGTCTTCTTCTTTCTTTTTCTACTGCAATACCTAATCCTGTAGATATTTCATCACCTAAATTTAAAACATCTAAATATCTTGATTTATATATAACTAAAGCTGAAAACACTAATATAAATGGAGCTACTGCAATTACATATTTCCAATTAGTACCCCATATACTTCCTGAAGTCCAAGCCATTACCCTATTAAATTCTTGAGTTGTAAATTTTAATTGAAATATAGTTAATAATGACGTAAAAGCTATATTAATCCCTATACCTACAAGAAGCAATCTTGAAGGATTTATGCCCTTTTTCCATGATAATATATAAATTAAAAATGCTCCAAATATAGCACCTAAAAGTGCAACAATTGGCATAGTAAATATAGTTAAATTACTTATCCCATCATATACATTTCCATTCATAAAATATATATACATTACAACAAATAATGCTGCACCTGAATTTATACCAAGTATACCAGAGTCAGCTAAATCATTTTTAGTTACACATTGAAGTATTGCCCCAGCTGTTGATAGAGCTATTCCAACTAACACAGCTATTATTATCCTCGGTAATCTTATATTTAAAATTACAATTTCATTACTTCTTGTTCCTTGTCCAATCAATGTTTTAAGCACCTCTATAGGCTGTACTTTAAATGATCCAATATTTAAACTAACTAAAATAGTTGTTATTATTAAACCTATTAATATTACGGCTGTAAGGAGAGTTCTTTTCTTCTTTAAAATATTTATCATTTATTTTTTCTCCTTTCTAACAAGGTATATAAATATAGGTACACCTATAAGTGCTGTAAGTGAACCAATTGGTGTTTCGTAAGGTGGGTTTATCATTCTTGCTATAATATCACTATAAACTAATAAAGCTCCGCCAAGAACTAATGAACCTGGTATTATATATTTATAATCAGAACCTACTATACCTTGTACTATTTGAGGAACTATAAGTCCAACAAATACAATATTTCCAGCAACTGATACAGATGCTCCTGTAAGTATGATTACTATAAATATAGATATTGCTCTTATTACATTAGTTTTTTGACCAAGTCCTATAGCAACCTCTTCACCAAGACTTAGTATTGTTATTTTAGGTGCCATTATTATTGCAGCTATCACTCCAATTATTCCAACTACAAATAATAATTTAACTCCTTCCCACTTTGCGCTTACTAATCCCCCTGATATCCAAAAGCTTAATTCTTTAGATAAGTTAAAATACATAGCTACTGCTGTTGCTAAAGAAATTAATAAAGTTCCAAGAGCTGTTCCTGCAAGAGCAAGTTTTACTGGATCTACCTTTTTATTTACTCTAGAACTTATAAGATATACTAAAACACCACTTATACTTGCACCTAAAAACGCAAATATTATAAGACCAAAACTGCCTATTATTATATTTGGCATCATCTTTTGTAATACAAGTGCAATTGCTATAGCAAACGTAGCACCTTGAGTGATTCCCATTATTGATGGATCTGCAATTGGATTTCTAGTTACACCTTGCATTATTGCACCAGAAACTCCTAAAAAACCACCAACTAATACTGCTGCAAGAGCTCTAGGTATTCTTACATCTCTAACTATTGTCATATTTACATCATCTGAACTTTGAAATAAGCTTTTTACTATAGTTTGTATACTTATTTCTTTTGCTCCCATTGATATAGACAAGCCTATTCCAATTATCAATATAATCGTTGCTAAAATCATAAATAAACAAATTTTAGTTTTTCTATTTAAGTTTTTCAACATCTTCTCCTCCTAAAAATAAATAAAACAAGGTGTGAAAATATGTTATATCACACCTGTTTAAAAAAACTATTTTGTTAGTTCATTTTTTATTGATTCTAATAGCATTTCTCTTCCAATTGGATTATATCCTTGAGTAAAATATGGACTAGCATCAAGAATTGTTACATTTCCGTCTTTTACTGCTCTTGTATTATTCCATACCTTACTCTTTGCTAAATCTTTTTTATCAGCTTCTGTTGCAATAACTGCAATGTGATCAGCATCTATTTTAGTTAAACCTTCCATTGTTACAGTAGGTAATGTTATGCTATCTTGTTTTGGCATATTAGCTGGTTTTGCAAGTCCCATATCATCATAAATTATTGATCCAATTCCTGCATTACTAAACACCATGAATTGTCCTGAAGTTGATAATAAAGGTAAATATGTTTGATTTCCGTTCTTAGCTTTTATTTCTTCTCCAAGCTTTTTAGCTTTTTCATCATAGCTTGCAAGCCATTTTTTAGCTACATCTTCTTCATCAAATATCTTAGAAACATCTGTTAATTTTTGTCTCCAATCATTTGCATAATCTTTAATCATTACAACAGGTGCAATTTCTTTTAATTGATCATATATTTTTTCTTGTCTTTCGCTCATTATTATTAAATCTGGATTAGTGCTTAAAATTGCTTCTATATCCATAGTGTCCATCATTGAATGTCCTACTACTTTAGCATTTCCAAGTTTATCTTCTATGTATGATGGAACTTTTGTAGTATCATATGAATCTATATTAGCTGTTCCTACTGGGGTTTTACCTAATATAATTAATTCTTCGCTACTTCCTGATATATCTACTATACGCTTAGGATCTGCTGGTATCTCAACATCTCCTTTAACTGAACTTACAGTTCTAGTTTCATTTTCACCTTTAGATTCTGAATTATTATTAGAACATCCAGCAAAAATTCCGAAACTTAACATCATTACTGCAAGCAACAATAAAGATTTTGTTTTTTTCATAATTATCCTCCTCATTACTATTTTTATTGATAATAATTATCACTCTCTAAATTTATAGTTAATATTTTATTATATGCATATAAAAAAGTCAATATTTTTTAAATAATTTATTAATGCAATTTTTTCCTAAAAATAATGATATTTTTATCTAATTATTGTCTATAATTAAGTTTTAAAAGAATTAATAAAAATAAGATTTAATTAATATGTATATTAATATATAATAAATTTAATATTTACTATAAATTTTTAAAGGGTGTAAAAATAGATGACAAAACCAACACATTCATCAGGAGGATTTTTAATTGCTTTAATCACATTAAATGCATTTATAATGAATTATCTGATTAAATATAATATTAGTTATGGATTATTATCAATAGCAATCTATTTCTATGCTTCTCATATTGGATCATTATTTCCAGACATAGATATGAAAAATTCTTTTATAAGTAAAAGCCACCCTCTTATTCATAAAATCTTTGGCAAACGCTTTAGACATAGAGGCTTTACACATAGCTTATTAGCTATGATTATCTTATACATATTCATTGAAAAATTTATACAAATTAGCAATGATGATATAATCATTGTAAGTATGTGTTATGGATTTTTTATAGGCTATGCTTCACACTTAATATTAGATTTAATTACAAAAGAAGGGATAGAATTATTATATCCATTCAAAAAGAATATTAGTATATTCTTTATTAAAACTAATTCAAATGGAGAAAAAATTTTTAATAGATTTCTAAAATTTATAATTTTAATCTATATTTTTTATAATATATATTTAATAACTAAGAATGTATTTCATATTGATATATTAAGTAACTTGAACTTAAATAAATTCTAAAAAGCTTATTTAAAAATCTAATAAAAAAATGTATCGTAAATAATTTACGATACATTTTTTAATAAATAATATATTATTATCTTTAAATATTTAAATCACTTGCAAGATATGAATTTATAAATGAGTCTATTTCTCCATCCATAACAGCTTGAACATTTGAAGTTTCCTCTCCTGTTCTATGATCTTTAACCATATTATACGGATGGAATACATATGATCTTATCTGATTTCCCCATCCCATATCTTTAAGTTCTCCCGTTAAATCTTCAATTTTTTCTTTATGTGCTCTTTCTTTAAGTTCTATAAGCTTAGACTTTAACATATTCATTGCAGTTTCTCTGTTTGATATCTGACTTCTTTCATTTTGACATTGAACTACTATTCCTGTTGGAATATGTGTTATTCTAACTGCTGATTCTGTTTTATTAACGTGTTGACCACCAGCTCCACTTGCTCTATAAGTATCAATCTTTAAATCATCTTGCTTAATCTCTATATCTTGATTTTTTGTAAGCTCTGGAAGAACTTCAACAGATGCAAATGATGTTTGTCTTTTTCCATTTGCATTATATGGAGATATTCTAACTAATCTATGGATTCCCTTTTCTGCTTTTAAGTATCCATATGCAAATTCTCCCTTTACACTTAAAGTTACACTTTTAATCCCAGCTTCTTCACCTTGAATTAATTCTAAGGTTTCAACAGAAAACCCTCTCTTTTCGCACCATCTTGTGTACATTCTTAAAAGCATTTCTGTCCAATCATTTGCATCAGTTCCACCAACACCAACATGTAAAGTAAGTATTGCATTATTTTTATCATATTCACCTGATAAAAGCATTTCTATTTTATAATCTTCAATTTCTTTTTCTAAGAATTTAACAGATGAAATTATTTCATTTATTGATTCTTCATCATTTTCTTCCATAATTTCATTTAAAACTTCTATATCTTCAATCTTTGTTTCTATAGCATTAAATCTTTCTAATTTAGACTTTAAAAATTTGCTTTCTTTAGTTAATTCCTCTGCTCTTTTTATATCATCCCAAAAACCTGGTTCTTGCATATTTAAATCAAGTTCTATGATTTGTTTTTCTAATGCTTCCTTGTCAAAGTGAAGCCCTCATTTCCTCTATATTTGACTTTAAACTTGGCATTTTAGCTAATGCTTTTTCAAGTTCTATTCTCATCTTATCACCTCTATATCAATTTTAATAAAGCATCGTTACCTTAAGATAACGATGCTCAATTTAGTTTTTAAACTTCTCTTCCACAACAATTTTTATATTTCTTTCCACTTCCACATGGACAAGGTTCATTTCTACCAACTGTAACTTCTTTCTTAGCTGGTCTTCTTCTTGAAGAAGTTTCTTCTCCTTGACCTATATGTGTAGCTCTAGTTTCTTTAGCTACTCTTTCTCTTTCTTCTGGCGCTTTTTCTATTTGAACATGGAATAGATATTTTACAGTATCTAACTTAATTGATTCTATCATCTCTTCAAACATAGCACTACCTTCCATTTGGTATGCTTGAACAGGATCTTGTTGTTTAAATGCTCTAAGTCCGATACCTTGCTTTAAATGATCCATATTATCTATATGATCCATCCATTTAATATCAACATTCTTTAAAAGAACCACTCTTTCTATTTCTCTAAGCTTTTCTTCTCCAAATTCAGCTTCCTTACCTCTATATATTTCTAATGCTATATTTATAAGCTTTTCTTTGATTTGTTCATTTGAAAGATTTTCTAACTCTTCAATTGTAACTCTGTTTGCTGGAACACAAATATCATCTAAATAAAGAATTAAATTCTTAAATTCATCTTGATAATTTTCTTCTATTCCAGTAATGTGTGCATCTACAGCATTATTTATTACTTCTTTTATCATTTCTTCTATTTGTTCTTTTAAGTTTTCACCTTCAAGAACTTGACTTCTTTGCTTGTAGATTATTTCTCTTTGCATATTCATAACATCATCATATCCTAGAAGATTTTTTCTGATATCGAAGTTATGACCTTCAACTTTCTTTTGAGCACTTTCTATTGATTTTGTAATTATTTTACTTTCAATAGCATCATCTTCTTCAAGTCCAAGTCTATCAACCATAGCATGAGTCTTTTCTGACATAAAGATTCTCATTAAATCATCTTCTAATGAAATAAAGAATGTTGATTCCCCTATATCTCCTTGTCTTCCTGAACGTCCTCTAAGCTGATTATCTATTCTTCTTGATTCATGTCTTTCTGTACCAATTATCTTAAGTCCGCCACGTTCTAATGCACCTTCTCCAAGCTTGATATCAGTACCTCTACCTGCCATATTTGTTGCAATTGTTACTGCTCCAACTTCACCTGCATCAGCTATTATTTCTGCTTCTTGTTCGTGATACTTAGCATTTAAGACTTTATGCTTAATACCTTTTTTCTTTAATAAGGAAGATATTATTTCTGATTTTTCAATACTTGAAGTACCAACAAGTACCGGCTGACCTTTTTCATGAGCTTTTCTAATTTCTTCTACTATAGCATTGTACTTACCTCTAGCAGTTTTATATACTATATCATGATTATCTACTCTTTGAATTGGTCTATGTGTTGGAATTACTATAACATCTAATCCATAAATTTCTCTAAATTCATTTTCTTCTGTTAAGGCTGTACCTGTCATACCTGATAACTTATTGTACATTCTGAAGTAATTTTGGAATGTTATTGTTGCTAAAGTTTTTGATTCTCTTGCAATTTTTACTCCTTCTTTAGCTTCAATAGCTTGGTGAAGACCATCTGAATATCTTCTACCTTCCATAAGTCTTCCTGTAAATTCATCAACAATTATAACTTCGCCATCTTTAACCATATAATCTTTATCACGTTTCATTACATAGTTAGCTTTTAATGCTTGAGTTACATAATGTTGTAATTGCATATTTTCAGCATCTGCATAGTTTTCTATTTTAAATGCTTTCTCTGCTTTTTCTATACCTTGTTCTGTAAGCATTGCAGCATTTGCTTTTTCATCAATTGTATAATCTTCTTCTTCAATTAATGTCTTAACAAAATAATCTGCAACTTTATAAAATTCTGTTGATTTTTCTCCAGCACCTGAAATTATAAGTGGAGTTCTAGCTTCATCTATTAAAATTGAGTCAACTTCATCGACTATAACAAAGTTTAATTCTCTTTGAACTCTTTCTTCCTTATATACGACCATGTTATCTCTTAAATAGTCAAATCCAAATTCGTTATTTGTTCCATAAGTTATATCAGCATTATATGCTTCTCTTCTTTGATCATTATTTAAATCATGAACTATAACATCTGTTTTAAGTCCTAAGAACTCATAAATATTATTCATCCAATCTCTATCTCTTGCAGCTAAGTAATCATTAACTGTTATTACGTGAACCCCTTTACCTGATAAAGCATTTAAGTATGCTGGTAATGTAGCAACTAATGTTTTACCTTCACCAGTTTTCATTTCAGCTATTCTTCCTTGATGAAGGACAATTCCACCTATCAATTGCTCTCTATAATGCTTCATCTTTAATACTCTCCATGAAGCTTCTCTTACAACAGCAAATGCTTCTACTAGTAAATCATCTAAGGTTTCACCATTTTTATATCTTTCTTTAAACTCTTCAGTTTTACCCTTTAATTCTTCATCGCTTAGTTTTTCCATAGTTGATTCTAGATTTTCAATTTTATCAACTAATGGCTTTATCCTCTTAACTTCTCTTTCGCTATACGTTCCAAATAAAGCTTTAAACATTCCCATATTTTCATCCTTCCAAACGCCCAAAATTTAATAAGCATTTTTTTCTTATATCTTAGTATACTTTTATAAATTATACCATTTATAAATAATATATTTCAACTTTATCATATTTTTATTGAATTTATTCATACTTTAACTTAAAAACTCCATAAAGTATATGAAAATTCATTACTTTATGGAGTAAAATTTCTTAATTATATAATTTTAATGTTTAAACATATTCAGGTTCTAATAAACCATAGTTTCCATCTTTTCTTTTATATAATACACTTACATTATTTGTATCTGCATCTTTATAAACAAAGAAGTTATGTCCTATAAGTTCCATTTGAAGAATTGCTTCATCAACATTCATAGGCTTAACTGCAAATTTCTTTGTCTTTACTAATTCCCCTTCATAATCTTCATCAAAGTTATCAGTTGCAATTTCTGAGAACTTTAATTGATTATTTATTCTTTTAGAAAGCTTAGTTTTTTGTTTTCTAATTTGTCTTTCTAATTTTTCTTCTACCCTATCTATTGATTTATACATATCATCTGTTATTTCTTCTGCTCTAAGCAATACTCCATTAAATGGAATTACAACTTCAACTTTGTGTCTATTCTTTTGCACTGTTAATGTTGCTTTTGCTTCTACATTTCCTTCAAAATACTTATCAAGTTTTGATACCTTTTTTTCTACCATATCTTTTAAAGCAGGAGTTAATTCAATATTTTTTGTTATTAATGTTACCTTCATACTTCCAGCTCCTCTCATTTTCTAAGATAAACTTAGAACATCTCAAATATAATTTATATTTACAATTATATTTTAAACCTCTTATTATGAAAATACAAGGTAATTATGGTGTTTATAGGTAATTTTCATTGCATATTTAATTTAAATATAAAAAAAGCACTAAAAACTTAGTGCTTTTTTTATAAAGTTAGCTGACCTGGTTTTTGCCCCCACACTCGCCTACTGGAGCTTTCGCTACCCGGAATTAACCTCTCACTACTAACACTCTCAAGTTTAAACTTGGTAGGACTTACTTCTATACCGCACCATGCTCACTAGAATCTTTGCCTAGCTTACGTGGATCGCTTTGCCTGCGACTAGCATCGACTTTCAACCACAGACCTAACTTCACATTAATATTATATACGACTTTTAGCAATAGTCAATATCTTTATTTCATTTGCACCATTTTCTTTTAAAGTTTTTATACCCTCATTTATTGTTGCTCCTGATGTCATTACATCATCAATCAATATAAATTTCTTACCTTTTATATCACAATTATTTTTTATACAAAAAGAACCTTTTACATTTTCTAATCTTTCACTTCTACTTAATTCTTTTTGAATCTTTGTTTCTTTTGCTTTAATTAATGTTTCCATATATCTTAGTCCTAGATTCTTAGAAAGGATTTTAGCTATATATTCACATTGATTAAACCCTCTTATCTTTTTTGATTTTTTACTTATCGGTATATATGTTAAAATATATTCTTTATCAATATTAACTAGCTTTTCTTCTAACATATTTGCTAATATCTCACCAGCTAAAAAATCTTTTTTAAATTTAAATAAATGAATCAACTCTTTAAGAGCTCCTTTATAATATCCATAACATTCATCTTCGGTGCAAAGCTTTATTGTTTTTAGGCAATTTTTACATATACCCTCTTCCTCTTCTATTTCACATACTATACAAGTTGATGGACAAGGAAATAGTATTTGTAATATGCTTTCTTTTAAATAATCTAATAACTCAAGTAGTTTCCTTCCCATATATTTTTATTAAAACTCCTAGTTATTTTTCTTGCCTCTTCTATATTATCTGTTTCTTCATTGCAAACTAAAATAACTTCTGCAAACTCATTATGTTTTACACAGACCTTACTACACATAAACAATATTTTTTTATAATTTATCTGTTTATTGTCAGCTGATAATACAATTATTCCATCTACATTTGGAGTTTTTAATACTTCTCCTATATTATTTGTTATTAGAAATATTGACTTATCTTTAATATTAAATACATTACTTTTAAATTTATAATCAGTAGATTTAATTAATTTAACCCCATCTAAATTAATTATATTTTTGTAGTAATCATATACCGTATTTATATCTTCTTTATTAGGCACATACGTTATAACATTTTTATTGTTGTTTCTATACCATAATATATATTCATACAGAAAATAAGGAATATCTTTTTTTAAATCTATTCTAGTTGTAATAACTCTAGGTTCTATAATCATATCATTTTCTCTTATAGCTATAATATTATTATACTTATCGTAATTTATTGGAGAATATATTATTATCTTATCAGAATATTTTTTTAATTTTTCACATACTCCACGAAAATTTTCTTCTGATAAGTTTAAATATGATGTTATATCATCTAGTATTATAAAGTCATACTTTCTATTTATGTTATATATATAATCATAATTCATAAATACAAGCCTTTTATCTAATATATCTTCTTTCGTATATGCCCAATATTTATGTTCTTTTCTTCCTATATAAGAAATTAATCTTTTATCAACATTAGAATTTCCCCAGATATATAATACATTTCCTTGTTTATTACATATAATATCTTTAATTAAACCATAAAGTACTTTATTGCTTTGAAGTGGTTTTCCTAAAATCATCAAAATTTCTTCTTCATCTTCTAGATAATTTTTTATCGTTTTTTCTAAATAACTTAATTTTTTACTAGCTGAATTAATCAAATAACCAACTCCTAAATCTAGTCATCTATAATATCACTTTGTATAATATCCTTTATTCTATATTGTAATGATGAATATCTGTCCATACTTTTAGTATTGCTAACCATATATTTAAGTGCCTTAGGCATTCCAACAACAACTACTAACTTCTTAGCCCTTGTTATCCCTGTATATAGAAGATTTCTATTCATAAGAAATGGTGAACCCATAAATGCTGGAATTATAATTACTTTAAACTCACTTCCTTGGCTTTTATGAATTGTTATTGCATAAGCAAGTTCTAGTTCGTCTAAATAAACGTAATCATATTTAACCTTTCTCTCATCATCAAATATGACAGTTACTATTTTTGCCTCCTCATCTATACTTTCTATAAAACCCATATCTCCATTAAATACTCCAACGCCTTTATCATCACCTTCACCTGAAATCCTGGTCCATTTAAGAGAATAGTTATTTTTAGTTTGCATAACTTTATCCCCTTCTCTAAACACCATTTCCTTTACCTTTTTTTCTTTTTTATAAGATTCAGGAGGATTTAATACTTCTTGAATACGTTCATTCATATTTAAAACTCCAAGTGTTCCTTTTCTCATAGGCGTAAGTACTTGTATATCCCTTAGCTTATCCCAATCTGTGTTGAATTTTGGCAATCTCCTATTTATTAAATCTATTATGGTTGTCATTATACTATCTGTATCATCTTCTTTTATAAAATAAAAATCATTTCCCTTTTTATTAAGATAAGGCATTTCACCACTATTAATTCTATGCGCATTAACTGTAATTAGACTTTCTGCACCTTGCCTAAATATTTCTTTTAATCTAACAACCTTAATTAAAGAGCTATTTATTAGATCCTTAAGAACATTTCCAGGTCCTACTGATGGTAATTGATCAACATCTCCAACTATTATTATTCTTGTACCAAGTTTTATTGCCTTTAATAAATTATGCATTAATAATACATCAATCATTGATGCCTCATCTATTATTACAACATCTGCTTCTAATGGTTCTGATTCACCCTTACCAAATAATGATTTATCATCTTCATCACTTGAAACACCCATATCTAATAACCTATGTATAGTTTTAGCTTCTCTTCCTGTAGATTCACTCATACGCTTTGCAGCTCTACCTGTTGGTGCACCAAGTAGAACCTTCATTCCATTTTTTTCATATATATCGATAATACATTTTATTATTGTTGTTTTACCTGTTCCAGGACCACCTGTTATTATTTCTATTCCTTCTGAAAATGCTGCAAGTATTGCTTCTTTTTGAGATTCAGCAAGTTTTATATCATACTTTTTTTCAAATAATTCTATCTCATAAGGTACATCTGTATTTATAGTTTGAAATTTTTCTATTCCTAAAGTTATTATTTTATTTGTTATACCAAGTTCACAATAATAATAAGGAAGTGTAAATACAGCTTCTTTACCATCTATATTTTCTGATATAATTCTTCCTTCTAAAACTGCATTATAAATGTTTTCTTCTACAATCTTAGGATCTACAACTAATGTTTCACAAGCAGAAGATATAAGCTTATCTTTTGGCATATATGTATTTCCAGCTGCACAAAATCCATTTATAACATACTCTATACCGCTTTTTATTCTAAATGGAGATTCTGCTTCTATTCCTAAGCTCATAGCTATTTTATCTGCTGTCTTAAATCCTATACCTGATATTTCTTTGCATAATATATAAGGGTTATCTGAAACTATATCCTTAGCACTTGGTCCAAACTTTTTATATATCTTTAAACATTGATTATTGCTAACTCCATGAGCTTGGAAAAACATTATTATATCTTTTAAATCTTTTTGTTCTATATAAGATTCATATATTATTCTAAACTTTTTCTTACCTATGCCTTCAACTTCCATAAGTCTTTCAATATTATTTTCCATAATATCAAATGTCTCTTCACCAAAATGAGCTACTATTTTCTTTGCAGTTATAGGTCCTATTCCGTATATTATACCTGCACTTAAATACTTTTCTATTGCCTCAACTGATGTAGGTAGTATTTCTTCAAATTCTTCTATTTTAAATTGTTGTCCAAATTGTTTATGAACAATCCAATTTCCTTTTATCTTCACATTTTGACCATCTTTTATAAAAGGAACCACTCCAACTGCTGTAATTGTCTCCTTATTTACATTTATCTTTGAAACTGTATAGCCAGTATCGTCGCTTCTAAAAACAACATCCTCAACAAAACCAATAATAGTTTCCATAGCATCTCTCCAAATCTTATCTAATTATTTTCTGTTTTCTTGTATCATAATTATATCATAGAAGGTTAAATTTTTAGTTTATATATATCTTAAAACTAATCCTTAAATTTATGTAGATATCATATATTTATAAAAAAGTAAATTTTAGAATATCCTAAATCTGATTTCCTATAAATAAGCATTAAATTTAAAAGAGGACTTTTCTTTTTATTGAAAAGTCCTCTTTAAATAATATAGTTTTTAATTAAGTTTAGAATTTAACTTATAAAAGTTCTTCTGCACTTATTATTTTACTTTCATAAGGCATTAATTCTATTCCTAAGCCTTTAGCTTTTTTACCATTATGATTCATAATGAAGTAATACTTTTTATCTTCATGTACTCTTTGTACAATTTCTACTCCAAAATCACTATCTATATATTCAATTTGATTATCCTTTAATATATCAGAAGCTATAATATCCATAGTATTATCGTCTATTGCAGTTCCTATATAATATGCTTTTCCTTTACCATATTCATTGACTGTTATAGCTGATAAATCATTGAAGAATTCATCTTCATACTTAAATAATGTTTTAGCTGTTGTAGTTTTTAGCATATCTCTAAATACTTCACCAGTTCCATTAACATTTGAATATTTTCCTTCTCCAGCTATATTTACACTTTGACCTTCTTGTAATGATTCAATCTCTTCAACAAAACCACCAATTAATTCTGTATAGAAAGTAGGATTAAGCTCATTTAAAGTTAAATTATTATAGTAATCTTTAACTGCAGTTCTAAATGTAAATACAACAGTTCCACCATTTTCAACAAACTTAATTATTCTATCTTGTACATCTTTTTTATAAACAATCATAGTTGGAACTAAAAGAACCTTATAGTTATCAAAATCTCTATCTGATGGAATAACATCAATATTTAAATTCTTCTCATAAAATGGTCTATATAATCTATATAATTCTTTTTTGCAATCCATAACAAAGCTTTGTCTTTGTATTCTAAATGATGCCATAGATTCATAATCATAAACTACTGCTATATCAGATTTTATTTCGCTATTTATTATATCTTCATATTTTTTAATATCTTCAAAGAAAGATTTAACTTCATAGAATTTTCTTCTCTTTACATTATCTTGATCAATTATTCCATAGCAGTATTGTTCTGCACCCTTAGTTGCCCCTCTATATCTAAAATACATAAGTGAACTACATCCATGTGCAATACCTTGGTATGACCACATTTTAGCTTGGTTTGGTCTTGGAAGATATCCTATAACATCATGTCCTTGAGCTCCCATTATAGCTTCTGTTATCCAGAAGTTTTTACCTTTTAATCCTCTATTAAAATCTAATCCACATGCTATTTCATGTGCTGGTATAGGTTCTCTTTGTCCGCCCCAAACTGGATAATTGTTATATGCAACTACATCTAAATGTTTTGCTACTTTAGATCCATCAAAGTGCTTGTCAAAAAGTCCACCTGAGAAATCATGCATTATAACTGAATCTTCTCCTAATATTTCTTTAAGTAATTCAACTTGGAATTTTGCATACTTTTCTATACTTACACTTCTAAATCTTTCCCATTCCATTCTTAATGCTGGGTTATGAGTAGTTATAGTTTTCTTTGGAAGCGGAATTTCGTCAAAATCATTATATTGTTGTGACCAGAATGTAGTTCCCCATTTTTCATTTAATTCATCAATATCCTTATATTGCTCTTTTAGATATTCTCTAAAGCCTTTTTTACATTCATCACAGAAGCATTCATCACTACCTTCATGTCCAAATTCATTATCTATTTGCCAAGCAACTATTCCTTCTTCATCTTTATAGTGACTTGCTAATTCTCTTATTATACTTTCTGAATACTTATAATATGTTTTACTATTAAAACAATACTGTCTTCTTCCACCAAATTCTCTCTTTGTACCATCTTCAAACTCAGATAATACTTCAGGATATTTTTTTGCAAGCCATGCTGGCATAGTTGCTGTAGGTGTACCAAATATAACTTTAAGATTTTTTTCTTTTGCCTTATTTATAACTTTATCAAAGTATGAAAAATCAAATCTACCTTCAACTGGCTCCATTATGTGCCAAGCAAATTCTCCAATTCTTATGACATTACTACCTAATTCAATTATATTATCTAAATCACTTTCTATTAAATCTTCATTCCATTGTTCTGGATAATAATCTACTCCTAAATACATTTCTATATCTCCTAACTACTATTAATATTGAATTTATTTATAATTAAAGAGTTAAATCTTAAAATTTAACTCTTTAACTTATCATTTTAAATTATGCTGTTATTATATCAGCATCAACGTCTGATTCTTCAGAACTTCTCTTTTTATTTAATTCTTCCATTATCTTTTCTTGATATTCGCCTTGTAATTTATATCCCTTAGCATAAATGATAAATCCTAAAATTGTTATTACTGAAGGTACTACTACCATAAGTATTCTCATACCTAAAATTGTTCCTGCTGTTTGTGTTACATTTGGCATATATCCTACAATTGTTAATCCAACACCTATTAACCATCCTGAAACAGCTGAAGCTGTTTTTACTAATAATGTTTGGAATGATGCAATTACACTTTCATTTCTTGTTCCAAATTTAACTTCACCGTAATCTATAACATCAGCAAGCATAACAGTTGTAGCTCCTAATGTGAATCCTGAACCTAATTTAATAAGTATTCCTGATAATGCTATGATAGGTGCGCTTTGAGGTATAAATATTCCACCTAGTAATAATACTAATAATCCTACTGCTGGTAAATAACATGCTAATCTAAATACATTCTTTTTACTCATTCTCTTTGAGAATAGTGGGAATAACATAAGTGCTCCCATTTCAGCTATTCCTGCAAAAGCTGTAAA
Source organism: Clostridium sp. (assembly GCF_034179595.1). Taxonomy (GTDB): domain Bacteria; phylum Bacillota; class Clostridia; order Clostridiales; family Clostridiaceae; genus Clostridium. The sequence continues at coordinate 72,572 of NZ_JAXFPT010000027.1, forward strand.
TACTGGATACATATTTTCGTTTCCAACAACATACTTGAAGTAATAAATTGCCATACCACCTGATAATTGAGAAACTAAGTTGTATGCAAGTACTACACCTATGAATACTAAAAGCTGATCATTTTCTTTTATTATTTTAAATGTTTTCTTTAAACCTGTCTTTTCTGGTTTTTTATTTGTCTCTATAACCTCACAGCTTCTATCTTTAACGTTTACAACAGTTATAATTGAAGTTAATATAAATATGACTGCTATTACTATTGCGAAAGCTTCATAACCTTTAGCTTGGTCACCATTTCCTAATTTATTTACAACAGCAAGACCAAAAGCTCCCATTATTAAACCTGCAAAACTAGCAAATATTCTTGGTATAACTGACATTTGAGCTCTTTCCTCGTTAGTTCTACTTAAAGAAGGTAGCATTGACCAGTAAGGTATATCCATTATTGTATAAGTCATTCCCCATAATAAATACATTATTGAGTAATATACATATATTGAACTTTGACTTAAGCTATTTGGATTTTTAAATAAAAACATTAATACAACTGCATTTATTACTGTTCCAATTAAAATCCAAGGTCTAAATTTCCCCCATTTTGTTCTTGTGTTATCAACAATTATCCCCATCATCGGGTCATTAACTGCATCCCACAATCTAGCAACTAAGAATAAACTACCAACAAATGCTGGTGCTAATCCAACTAAGTCTGTAAAGTAGATCATTAGATAACTAGATACTATTGCATAACATAAATCTTTACCTAATGCTCCAATACCAAAAGAATATTTTTGTTTAAATGACAATTCCATATTCATTTCCTCCCCTTATAAACCTAACCCTTTTTGAAATTGTTTTCATACCCATAAATAAATAATAACATATTAGAAAACGTTTTACAATAAATTTTTACTAAAATTTTATATATTTTTAAAAATTTTTTAACTAAATAAAAAAGCACTAAATTTTCAGTGCTTTTTTATAAAATTAGTTAATCTGATTTTTTCTACTACTTAACTGCAGAAGTTTTTGATATTCTCAAATTTTGATATTATGTTGTTATTATATCTTTATCAATTTCAGCATTTAATTCTTCATATTTTCTCTTATTATTTAATTCTTCCATTATCTTTTCTTGATATTCACCTTGTAATTTATAACCCTTAGAATAAATGATGAATCCTAAAATTGTTATTACTGAAGGTACTACTATCATAATTACTCTCATACCAAATACTGTACCTGCTGTTTGTGTTACATTTGGAACATATCCTACAATTGTTAATCCAACACCTATTAACCATCCTGCAACAGCTGAAGCTACTTTTACTAATAATGTTTGGAATGATGCAATTACACTTTCGTTTCTTGATCCAAATTTAACTTCACCATAATATATAACATCTGCAAGCATAACAGTTGTAGCTCCTAATGTAAATCCTGAACCTAATTTAATAAGTATTCCTGATAATGCTATGATTGGAGCATTTTGAGGTACAAATATACCACCTAATAGTTGAGCAACTAACTTATACGCAAGTACTACACCTATAAAAATTGCAAGTTGATCGTTTTGTTTTATTACTCTAAATGCTTTCTTTATAGTTGTTTTTTCATGTTTTTTGTTAGACTCTACAATTTCCCACTTCTATCTTTAACGTTTACAACGGTTATAATTGCAGTTATTATAAATACTATAGCTACTACCATTGCAAGGTATTCATAACCTTTACCTTTATTATCATTTCCTAGTTTATCTATAAAAGCAAGGCCGAAAGTTCCCATTATTAACCATGCACAACTAGCAAATATTCTTGGTATAACTGACATTTGAGCTCTTTCTTCATTAGTTCTACTTAATGAAGGTAGCATTGACCAATAAGGTATATCTATTATTGTATAAGTCATTCCCCATACTATGTACATTATTGAATAATACACATACTTTGAACTACTACTTAAAGTATCTGGATTTTTAAATAAAAATACTAATATAATTCCATTTATTACTGCTCCGATTAAAATCCAAGGTCTAAATTTTCCCCATCTCGTTCTTGTATTATCGACAATCATTCCCATCATTGGGTCATTAACTGCATCCCATAATCTAGCAACTAAAAATAAACTTCCAACAAAAGCTGGTGTTAATCCAACTAAATCTGTAAAGTAAATCATTAGATAATAAGATACTATTGAATAACATAAATCCTTTCCTAATGCTCCCACACCAAAAGAATATTTTTGTTTAAATGATAATTCCATATTTTTATCCTCCCATTATTAAAACAAATCCTTTTGAAATTGTTTTCATAAGCTATGTTTAAATGTTATCACATTAGAAAACGTTTTACAATAATTTTTAGTAAAATTAAATAATTTTCTTGAAAGATTTTTAGTAAAATAGACTAAGTGTCGAAAATTTTTAGAAAAATAATAAGGATAGTTAAAAACATTAACTATCCTTACACTATTATAATTATATTCTATTAAATACAACTATTTCACTGTCATAGTCACCATTTAATTTAATTTCTACTCCATGATTCATAAGATATGCACCACTTTTTATTATTTCTTTTCCTCTTATATTTGCTGCATACATAGTATCTTCTTCTAATCCTCTTAATTTCACTAAAGTACCTCTATGTCCAATTTCACTTTGAGGTAAGAATGCAAATAAAATAGTTCTATCTTCTTTATTGTATTGATATAGATGATATTTATTTTTTGATGTATTTTCTAATCTATAGAAATCTCCTTCTTGTATGACATCTCTAATTTCCTTATATTCTTCTATAAGTTTCTTAGACATTTCTATTTCTTCATCATTAAATTTTAGTATATTAGAACCAATTCCTAATGTACCCATCATAGCACTATGATATCTAAATCTTAAAGGTATATTTCTATTTGATAAGAAATTAGGGCAATCTGTAACCCATGCTCTCATAGCTTTAATAGGATATATATATGAATATGATTCTTGTACTGTTAATCTATCTAATGCATCTGTGTTATCACTAGTCCAAAAATCATCAAATATTCCTAAAATACCATAATCTATTCTTCCACCACCTGATGCACAAGCTTCAAATAAAACATCTTCATGTTTTACTTTTAATCTATTAACTATATCATATAGAGCCATTATATGATTATACCAGATAGATTTATCTACTCCACTTTGTGATATTGGTCTATTAGCATCCCATTTTATATAATCTATATCGTATTTTGAAAGTAATTCATCTAATGTATTAAATACAAATTCTTTAACTTCTTCTTTAGTTATATTTAAAACATATTGTCCTCTTGATGTATCAGTTGGTCTATTTTCAAAATGATATATCCAATCTGGGTGTTCTTTATAAAGTTGTGATAAAGGATTTACCATTTCTGGCTCTAACCAAATACCAAACTTCATTCCATTATTTTTAACTTCTTCTATCAAAGGATTTAAATCATTTGGGAATTTTTTTCTATTAACATACCAATCACCAAGACCATTGTTTATGCTATCTCTTTCTCCAAACCATCCATCGTCTACTACAAATAATTCAACGCCTATATCTTTAGCCTTTTTAGCTAGCTTTATTTGTTCATCACAATTAACCTTAAATTCAGTAGCTTCCCATGAATTATAAAGTACAGGTCTTAAACCTTTTCTTAAAACATTATCCTTAGCAAAATTGTGGAAATTATGGCTCATAGTTTCAAACCCAGTAGCACTATATCCAGCTAATATAGATGGTGTTTTAAAACTTTCTTTTGACTTTAAATTAAATTCAAAATCATGTGGATTTATTCCGAATTGAACTAAAGTTTCTCCATATTGTGTTTGTTCTACTATACCACTAAAATTACCACTTAATTTAAATGCTCCAAAGTATACTTCTCCACTTGTTTCATTAGCATCCTTATCTAATATAAAGTATGGATTATGGTTATGTGTTGAAATTCCTCTTCTATTTTCTACATATATTTTTCCATAATTAACTTTTTGAACAAATCTTTGTTGTTCTGCACCCCAATGTCCATGTACACTTGAGAAATTTAATCCTTCATATGGTATGTGGAATTGTGCACTATATAATCTTTCTATTTTTATATCATGTTCACTATTATTTTCTAAAGTTGTCCATCTTTCTATAAGATCATATTCTTCATAAACTTTATAGTGTAAATTTATATTTAATTTATAATAATCATCTACTAATTTTATAATAAGTTCATTTTCTAAAATATCATATCCTAGATATTTATATACTATTTCTCTACCCTTGTCATAAAATTCAGCTTTTAAACATACTTCTTTATATCTAAGACCACCATATACTGGAAACTCTTCTTTAGTTATTTCAAATACTGGATCATTTGATGAAACTTCTACAAGCTCATCCATAACAAAATCATTTATATTATTGATTCTTTTTCCCCAGTATAAATGTCTTAATAATCCATTATTATCTACTCCAAATATATAAGAAGTTTTCTTAGTCATTATTCCGAAAACATTCTGTTTTTCATTTATTAAAATACCCATGTTTACCTCCATAATACGTTAGATAACGTTTTCTAAAATCATTATAATTTATATTAGTAAAAAAGTAAAGGTTTTCTTACCAATTTTTTACTATTTAAATATAATACTAATATCACATAAATCATTTACTTATTAAAACTAATTTATATAAAAGTACATATAAAAAAAAGTGCCGATCTAGTCGACACTTTTATTATAATCTTCTATTTATTTAGCTTCTTTTATTGGCTTTTTAAATATAGCAAGTAAAATCATACCCACTAATGCACCTATAGCTAATGATACTAAGAACCATAATGGATTTCCTATAACAGGTACTACAAAAATACCTCCATGTGGTGCTCTAAGTGTGCATCTAAAGAACATTGAAAGTCCTCCTGCTACTGCTGATCCAATAGCACAGGCTGGTATTACTCTAAGTGGATCTGATGCAGCAAATGGTATTGCACCTTCTGTTATAAATGATAATCCCATTATATAATTTGTAAGACCTGATTGTCTTTCTTTTTTAGTAAATCTATTCTTAAAGAATGTAGTACATAAAGCTATTGAAAGTGGTGGAACCATACCGCCTATCATAACTGCAGCCATCATATCATATTGACCACTTGCAAGACCTGCTGTACCAAATACATATGCTGCTTTATTAATAGGACCACCCATATCTATTGCCATCATTGCACCAAGTATTATACCAAGTAATACCTTACTACTTTCACCCATTGAGTTTAAACCAACAGTTAATGCTGTATTAAATGCTCCTACTGGTGGATTTACTACAAATATTATAATAGCACCAATCAATAATATACCAAAGAATGGATATAATAAAACCGGTTTTAAACCATCTAAACTTTCTGGTAATTTGCTAAAGATTTTCTTTAAAAGAACAACTAAATATCCAGCTATAAATCCAGCGAATAATGCGCCTATAAATCCTGAACCGCCTTCTTTTGCAAGCATACCACCAACAAAACCTACTGCAAGTGCTGGTCTATCACCAATACTCATTGCAATAAATCCTGCTAAAACTGGTAACATAAATCCAAATGATGTATCACCAATAGTTTTTAAGAATGCAGCAAATGGTGTATTAGAACCAAAATTTGAAGGATTTAAACTATAATCATCAAATAAGAATGCTAACGCAATAAGTATACCTCCACCTATAACAAATGGTAACATGTGTGATACACCATTCATTAAGTGCTTATATATTTGATGCCCAATTCCTTCTTTTTCTATTTCTTCATCTGAAGATTTTTCACTTGGCCCATCAGCATGATATATTGGAGCTTTTCCACTAATAGCTTCTTCAATAAGTTCTTGTGACTTATGAATTCCGTTTGCTACTTTAGTTTTTATTAATCGCTTGCCATCAAATCTCTTCATTTCCACATTTTTATCTGCAGCAATTATTATACATTCGGCATTTTCTATTTCTTCTTTAGTTAAAACATTTTTAGCTCCTCCAGAACCATTAGTTTCAACTTTAATAGAAACTCCCATTTCTTTAGCTTTTTCTTCTAAAGCTTCTGCTGCCATATAAGTATGAGCTATACCTGTAGGACATGCAGTAACTGCTAAAACTCTATAACTTCCACTCTTAGAATTACTTTCTTCCTTTGGCTCATCTGGGAACTTTTCACTTTCTTTTTCATCTATTAATCTTAAAAATTCTTTTTTATCTGTACATGCAATTAATTTTTTTCTAAACTCTTCATCCATTAATATTGTAGAAAGTCTAGCTAATACTTCTAAATGTAAATTATCACTATTATCAGGAACTGCTATCATAAAGAACAGATATACTGGCGCACCATCTAATGCATCATAATCTACACCATCTTTACAAACTGCTGCAGCTAACCCTGCCTTCTTTACTGCCTTAGTCTTACCATGAGGAATTGCAATTCCATCACCAATACCAGTTGTACTTAATTCTTCTCTAGCAAGTATAGCTTTTTTATACTCTTCTTTATCATTTAAATTCCCTGTCTTGTCCATAAGATCAACTATTTTATCTATAGCTTCTGACTTATTACTTACTTTTAAATCTAACTCAATACCTTGCATATTTAAAAGATCAACTATACGCATAATTATACCTCCTAAATTCAGATTCTAACTTAAGTTGTTAAATATCTCTTCTATTTTTTCCTTTGTTGCTAAATCTTCTGAGAAAGCACTTGCACTTCCAGTTGCTATTCCAAGCTTTAGTGCATATCTATAATCTTTCTCTTTAATATATCCTGCTGTAAAACCTGCAACCATTGAGTCTCCAGCACCAACTGAGTTTTTAACCTCTCCTTTTGGAGCTTTATTTTTTAATATTTGACCATCTTCTGTAAGTAGTATTGCACCATCTCCAGCTAATGATATTAAAACATTTAAAGCACCCATATCTTGAAGCTTTTTAGCATACTTTATTATATCTTCTTCTCCATTTAACTTAACATTGAATATTTCTTCAAGTTCATGATTATTTGGCTTTATTAAAAATGGATGATATTTAAGTACATTAACAAGTAAATTCTTAGTTGCATCAACTATAAATTTAATACCCTTATTACTTAAATAACTAATAATTTTTTCATACATATCTTCTGGTAATGTATTTGGTATACTACCTGCTAAAACTAATATATCTCCTTCTTTTAATTGGTCTAATTTTTTATATAAACTATCTATAGATTCTTTATCTATAACAGGCCCTTGAGCATTTATTTCAGTTTCTTCATTGCTTTTAAGTTTTACATTTATTCTTGAATTTCCATCTTTAAGTCTTATAAAATCAGCAGTACAACCTGACTTTATTACTCTTTTCTCTATTTCATCACCAGTAAATCCAGCTATAAAACCAAAAGCTTTATTTTCTATACCTAAGTTTCCAAGTACTGTTGATACATTTATACCTTTTCCTCCAGCATAAATTTCTTCTGCATAGGTTCTATTTACTTCTCCTAAATTAAAATCTTTAACCTTTACTATATAATCTAATGAAGGGTTAAATGTCATTGTATATATCATTCTTTATCAACCTCCATAACCTCTGTATAATCTTTTATTTCTTTATCTTGTAATTTTGTAGTTATTACCATAGCTTTATCTATATCTGCAAATGTTATAGCTGATATATGATTAAATTTTGAACTATCTGCTAATATGTAAGCTTCATTACTTTTATTAAAAGCTTCTTGCTTTACTAATGCTTCTCTTATATCTGGAGTTGTAAATCCAGAATCTTTATGAATTCCATTTGTACCAAAAAAGCCTTTAGTAAAATTATATTTCTTTAAACTATTTATAGCTTCTATACCAACAATAGCTTCTGTAGGTAATCTGATTTCTCCACCTACAATATGGACATCACACTTTTTTTCAATTAATTTTTTAGCATGTGTAATTCCATTTGTAACATAGACTACATTAGTTTTATCTATATAATCTATCATCAGCTCAGTAGTGGTACCTGCATCTATATAAACACAATCATTTTCTTCTATAAGCTTAGCTGCATATCTTGCTATCTTTAACTTATCCTCAACGTTAAGAGATTGCCTTATTTCTACTTCATAATCTCTTGTATCATAAATAGTTTTTAAAGCTTTAGCTCCACCATGAATCTTTTTTAATTTTTTCTGCTTATCTAGATAATTTAAATCTCTTCTAATAGTAGATTCAGATGTATTTAACTCATTAACAAGTTCTGCTACTGTGACTGTATTATTTTTTTTAAGAATTTCCAATATTATCTCGAATCTCTCTTCTGATAACATTTTCACCACTCCTTTACCCATATAATATACTATTTTTCATCCAAAGTCAATCAATTTAATTTATATTCATTCAAATTCATTCAAAAATATTTAAAATATTTTTTCTCCATAGCCATAATTTAATAAAAAAATTTTTTAAGTTATAATAAATTGCATTAAATAATTAAACCTAAATATAGATAAATGTTAAATTTAATGATATTTTATGTAATTTTTAAAAATATTATTTTCTTAAATTCTAATATTAAATGATCATATTTTAAATCGAAATCTAATTATCTATCTAATAAAAAAGAACACCTTATACAAGGTGTTCTTTTTTTATTATTTATCTCTTTATTATAATAAAGCTTTAATTTCTTCTACTTTATTTAATTGTTCCCATGGTAAGTTAACATCTGTTCTACCGAAGTGTCCATAAGCAGCTGTTTGCTTGTATATTGGTCTTCTAAGATCAAGATCTCTTATTATAGCACCTGGTCTTAAGTCAAATACTTTTTCTACTATATCAACTAAAGTAGCTTCATCAACTTTTCCAGTTCCAAATGTATCTATTTGGATTGATACTGGTTTTGCAACACCAATTGCATAAGCTAATTGTATTTCTAATTTATCTGCAACACCTGCTGCTACTAAATTCTTAGCAACCCATCTTGCTGCATAAGCTGCTGATCTATCAACCTTAGTTGGGTCTTTTCCTGAGAATGCTCCACCACCGTGTCTTCCCATTCCGCCGTATGTATCAACAATTATCTTTCTTCCTGTTAATCCACTATCTCCTTGTGGTCCACCAACAACGAATCTTCCTGTTGGGTTTATGTAATATTTAGTATTTTCATCTAATAATTCAGCTGGAATTACATAATCGATAACGTGTTTTCTTAAATCTTCTTGAATTTGTTCTAAAGTTACTTTTTCATCGTGTTGAGTTGATATAACTATAGCATCTATTCTCTTTGGCTTATCATTTTCATATTCAACTGTAACTTGAGTTTTTCCGTCTGGTCTTAAGTATTCTAATGTACCATTCTTTCTTACTTCTGTTAATCTTCTTGATAATCTATGAGCCATAGCTACTGGAGCTGGCATAAATTCTTCAGTTTCATTAGTTGCATAACCAAACATCATACCTTGGTCTCCAGCACCTACTGCTTCAACGTCATCTTTTTGACCTTGTCTTGATTCAAGAGCTTCGTCAACTCCCATAGCTATATCTGATGATTGTTCATCAATAGCAGTCATAACTGAGCAAGTATCGCAGTCAAATCCGTATTTAGCTCTATCATATCCAATTTCTCTGATTGTTTCTCTAACAACCTTAGGAATATCAACATAGCAGTTAGTAGTTATTTCTCCCATAACCATAACCATACCTGTTGTTGTGCAAGTTTCGCAAGCAACTCTAGCGTTTGGATCCTTTTCTAATATTGCATCTAGTACTGAGTCTGATATTTGGTCACAGATTTTATCTGGATGTCCTTCAGTAACTGATTCTGATGTAAATAATCTTCTCATGTTCACTTCTCCTCCTAAAATTCTTTAAATTTTGACAATAAAAAAAACTCTTCGATAAGAAGAGATTACGGTTCTTAATCTTCTTATCTTGTAGAATACACTACAGGAATTAGCACCACACTTTACAATCAATATAAAGACTATATGTAGGTTGCTGGGCTTCATAGGGCCGTTTCCCTCCACCTCTCTTGATAAGAGCTATATTTTTTATTTGAATTTCTTTGAAAATTGTAACATATAGTATTTTCATAGTCAATAGTTTTTACTGGCCTGAAAATTCTATATTTTTATTATTTTTAAGTTTGTTTATAATTTTAATTATAAATTTCTCAATCTAATACCTCTAGTTTTCTTACTTTAAAATAATTTTGATATAAATTTAAGATTTATACTAATTCATTTTATTTAATTTTTTTTAATATATTATATTCTTTATTTACAAATAAAATAAAATAATATATTAATTTCACTATCTGGTCTTTACTTTATTTTATTAAAGTTATTAAACAAAATAAAAAGCACTAAGAACATTCTTAGTGCTTTTGGTGGTGGAAGAAGGATTCGAACCTTCGAAGCTAACTAGCAACAGATTTACAGTCTGCCCCCTTTGGCCACTCGGGAACTCCACCATATTTTTTAAAGTTTTAAGTCGTTTTTCCTTTTCGGTCAACCGACAATAGTTAGTATATATTTATATAGTGTTTATTTCAAACGCTAAAATGCACCATAATATTAAATTATGTTAATTTTACTTTTAAAATCTAAGTTTTTCTCTTTTTTTCTCTATAATTAATTTATTTTTAAATTATACTTTCAATAAATTTTATATTTATATATGGAGATAAGATCTCTTTAACAATATCATAATCTTCAGCTTGTAATCTATATTTTAAAACTCTAGCTACTTCTAATACTCCCTCTTCTCCATTTTTATTTAAGTTATTTTTTATCTTTTCAGCATCTACAACAGATATCTTTTTAGCTATAGAAAGCAACTTTACTTTTTCTTTTAAGCTAAGCTTATCTATTATCTGCTCTTTTTCTATATTAAATATTTTTTGATTTAAATTTTCTTGTTCTAACTTTTCATTAGTTGAATTACTATTTAAATCTTTATCTTCTATATTATCTACACTATGTATATGCCCTTTATTTATATAAGTATTATCTTTTATATTTTCTGAATAATTATTATTTATGTCATCTTTTTTTAAACTTTCTTTAACATCACTTTTATTTTTTTCTTTGCTATTATCTTCATGTTTTAATATATCTGATATTTCTGTTTCTTTTACCTCTAAAGGTTCATTAACATATTCCTTAGGCTGCCAAAACACAACAAAATATATTGTAAGTGAAGTCATTATAGCTAATAGAATAGTTAAAAATAATTTCTTCATAATACACCTCCTATAGTAAATATTGTCAACAAATTATATTTTTATTCAATTTATTCTATTTAAAAATATCTACCCATATACTTTATATATGGAGGTGACTTATATGGAAAAAAGAGTTCATCATACATCCCCACTTGCTTATTATTATATTTCACAAGCTATTAAAGATTTTATTTGTCAAAATACAGTAATAGTTTGTATAGGTACTGATAAGTGTATTGGTGATTGTTTAGGGCCATTAGTGGGTACTTTATTAAAAGAAAATCAATTTTCTCTTCCTGTATATGGTTCAATTGATACTCCTATACACGCTTTAAATATAGATAAACAATTAAATCTTATAAATAAAAAACATCCTAATGCTAATATAATTGGAATTGATGCATGTCTAGGAAAAGAATCTTCTATCGGAGAAATTCATATTAGAGATTTTGCGATTCATCCTGGAAAAGGTGTAGGAAAATCATTACCTGATGTTGGTACTAAATCTATAGTCGGTATTATTGATTCTAATGAAAATGCTGACCTTTTTTATACTAGGTCAATTAGACTTTCTCTAATTTTAAGTATGGCTAAAGTAATATCCAAAGGTATTATTCATGCTTATTATGAATATTATAATGAAGGTGAAATTCCATTATAAAATAAAAACCATCAGTTGCTAATCCATAGCTTTTCTGATGGTATCTTTTTTCTATTCAACTAGTACAATTTCTTGATCATTTACTACTTTGTCTAATTTATCAATATATGCTAAAACTGCTCCTGTACCTTCAGCAACAGCTTCAATTGAATTTTCCGCAACATTTACAGTTACTCCTGTTTCTGATTCTATAAGCTTATCTAATCCATATAATAATGATCCCCCACCAGTCATAAGAATTCCTTTATCCATAATATCTGCTGATATTTCTGGAGGAGTTTTTTCTAATACTGATTTAACAGATTCTACAATTAATCTAACAGGTTCTTTAAGAGCTTTTGTTATTTCAGCTGAAGTTAATTTTAATTCATCAGGTAAACCTGTAACTAAATTTCTTCCTTTTATTATCATTTCTTCATTTCTTAAGCCATCAACCGCTGAACCTATTCCTATTTTTATTTGTTCTGCTGTCTTTTCTCCAATCATTATTTTATATTGAGATCTTACGTATTTAATTATAGCTTCATCAAATTTATCTCCAGCAACTCTTTCGGATGTGGCAGTAACTATATCACCCAATGATATAACAGCAACTTCTGATGTTCCTCCACCAATATCCACAACCATACTTCCTGTAGGTTCAGATACAGGAAGCCCCGAACCTATTGCTGCAGCCATAGGCTCTTCTATAAGTTCAACTACACCTGCACCAGCCTGTTTTGCTGCATCTTCAACCGCTCTTTTTTCTACTTCAGTTACACCGGAAGGTATACAGATTATTACACGAGGTTTACTAAAAAACCAACTTTTTGCAGTACTGGATATAAAATATTTGAGC